>JAGSGJ010000039.1 GCA_023955225.1 Sulfurovum sp.
TCCAAATTGGTGTCTGAATATCTTAAAAACCACCCTAAAATAGAAAAATTTTACAGGATGCCTGGTAACTTGGGGATAACAGTCGTGGAATTGTAACCCCTCTTTTAAACTCCAAAAGGTATAATATAAACTATAAATATGTTGCAGGAGAGCTACGTGAGCATTAAAGATGATGTGAATTATGTAAAAAAAGAGTTAAGCGGTGATGAAAAGGTACTTGAGAGTGCTTTTAAACTAGAATCACTGTATAAAAAATACAAGTTTCAATTGTGGGGTATTGTTGCCGCACTTATTTTGTTTTTTGGTGGTCAAGCTGTGATGACTTCGATGCATGAAGCAAAGCTTGTAAAAGCAAATGAAGCTTTCTTAACATTACAAAGCAACAGTGATGATGCAGATGCTCTTAAAGTACTTAAAGAGAACAATCCAGGACTTTTAGAGCTTTATACCTATGCGCAGGCAGTGAAAAAAGAAGATATCAAAGCATTAGAGTCTTTGGCTGCAAGTAACAATAATGTGATCGCAGATGCAAGTGCTTATACAGCAGGCGTACTCAATAAAAAACCTGTGGATTCAAAACTCTATAAAGAGATGGCATTGTTCGAAGAAGCATACTTGGCTATCGTTGCGGGTGATATTAAGACAGCTCAGAATAAATTGGAACTTATAGATGAAGATTCACCTCTTTCAGTGATCAGAGAATTCCTTAATCACTCAACAATAAAGGCAAATTAATGAAGGCTTTGTCACTACTTACATTTACCATAGTTGCATTACTTTTTTCAGGATGCAGCAGTAAAAAATATTTTGAACCAGAACAGACATTTTCAGCATCAAATGCTTCATCTTCGTATGGTGGCAATATAAGTGATCTTAGCCGTGAGGGAGGAACACTCAAGAGTGGTGTATATGTTGGAAAATCGGGTGTAAGCAGTATCAACCTTGGTGAAGGTTATAGATTTTTAAATGAAAGCGATACGTATGTCCTGGCTACAAACGCTAAAGGTATTTTAAAGATCATTGATAAAAAAACAAAAGAAGCAGTACGTGCTGTTTCCTTACATGTACCTGTGGTTGCTGCAACGATCAAAAATGGTGTGGTTGCATATATTCTTAACAACAATACATTTGGTATTTATCAAATGGCAGACAATAGAAAAGTGGTTGAAAGTCGTTCTGAGGCAACATTTGCCATCGATACAAGAGCAGCAAGTCCGATCTTTATCGATAGTTTAGTTGTTATGCCTATGCTTGACGGGAAACTTATTATTGTCAATATAGAAGACAGTGAAAATGCAAAAGTAGTCTATCTTAGCACGGAAAAAGTATTTAATAACGTTATATACTTATCTCGTAAGGATAACACTATGATCGCTGCAACACCAAAAAGACTTCTTACCTTGGGTGACGGAGGGCAAAATGAGTATAGAGCAAATATTTCTGAAGTAGCCTTTGATAACGGTATCATTTATCTCTTTACAAAAGAAGGAGAGATCCTTGCTTTAGATAGCAATCTTGAAAAGGTAAGAGAAGCAAAGTATAAATTTGCACACTATTCTGTAGGTACAGCCTTTAACGGCAGGGTATATGGCTTGGACCAGGGAGGGTCACTGATCGTTATGGACAGTACTCTGACAAAACACAAGATCTATGATCTAGGAGAAGTGGGTGAACCAGCATTCATTACAGGAACCAAACTCTATAAAGATGGTGATATTATTGAATTATCTAAATTAGGTTATGAGTGATTTACTGATAGCTTTTGAAGAGTATCTCAGTGTCACAAAGGCATTGGATACCCTTACCATTTCTTCTTATTTGGGTGACCTTACCCAATTGGAAGAGTTAAGTCAAAAAACACTGACCAAACTCGATACTACGGATATATTAAAATTTTTATCTACTTTTGAAAACAAAAGAACGTTAAACAGAAAACTCTCTTCTATCAATACATTTTTTCACTTTTGTCACAAACAGGATTTCACACACGAAAAAATTAAGATCCCTATGGCAAAAGTGCCCAAGAATCTACCCAAATATATGAGTAGTAATGAGATACTGCAAGGTCTAAAAAATATTGACAGAAGCAAAGTAATGGGATTACGTGATTATGCACTTATATTGTTTTTGTATGCGAGCGGATGTCGTATTTCTGAAGCATTGAATGTACAACGTAGTGATATCGTAGACGGATGGCTAAAAATACGTTTTGCCAAAGGGGAAAAAGAACGCATTGTTCCTCTTGCACCTATTGCCATACAGGCATTGGAGATGTATATGAAGGAACAGGACATGGCCAGTAGTTATATTTGGTTAAATTACAAAGGGGATGTACTCAGTCGTATCTCTGCGTATAAAATAGTGAAGAAGTATTTAGGCGTATCACCTCATGTATTGAGACACTCTTTTGCTTCTTCACTTATCATTGGTGGAGCAGATCTACGTGTTGTACAAGAGTTATTGGGACACAGTTCTCTGGAGACCACACAGATCTATACGCATATACAAAAGCATAACTTGGCAGAGACAATGAACAGTTATCATCCGTTAAAAGGAGCATCATGAAAGCATTGGTTGAATATTTAAACCATAAAAATATCATTTGTAAATCCCTTCAAGAGATCATGCCAAAGGAACTAGGTTCCCGTAAAAAGGTTGCACTATATTTGGGTGTTGATCTAAAAGGCTATTATGCACTGGTCATGGAAGTTGAAAAGAAGAGTAGGGTACTTCGAAAAGAAGCAGCTGAATTGATGCTGTTACATGAAAAACTGGAAACGTATATTGGCAGTAAGGTCACTAAAAAATACATGATTGTGAAAGCACCACTGTGTTCTCATGCTAAGGCAATGCTGGAAGAGAATGGCTGGAAGGTTTGGCATGAAGGATAGTGTATTACTCGCAGATATCGGCAATACGCATTTCCATATTTACAATGGGCGTGAGATTGAGCATTTGTCTTATGAAGAGGCTATCCGTAAATATAGCAAAAAAGCACTCTGTTATATTTCGGTGAAACAACAATTGGACAGCACTATCGAAAATATACACTTATGGAAAAATATCTCTCAGCAAATTACA
This sequence comes from Sulfurovum sp., assembly GCA_023955225.1. Lineage (GTDB taxonomy): Bacteria > Campylobacterota > Campylobacteria > Campylobacterales > Sulfurovaceae > Sulfurovum. The sequence continues at coordinate 3,082 of JAGSGJ010000039.1, forward strand.
CTGCAAGGTGCATATGGAACAATGGGTGTAGACAGAAGAGCATTGTGTTTGAGTCATGAAAATGGTATTTATGTGGATGCAGGTTCCGCTATTACGGTGGATATTATGCAAGATGCTAAGTATATGGGCGGATTTATAGTACCCGGGTTAAAAGCGATGTTACAAGCGTATGCCTCTATCTCTCCGGTCTTGGACACAGAGTTGAACGAAACGATATCTTTAGAGCAATTACCTACTACAACTAAAGATGGGATAAGCTATGGTATAATCGCGTCTATAAAAGCACTCATAGATAAGCATAGTGATGGTAAAAAACTCTATTTTACAGGTGGAGACGGAAAATTTTTGTCAAGTTTTTTTGAAGAAGCCACTTACGATGAAATGTTGGTTTTTAATGGGATGCGAAAGGCACTGAAAGCGACTAGTCGCTGAGCTTCCTGATGAAGGAAACTAAGTGCTAACGTTAGTCTTTGAAGCTTTGCTTTAAAGGCGTATATATAAAATGCTAAGGAATTAGAGATATGTTAACAGTAGCACTTCCAAAGGGAAGAATAGCAGAGCAAACACTTGAAATATTTGCTGAAATTTTCGGTGGAGAATTTAAGTTTGAAGGTAGAGAACTCATTTTAGATATGGGTGAGTTTCGTTTTTTAAATGTACGTAATCAAGATGTTCCGACTTACGTAGAACACGGTGCAGCAGACATCGGTGTTGTCGGACTTGATGTCATTACTGAAAAAGAGTTAGATATTATCCAGCTTCTTGACATGCAGTTAGGCAAGTGTAAAGTGGCTATCGGTATTAAGAATGAAGATGAACTTGACTGGTCACGTCCTAATATCAAAGTTGCTACTAAGATGGTAAACATCACTAAAAACTACTTTGCCAAAAAAGCAGTAGGTGTAGAAGTGGTGAAGCTTTACGGTTCTATAGAACTGGCACCTCTTGTTGGTTTGGCAGATGCTATTGTTGACATTGTAGAAACAGGTTCAACAATGAGAGAAAACGGATTGAAAGTGGCTGAAGATATTATGGATTCTTCTGCGCATCTGATCTCAAATAAAAATAGTTTTTATGGAAAGAAAGAAGAGATTCTCTCTTTATATGAAAAGATCAAAACTGTTGTAGAAAGCCGTGGCTAATACTACTTCAGACTCACTTGACCTCTACGCTAAAGTAGAGGATCTTCTTGGTGTAAAAGAGGCTGCTCCAAGTCTTTATGCACATTACCTTCTTTTTTTAAACTCTGTAGATTTTGACAGCCTTTTAGATGTGGGTTGTGGTTCTGGAGATTTCTTACGTCAAATGCAAGGTGCATTAGAGATACCTCAAGTTAAAGGGATAGACCTCAGTCCTCTTATGGTCTCCAAAACACTTGAACAAGGTTATGATGCAGAGTGTATAGACTTATGTGATTTAAAGGGTCATTACGATGTATTAACGGCTGTATTTGACATGTTGAACTATCTAAAGAAAGCACCATTAGCAGAATTCTTAGCATGTGTAAAAGAGCACTTAAAGGATGGGGGACACTTTCTTTGTGATATAAACACGCTGTATGGTTTTGAAAATGTAGCGGTCGGTTCTTACATTGTGGATGATGAAGAGAGATTTTTAACTGTGGACAGTGACTTTGAGCAGGGTGAATACAGTGCTGAATTCACACTTTTTGAAAAAGAGGGAAGCAGTTTTAAAAAGTCTCAAGAGACCATTAAACAATACCATCATACGATAGACGACATTGTAAGGTTAAGTGGTTTGGAACTGGTACAAAGCGATGATGTCAATCTGTATGATTTAGGTGAATCGGATAAAGTGTTTCTCGTATTGAGGAAAGTGTAAAGAGGGAATTTATTTTATAAGGAAGTCCATCAGTAAAGATGGACTTTGTGTAAGATGGGTTAAAACCTATCTTACATTTTCAAATGGATTTTCAACAACATTCTTTCTATCTACAATGTATGGTATCAAAGCTGTTTGTCTAGCTCTTTTAATTGCGCCTGTTACAAGCTCTTGGTGTTTTTTACAGTTACCAGTGAGTCTTCTTGGCATAATTTTAAATCTCTCACTTAGTGAGAATTTAAGTTGTCCCAAATCTTTGTAGTCTATAAACTCTACTTTTAATTCACAATATTTACAAAATCTTTTTTTAAATTTTCTTCTTTCTGCCATGGTGTTCTCCTAAAACGGTATTTCATCTTCATTGATGTCAATTTCTGGGATGTTTGACGTAGGTTGTGGTGCAGCTTTCGGAGCAGACGGTGCAGGTTGATTATAGCTGTCGTTTGATGGAGCATTATAATCTGTTCCACCTTGTTGACTATATGCGTTACCACCCATAGGTGCTGCTTCGTCTTTACTTCCTAGCATTTGAAGGTTTTCCACTGTTACAGAGTGTTTACTTCTTTTGCTTCCATCTTGTGCTGTCCACTGATCTAGCTTCAATCTTCCATCTACTAAAACTTTGCTACCTTTACGTAAGTACTGATTTGCAATTTCAGCAGTTCTACCAAAAAAAGTAAGGTCTACAAAGAGCACTTCTTCTTTTTGTTCACCAGTTGCAGATTTGAATTTACGTGAAGTTGCGATGGCAGTATTACCAATGGCAGATCCACTTTGTGTATATTTAATCTCAATATCTCTAGTAAGGTTTCCGGCTAAAATAATCTTGTTGTACATAAGGTTGCTCCTAATCTATGGTTGATTATGCTTCTGTCGCGTCTGTTGCAGGTGCGTCTGCTGCAGGTGCTTTTGTTTCTGCTGCAGGTGTTTCTGTTGCAGGTGCTTTTGTTTCTGCTGCAAGTGTAGCTTTTTTGTTTGCTGCTGCAACAAGTTTATCAAAATGCGCTAGCTCTTTTTCTTTAGTATATTTCACAGATAAAAACTTGATGACATCTTCGCTAATTTTAAGATTTCTCTCAAGTTCTTCGATAATTGTACCTGCCGCTTTATAAAAAAGAACAGTGTAGTAACCTCTAGCATGTTTTTCTACTGGGTACGCAAGTTTTCTCATACCCATATCATTAGTACCAACAAGCTCGGCACCTTCTTTAGCAAGAACATCTTTTACTTTCGTAATTTGTGCTGCAATCTCTTCTTCTGTAAGTGTAGGTTTAACTACAAACAGTGTTTCATAACAAGTCATATTGTTTCCTTTTGGTTTAATAGCCCATATATACAGTTGTAGTTACAACTGTCCAAAAATGAGCAAGAATTTTGGAAGCGATATAGTACAATAATATCCCTTAGGCAGACATTAGACAAATTTTACATACTTTTATTTATTAGAAGTCTTAATATTAATAAGTTTCCTTGTATGATTTGATAAAGTTAATTTATACAAAAGGGTTTCATTATGGAAAGAAGAAATTTTTTACGTTTATCAGCAACATCAGCAATGGTAGTCGCTATTTCTCCCTCACTTATCACTCAAAAGCTTTATGCAGAGGATGGAAGTTTGTTCCAAACATTTGAAAAAGTACAACTTAAAGATGCTGAGGGTAATCCACTTAAATCTAAAGCATTAGTCGTAGAAGAGAACTATATATTTATGTATCCACATGCAGCTACCCCTGCTATTATGGTTGATCTTGCTGGACCTGCAGAAAAAGATATTAAGCTTAAAGCAGAAGATGGAACGGAGTATATCTATAGAGGTGGTGCAGGAGCAAAAGGAACACTTGTTGCTTATTCTGCTATCTGTCCGCACCAATTGACTTACCCTACAGCTGAAATGAGTATGTTTCAGTATGTAGAAGAGAAAGGAAAAACACTCTCTTATGATAGGGGTGGTGTATTTGTTTGTACTTCACATCTTTCTGCATTTGAACCAAAAAAAGGTGGAAAAGTGGTAGGTGGACCAGCAAATGAAGGTTTGGCTTCTATCATACTTGAAATTGATGCAGATGATAATATTTGGGCAGTGGCTGTACTTGGACCAGTGAAGTTTCAAGACTTCTTTGATGCCTTTAAACAAGAGCTTAAAAAAGTTTATGGAAGAAGAGGTGCTAAAAAACTTACAACAGGTGAAGCAAAAGTGCAACCACTTAAGAACTTTTCGGCGGAACTAATACAAGCTTAAAACGCCACGACAAGGTATGATAAAGTAGAGCATATCTTATCGTTATCCCTTCCAGATATCTCTGTGCATTTTTGCTGCATCTTCAAAACAATTTATAAAATACTTCAAAATAATTTAGATTCAATGCAACTTCTGTCATAATTTAATTACTTTATATTATATAAAGACATTAACAAACCAATTCTAATAGGAGACATTATGGCAATGAATAGAAGAGATACGTTTAAACTAGCGGGTGTAGCTGCAGCCGCTGCAGCAATGCCAAGCATGGCAGTAGCAAGTGAGAAGAAATCCGCAGCTAAGAAAGCTAGCGGAAGATCAGTAGTGATCGTAGGTGGAGGTTTTGGTGGACTCACAATGGCGAAAGCACTTAGAAAAAAAGATAAGAGAATTGAAGTAACAGTCATTGAAAAAAACAATATCTTCATGGCATGTCCTTTCTCTAATGCACTACTTGGTGGTCTTGATGGTGTAAGTTTGGACACTTTTGTTGGCGATTACTATCAGCCGTCTGCAAAGTATGATTATAACTTTGTAAATGCAACAGTTACCGCTATCGATAGAAAAGCGAAAACGGTTACAACTACAACGGGCGATATCGCATATGATATTCTTGTACTTTCTCCAGGTATTGCATATGATTATGAAAAGCAATTCCCAACATGGTCAGCAGATAAAATCGCAGAGGTTTCTCAAGCTTGTCCAGCTGGTTTAATGCCTGGCAATGAGCATATTGCGTTGAAGAGACAACTTGACAATATGGATGATGGTAACGTGATCATCGTACCACCTTCAAAAGGTAAATACAGATGTCCTCCAGCGCCATATGAGAGAACAGCTATGGTAGCAAACTACATAAAAAATGAAGGTATCAAAGGTAAAGTGATTGTTCTAGATACTAGAAATGGTAAATTTGCTAAAGGTGGAGCATTTAAAGAATCTTGGAATGACTTATTTGCAGATATTATTGAGTACAAAGGTCTTACTGAAGTAGTTGATGTTGACACAGCAGCAAAAACTATTACATATAAAGAATTCAAAGATGCAGATGATGAAAAAGGTGTGACAAAAACTGAGAAGTATCAAGTTTGTAACCTTATGCCTATCAACAAATGTTCACCAGTAGTTGCTATGGCTGGTATCGAAGTGAACGGTGCTGGTTATGCAATGATGGACGGTTATAGCTTCAAATCTAAAACTGATTCAAACATTTATGTTGTTGGTGATGCGGTAACTCACGCTATCCCACCAAGTGGACAAACAGCTATCTGGGGAGCACATAGAGCAGCAGGACAAATTATTGCTCAATTTAACGGTCAAGTGTCTGATCCTAAAGCAGGTCTTCCCGCTAAAGCAGCAAACGTATGTTTCTCAATGGTAGGTGGTAAACCAGAAGAAGCGATCATGGTAACACACACATTCTCAGCTGACCCAAGTGGTAAACTGAAAGGTAAGGGAAGTGTTCCTAAGCCAAAAGATGGTGGTGGTAAATACAGATCTAAAGGTACTGCAAAAGCTACTAGAGAGTGGTTTGGTGGTGTAATGAGAGAAATGTTCTCTTAATAGGTCATCTTTTTAATGACTTGCACTCATCGTTGAAAGGTGAGTGCGGTCACTTACCTACGTAAGCTCTCTTACTCAAACTTCCAAATCTAAGCACAATTCATTAAAAATCTTAACCTATTAAACTTATTAAAAAACTAGTCAAAAAACTTTATTTATTTTTACAGATAACCCTGTAATTTAATCAACATACTGTAAACCAATACTTCTTTTTGTGTAGCAGGTGCTTTTTTGATGAGTATTTCACTCTCTAATAAATGTTCAAATATCTTAAGCAGTGCAGCTGATTTTACACGTAAGGCTAACTGTGCTTTTTGTTCTTCTATTTGTTTGGGTAGTTTATACCCAAGTATAGCAGCTGAGTCTACATGACCGTGAAGCTTGATGTACGCATGAAAGAGGAAGATCTGATTGACAAAATATTGTGTGGAACGTAGTAGAGAGGCTTCATCTTCACCCAGATCAAGCAGTTTTGTAATGGTTGCAGTGATAGGCTTTTTGTTAAAAAGGTCTATGAGTAATTGTTCTGTTGCTAAGGGTGCGGTAGAGTACACCAACCTGTCGATATCTTTACTTGTGACCTTCATACCCAGTATGGCAAGTTTATTCAGTTCATTGGCACACAATGCCAGGTTGTTGTTGAGTATGAGCATGAGGTGCTGTAAGGCATAGTGGTCTATGTCAAGTTGTATCTGTTGTGATTTTTGTTGTAAGATGGCTATGCCGTCACGAATGTTCGGTTCGAAAAATCGTAACCATACCCCACCTTTTTTCTCAGTAAAGGCTGCCTGCATACTCTTCGCATCTTTGGCTGCACCAGAATACCCATAAAGGAAGTAATTGTCTTCACTTTTATTGGCAAGTTCTATGAGAATGTCAAGTTCTTTTTTGGGTATCTTCTTGTCGTGTTTTAAGACTACAAGGTTTGTCCCGCCAAAGAGAGATGTTTGAGAAAGAAAATTCTTTGCCTGCTCAAAGTTCCACTCATCATGATAGAGGCTAAGCATGCTCTCTTTTGCATCTGTTTTTTTGATATAAGTATCTATGTAATGGTCTATGAGATAGTCATTTTCACCATAAAATAAAACAGCTTTTGGAAAAGCCTGCTTCAGTTTCTGGTCAAATTCCCTTTGGTACATTAGACTAACTCCATTTCATCTTTACTCAACTTTTCAACAAGTTCCACCATGATAATAGCCTGTGCGATATTCGCTTCGGTTATCTTGACTCTCACTTTATCAAAAAGCATGATGTTATCACCTTTGAGATTTACGGTTACCCCTTTGATGTCACCTACAAGTACGGCTTTGGCACTCTCTCCTGCTTCAATGATCTCTGCTTCGAAGATTTCACCTAGGTTTTCTGCTGCCCAGCGTGCAAATTTACGGTCTCTAAAGTCCCATTCTGCTTTGGTCGCTTCTCTTTCGAGTTCACTTACCCTTGCACAGAGCGGTTCTATGTTTCGTAAAAGATAGCTGGCTTCTTCTACTTCATCACGCAATTGTGTTTTGATGAGACGGTGGAGTATGAGGTCAGAGTATCTACGTATGGGTGAGGTAAAGTGACTGTAGTGACTAAAGCCCAGTCCAAAATGTCCTACATTATGCGCTGCGTAAGCGGCACGCCGCAAGGATTTGATGACCATAGCATCCACTTCTGAACCAAGCCCCATTCTCTCCGCTTCTTTTTGGATAGCACGTATGAGAGAAGGGGAATCTTCATACTCTTCCACATAAAGACCGATAGCGGCTAACTCGGAAAGTAAAGCTTCTATCTTAACAAGTTGCGGTGGCTCATGTATACGGAAAATACTGTCACCTTCACCTGTAAAACGTTTAGCCGAAGCCTGGTTGGCTAAGAGCATACACTCTTCTATGAGTGAGTGTGAGGGTGTCCCTGTTTCTATCTGTGTGTCTATAAGAAGATGGTTGGCATCAATACTGAGTTTGGTCTCTTCAGATCTAAAATCAAATCCATACTTGAGTCGTTCCTCGTGTAACTTCACTGTCATTTTTTGTAGAGGAAGCAACCATGTGAGTATCTGGGCAACTGCACCCGTAATACCCTCAGTGCCATTTTCCAATATAGTATCTATGTTTTCATAATTAAAACGGTGTTTTGAGTGGATGATCGCTTCAAAAAACTCTTCTTTTAAAGGTTTCAGTGTTGCTCTGTCCAATGCTATTTTCGCGACAAATGCAAGTCTGTCTACTTTGGGTTTAAGTGAACAGATATTTTCACTCAGTTCACGAGGGAGCATAGGGAAAGATTTGTGTGGCAGGTACGTGGTGAAACCTCTTTTTTTTGCCTCTTTGTCTATGTTTGTAAAGTAGGGCACATAGTGACTGACATCTGCGATGGCAACATAGAGTGTATGTGCTTCCATATCAAAATAGATAGCATCATCAAAATCTTTTGCAGTGACCGGGTCAATGGTACAGAAATCAAGATGGGTAAGATCTACACGGTCGGGATGTTCCTCTTTAGTGACTTCCAACTCCACATCCAGTGCATCTGTGACACATTCGGGTGGAAATTCATCTTCACGCTCAAAGAGTGCAAGTGAGATTTTCTCATCTACTTTAGGGTCATCCAGAGTTCCCATCACTTCAAGTACTTTATCATCATCGACATCTACTTTTAATACTGTACCCAGTTTAAATGCTTTTAGGTCCATACCTTCCATCACAGCGTGTGTAGGCTCTCCTGTACGGATGTTGAGTATAAGGAAATTATCTGATTCATCTGTATGTGTGTAAGCAACAGTGAAGAGATGGGCTTTAGCTATAACAAGCTGTACTTTACCACTGGCACGCCCACGTCTGGCGATGATACGTTTGGCAACGACCACATCCCCATGTTTCGCACCCCAAAGATGATCAGGTTCGATCAAAAGGTCTCTTTGTTCTTTAAACTCTGCTTCCACATAGCCTTTGCCATCTTTACCTATATAGAGTCTACCCACACGATAAAGGGAGACCAGTTTCCAAAGTCCATCTACTTCTTCTACGGCACCTAATTGTTGCAATGCCTGAAAACTGTTCTGGTCTTCTTGTTCGATGTCTGAAATAAGACATCCATTGATAAGTTGTATGGCAAATGGGGACATGTTTAACGGCTCTCTTAAATATGGTATGTAAAGTAAATAATTGTGTTGTTTTAATTAAAGGTAATTATATTACTTTAACGCTTCAAGTCTCTCTATTCTTTGTTCTGTACTTGGATGTGTACTGAAGAGTTGTTTCAGTGACATGTCTTTACCTGTAAAAGGGTTGATGATGAACATATGTGCTGTTTGCGGGTCTGCATCTTGCATGACGGTTCTTCGAGCATAGCTGTCCAGTTTAGCCAATGCACTCTGTAGCCACTCTGGATGACCTGTCATTTTTGCAGCACCTGCGTCTGCCATAAATTCGCGGTTTCTGCTCACCGTCATTTGTATGATACTCGCAGCCATAGGCATGATAAGCATCAGTGCGATTGTGATAAGGAGGTTAGGTCTGTCTCTTCCTCCACCAAAAAACATACCAAACTGTGCAAGCATCGCTATAGCTCCGGCGATGGTAGCTGTGACTGTACCGATAAGCATATCGTAGTGTTTAATGTGGCTGAGTTCATGAGCGATAACAGCTTCTACCTCTTCTTCTGTCATTAGGTTCAAAAGTCCCTCAGTAACAGCCACTGCAGCATTCTCATAGTTTCTTCCTGTGGCAAATGCATTGGGCTGTGCTTCAGGTATGATGTAGAGTGCCGGCATCGGCAGGTTGGCACGATGTGTGAGTCTTTCTACGATCTCGTAAAGTCCTGTAGCAGAGTTATGGTCTACCGGTATGGCATGATAATGTTTCAATACTTGTGTATCACTATAGTAATAGGCATAAAAGTTCATCCCGGCAGCAGCGATAAAAGCGATGATCATTCCAGTCTGTCCCGCTATCATACTTCCAAACCAGATAAACAGTAGGGTAAGCCCTGTCATCAGAGCATAGGTTTTAAATTGTTCCATAGTGGTTTGTCCTTTAATGGTTATTTTTATTTTAATATACCATAGAGGTACAAACCGAAGGTAAATCACGGGCTATGCTATAATAAAAGTATGATTAGAATAATAACCATTGCCCTTGTATTGACTTCAACTATCTTGGCTGAATATAGTTCAAGTATCTCACCTATCACCCCTGAAATAAAAAAGCGTATGATAAAAGGTAACTCATGGAGAAAAGGTTGTCCCGTCTCTCTAAATAATCTGCGTTATCTTCGTCTGAAACATATCAATTTTAATGGTAAAGATGTGATGGGTGAGATCATTGTACATAAAGAGGTATCTGCTGAGGTGACAGAGATTTTTGAAGTCCTTTATGAAGAAGGATATCCCATCAATAAAATGAGATTGGTGAGTGACTATAAGGGCAATGACTGGCAGTCTATAGAATCAGACAATACTTCAGCCTTTAATTGCCGGACTGCAACAGGCAGTAAAAAGTGGTCGAAACACTCTTACGGAAAAGCCATCGATATCAATCCCATAGAAAACCCTTACATTTCAAGAAAAGGGTACATTTCCCATAAAGCATCTACAACCTACAGAAAAAGAGTACATAAGAATTCTACACATGTAGATAAAGCAGTTTTACTCAAAAATGATAACGCGGTTCAGATATTTAAAAAGTATGGTTGGAAGTGGGGTGGTGACTGGACTGGAGTAAAAGACTATCAACACTTTTCGAAGTAAATCATTTATATTTTCATTATAAAACCTCCTATATAGAACATTTTATAACGTTTTCTATAGGAGGGTACATATTTATGGGCTGCAAACGTCGCGACAGCGATAAACGTTATAAAATATGTTAGATTATAAGGTTTTGGTTTTTAACTTAATAGCCCTGTAGTATTTTCTCTATATCAAGACATTTCTGATACACTCTTAATAATAAAAAATTGGGAAGAAATAACTATGAAAATCATTAAACTATTTTTTTTGTTAACATTTGGGTTATGGTCTGACTTTGAACTGGATATGCCAAATGAAGTGAGCACTGAACAACTACATCAAATTATTAAAAATGGTTGGAATGACAAAAATGAAACTTTAAACCAATTTATTATTAAGCATGGTGAAGCAGTCATGCCTGAAGCTATACAAAAAATGAAAAAGCCTCTTATAAGAGCTGAATCAAGTCAAAACGACATATTTTCCACTCCTAAAATATTATTAAGTAGAGATGATTATTTTTTTATACTTGCATATGTAAAATATTTGGAAAATGAAAATAAACTTGATGTAGCGTTAAATACATATATTCAGATCCTTGAGGGCTTAAACAATACTAACGACAATTCACTTCTTAATTTACTTCTTCATGTTACTATTGAAGAAATGGTAGTAACGAGTTTAAATGAAAGTTTAAATAAAAACATTTTTTCTCAGGAAATGAAACTGAAATTAAAGAGTGAAATAAATGACTTTTTAATTTTGAATACAAAAGATATTTTAATGGCATATGAAGGAGAAAAAAAGTTTATACTAAAGGCCATTGACATTTCTTTAACCGCTGAAACCTCTGCAAAAGATGCATCATATGAATATAAGAAATATACATCAGAAGTTCATGAGCATTGGGAAAAATATACAATACTTTATTTTAATAAGATAAAGACTTTTATGGAGCAGGAATCTCCTAATCCTTTAAAAGAGTTTGAAAGATTTATAGATAATGAAAAAGAAGAGCGGGACAGCCTAAAAAACAAAATTTTGTTTATACTGTCTTCTTTAAAAGCTAAAGTAAAAAACTTTTTATTGATTGGTAATGAAACATACGGCTTTGCAGCTCAACATGTCGGACAAACAATGGCATTAACTTCTATACCAAAAATGGTTTCATTCTATTTTGATTATCTAGAACTGATTAAAAAGAATGAAAAATTGTTGAGTTCATTATAAAATGAGCAAATATACTTTATTGGTGTTTCCAAAATAAAAAACCTTATAAAATATATAACTTTATGAGGTGTTGAGTAGATAATTATTTAATAGTTATATAATGATTTTAAGAGAGAATATTCTGATGAGAGAAAATAAAAAAGGCATACCCCGCATTGCAGGATACGCCTTGATTTTTATCCAGTATATTAATGCAGTGGACTAGTCTATGTTACATTCCACCAAGCAGTGCATCCCAGTGTCCAGAAGTATCTGGTATTCCTGATCCGGCCTGATCTACTGGTGCAGGATGATGTGCCATAGCGCTTGAAGCTAAACCGATTGTTAGAAGTAAGATTGCTGTTAATTTTTTCATATTAAATCCTTTTTAATTAAATATCCATCTGATCTTCAAGATCAGAACCGTTTGATACGTTTGACAGGTTGAAGTATAAACTAGAAGTGTGAAAGTAGTGTGAAGAGAAAACCTTATAAAATATATAATATTATGAGGTTTTCTTACCCATGATATTCTATGTTAGATTATAATGTTTTGTTTTATGTTAAAATATCTATTATGAAGAAACAAGAAATCAAGCTTGATAAAGTAAACTATATTGGGATAGGGGCAATAATTACTATTCCTTTTTTATCATATTATATATTTTATAACATACATAAATTAGTGCATGAAAATGGATTAACGGTTGGCTTAGGGTTAACTATTCTTTTTGCGCTCGTGTTAGCAGTAATTATAGGATTCTTCATAGTTCCACATATTGCTTACAAAAGAAATGAAAATGTATGTGTTGGTGGAGTTCCTTTCCCTGTATTTTATGGTATGGCTACAGATGATGCATGTTTAGGTGCTTCAATAACAAACTATTGGATAGCAAATATCCTTTATCTATGTATATTATATATAGCAATTGCACTCTTTTTATATACTGTAGTTATTCAATATGATTTTGGGCTTGGCATTTTTTTAAGTTTTCTCATTTATAAATCCATTGATCTATTCTTACGTAAGGTATTGAAAGTTTATCCCATAGACATTCAACCAAAATAAGAGCTATCTATCTTCTAGTTAAAACCTTATAAAATATATAACTTTATAAGGTTTTCAAGGTTATATGCAGAATCAGTAATTTACAAAAGTTTAGATCTTCACACTATATTCATACTATATTGTTATATTTCATATCTTAATATAGATAAAATAAAGGAAGAAAATGAAACTTAAAAATATGATAAAAATATTTAGCATAGGTTTAGTAGTATTCATGATGGTTGGATGTGGAGATATAAGTAGCACAAACACTATAATCACTACTATACCAGTGTCAGATCCAGTCTCATCAGTAGAATGGTGTCCAGATCCTTTAGAATAAAGCAAAAAAACTAGCAAGATTTTACATTTAAAACCGTATAAAATTATATGTTTTATACGGTTTTCTGCTTTCTAAAAATCAGTTACTTCTTAAATACATTCCCCAACATACCTTTAATAGCACCCTGTAAATCCGCAGGGTAGATGACGAATTTTGAGTTGGCACTTTGGCTTATCTTTTCAAGAGAATTAATGTATCGGTCACCCAGTAAGAACATAGCAGGCAGTTCTTTGTCCTGGATGTTGTCACTTATCATTCTGATTGCTTCAGCCGAGGCATTTGCTAGAACGATTTGTGCTTTGGCTTCACGTTCGGCAGCGGCTAGTTTACCGTCTGCTTGCAAGATGGCAGCATTTTTGTTACCCTCAGCTGTGGTTTCAATGGCACGTCTTTCCCTCTCTGCTGCTGCCTGTCTTTCCATGGAGTCTTGCATAGATGCTGAAGGTGAAATGTCTTGTATCTCTACAGACTTTACAGTCACACCCCAGTCAGCTACATCATCTTTTTCCCTGCAGGGTTCGTCCTGCATGAGCTCGGCTTTTTCAATCAGTGTTCCCAGAAAAATCACGGAGTGGTTTTTAAACTTCTCAGCTGGAAGGGGCGGTTTGGGGGGATTTGCAGGGCAGGCGATGCTACATGCCCAGAGAGGGTTATAGGGGAGAACAAGCATTAGGA
>JAGSGJ010000046.1 GCA_023955225.1 Sulfurovum sp.
ATACGCATACCTTTCAGGTTTCAAGACGTTTGGGCTTACTCAAACGTAAAACGTACGATATGAAAGCCAGTATAGAATTGACGGATACTTTACGGTCCTTTGATGCGGCAGATCCTATAAAATATGATTTTGCACTTTATCGTCTGGGACAGGAGAAATTGTATTAACAGGACGCTTTTCGAACAAAGTTCAAAAAACTACGTTGTCACTCTGACAACTTCAGCAGTCGGCTCATGCGACTAGTCGCATTTTAGGCATATATACGTAGAGATACTTAGTCTAAATTAAGTACAAAATAGGTATAATCCCGCAATATTTAACTTAAAGAGGATGTTATATGGAAGGTATATTTACTTATCTAGGCGCAATATTTGGACATGGACAAATGTTATTTGTTTCGCACTTAGTTTTGACAGCAATTATTGTAATCGTTATTGCGAAAATAGCAACAAAGAGTCTCAGCGCTGTACCAGCAGGTACACAAAACGTTATGGAGGCATTCCTTGGTGGTGTTATCGCTATGGGTAAAGATGTTATCGGTGAAGAGCATGCACGTAAATACTTACCTTTAATTGCAACCATTGGTCTGTTTGTACTTGTGAACAACCTTATCGGTATTATCCCTGGATTTGAATCTCCAACATCGAACATCAATGTGACACTGACTTTGGCACTTATTGTATTCTTGTACTACAATTATGAAGGTATTAAAAAGCAAGGTGCTTTTACATACTTTAAAAACTTCGTACACCTTGGAGAGATGCACCCCATAGCAAAATTTTCAATGTCACTTTTAATGTATCCTATTGAGATCGTTTCTCACTTGTCTCGTATCGTTTCACTTTCATTCAGACTTTTTGGTAACATTAAGGGTGATGATCTGTTTTTATGGGTTCTTTTAATGTTAACACCATGGATCATACCTATCACACCACTTATTCTTCTTACGTTTATGGCATTTTTACAAACGTTTGTATTTATGATCCTTACGTATGTTTATCTTGCAGGTGCTCTGGCACTTGAAGAAGATCATTAATATCACCTTGGACTTTTAAACATGAGACTACAAAACGGACCTTTAAGTTTTGTAGTCAACTTTCTCTTAGGCGTAGCATGGGCAGCTGTCCTGCTAGGTGCTGTCACTTCATTTCTCGTTTTTTATCAAGACAATCTACTTTTAGCACTAGTGTCTGCATTTATGGGTGCACTGCCTGGCATGATCTCTGTACTTTTACTTGAGCATATCATTACTGGTAAAGAGAGACACTTGGAACTCAAAAAACAAACAGCACTGCTTGAAAAACTTCTCATACAAAAAGAGAATAACGACTTACAATGATCAGCTATGCTATCACTGACCCTTCTACCTTAGATTTCAATTATTTAGAACGTGACCTAAAAAGATTTTCCCAAAAAGCTTCTATGATCGTCTATCGAGACAAATCTGCTTCTTCCAATCATGCTGTTGATTTTGTTAAAGCAGCTAAAGTGTGTGGTTTTGAAAAAATCATCATTCATGGTGACCCTGTATTGGCAAATGCTGCGGGAGCTGGTGGGGTACATTTAAGCAGTTTACAATTGGATGAAATAGCTGATGCGAAAGCTATGAACCTTTTTGTTCTTGTCAGTACCCATACGGTAGAAGAGCTCAAAAAAGCAGAAGCATTAGGTGCTGATATGGCAACGTTTAGCCCCATTTTTGATACACCCAATAAAGGGTTACCTGTTGGTTTGGAAGTGTTAAGATCTGTTACTTCACAAGTGACTATACCTGTGTTGGCCCTAGGGGGAATTTTGACACAGGAACAGATATCAGCGTGTGAAAGTTCTGGAGCAAGCGGTTTTGCTTCTATCCGTTACTTTGGAGACTAAGAAATGTTACGTATAGGTTTTATGTTTATCTCTTTCCTTTTTATCTTTTGTACCTCTCTTTTGAATGCTAAACATATAGAAGCAGATTACAGTGTTGAGTTTGGCATGTTTGGTGAAGTGGGCAAGGTACATGCCACACTGACGTCTGATAACAGATATTATATGTTAGATGCAAATGTATCTGCCGAAGGAATCGCCAGAGCAGTGACGGATGATCTTAAAGAGAGACACATCTCCAAAGGACACATCTTCAAGGGTTTTCTGGTAACAGATATGTATCAGATGATAAAATCTTATGGTCACTACACGAGTACAACGATCTACAGGGTAGATCATAAAAAAAAGAGACTCACTCGTCAGTATAAAAAGTGGAAATACGATAAGCAGATCAGAAATGAGACAGAGGCACTTGAGTATTATGGTAAAGATGACATGATGACACTTTTTCTGAATTTTCCTAAACATATCAAACAGAAACAGACAGCTAAAAAGTACCGATTTAAAGCCATAGGGGCTGATCGTAAAAATGGTCGTGTTGATGTGACGATACCTACACAGAATGCTTTAGAACAAATGAAAAGTCTTGTAGGAGAAGATCAAGAAGGAGATTGGTACTGTACTGTGGTGATGTATCGTAAACTTTATCAGAGTAAACAAGGTGAACTTGACGTTAGAATAGGCAAAGAAGGTCTAGTTGAAAAAGCAGTGTTGAAAGATCTGATCTTCTTTGGTGATGTACGTATCATAAGGCAATAACGCTATAATAACTTTAATAATCTAACGAGGAATATTACTATGTTTGAAACCGTCATCGGTCTTGAAGTTCATGTTCAACTTAACACTAAAACAAAACTCTTTTGCTCTTGTCCTACCTCTTTTGCAGAGCATCAAAATACAAATACCTGTCCTACATGTTTGGCACTTCCAGGTGGGTTACCCGTGGTCAATAAAGAGGCTGCGATCAAAGCAATGAGACTAGGGTATGCGATCAATGGAAATGTAAATCATACGTCTACTTTTGACAGAAAATCTTATTTTTATCCGGACAGTCCTTCGGCGTATCAGATCACACAATTGACAAAAGCGATTGTGCAAAAAGGTGAAGTGTTTATAGACCTTGCAGATGGCACACAAAAACGTATCGGTATGACTCAGGCACACCTTGAAGCGGATGCAGGAAAAAATATGCATGAGGGTAACCACTCGAAAGTAGATCTGAACCGTGCAGGTACACCACTGCTTGAAATCGTATCTGATCCAGATATGAGATCTTCTGATGAAGCAGTAGCTTATTTGAAGAAACTTCACTCTACAGTACGTTATCTTGACATCTCTGATGCAAACATGCAAGAGGGATCGTTTAGATGTGATGTGAATGTTTCCATTCGTCCTAAAGGGCAAGAAGCATTTGGTACAAGGGTTGAGATCAAGAACATTAACTCATTTAGATTTGTGGCTGCTGCTATTGCGTATGAAGTACAAAGGCAGACTGAAGCGTATGAAGATGGTGTGTATGAGCAGGAAGTACATCAGGAAACACGTCTTTGGAATGTGGAAGAGGGTGTAACAAAGTCTATGCGAGGAAAAGAAGAAGCTGCAGATTACCGTTATTTCCCGGACCCGGACCTTCGTCCGCTTATCGTGACGGATGAGATGATCGCTGAAGCCAAGATCATGCCGGAACTTCCAGACGCTAAAGTGAAACGTTATATAGAAGAGCTTGGTATCAAATCATATGATGCCCATGTCATCACTTTAGATAAAGAGATGGCATACTTTTTTGAAGAGATGTTGGAGAATGGTGCTGTGCCTAAAACAGCTGTCACATGGTTGACCTCTGAACTTCTGGGCCGTCTAAACAAAGCAGGTATCGCTATGGAAGATTCACCTGTAGATGCTAAAACACTGGGTACCTTGGTTTCTAAAATTACTGACAGTACCATCTCAGGATCTGGTGCTAAAGAGATCCTTGATCATATGATGGAAAATGAGAGTCGTGATATCGATGCACTCATTGATGAACTTGGACTTGCACAGGTGAGTGATGATGGTGCGATCTTGGCTATTATCGATGAGATATTGGCTGCTAATCCAGACAAGGTCGAGCAATATAAAGGTGGGAAAGACAAACTCTTTGGCTTCTTTGTCGGACAAACGATGAAAGCAAGTAAAGGGTCTGCGAATCCTGGTAAGGTAAATGAGTTACTCAAACAAAGACTAGGTTAGAGATATATTTCATCCCTGGTACTTCACCATGGGATGAGCATTTTGGGAGGTAGAAACATATGCATGACTTCATAGTTAAACTCTCGCACACGATAGACAGTTCTGTACGCTATCAAAAGATAAAATCATTTTTTCGTTCACTGCTTGAAGATGTAAACTACCCCTATAAAAAGTACTTTGATGCATTTATGATCGCACTTATTATCATCTCTATTTCTATACTTATTTTGAGTAAAACGGATAAAATTCCTGAGTGGCTTGTGGAATTTGATCTCTATTTTGTAACAAGTATTTTTGCGTTAGAGTACTTGTTAAGATTGTGGATAAGCCATGATATCCATAGTTATCTCGTCTCTTCAGCAGGGGAGTCTGGATCAGGACAATATTGGACTGTGCTTAAATCTAAATTACGTTATATGGTCTCTCTGCCTGCACTTATCGATCTTATCGCTATTTTCCCGAAATTTCGAATCTTGCGACTGTTAAAACTGTATCATTATATGCATGGGGCATCGAGCCTTTTTAATGCTTTACTTAAAAAACGTTTTGAATTTGTCTTTTTGGGCTATATGCTTTTAGGCGTCACTTTTACCTTTGGTTCCATATTTTATCTGCTTGAATTTGGCATCAATAAAGAATTAGGTTCTTACCTGGATGCTATCTATTGGGCCTTGGTGACCATATCTACGGTTGGGTATGGTGATATCGCTCCTGTGACTGAACTGGGTAAAGTAGTCTCTATGTTTGGTATCATTTTTGGTATCGCTATGATCTCTTTTGTAACTTCTGTGATGGTTTCTGCTTTTTCTGCAAGATTTGGCGAGCTGCGTAATCAAGACAGTATCAATTCTGTGAATAAAATTCAGAATGTGGTCATCATCAACGGATATGGACATTTAGGTATGACCATCGCTAAGAAATTAACAATACATAAAACCTATGAACCTGTCATCATAGAAAGCAATGAAGATAAAGCCAAACTAGCACTGGAAGATGGCTATAATGTGATACATGCAGATGGTACAAGTGCAAAGCTCATCACAACCCTGTATCAAAGTGGTAACATTGTGGCAATGCTTACTTTGAGAAGCTCTGATATCAATAATATCTACTTTATACTCAATGCCAAAAGTGTCCAGGCCGATTCTGTGATTTACACCCGTATGAATCAAGTAGAGTTGCGTCCACAGTATGAGGCGACAAAAGTAGACGGTCTGGTTGAGCCTTATGATGTGGTAGATACTAAGGCTTTTCATTATTTGAAAAAACACAGCGAAGAGGAAAACAAACATATCTCCTTTTTTGGTTACACACACAAGAGCAATCATATCTGTACATTGCTCAAAGAAGAGGGAATAGAAGTGACTATCTATGAGATTGATACGGAAAGTTATGAAGCAGCTAAAAGTGATGGTTTTACTAATGTGATCCTGATTGATAAAAAAAGCAGTGAAGCACCAGATATCAATGACGGTATTGCAGTGTGTGCCATGAATGATGAAGCTTTAAATGTCTACTACAGTATTACCTTGCGTGCAAATGGATTTACGGATGAAATAGTGGCACTTTCTGATACAAAAGAAGACAATAGAAAACTACTGTTGGCAGGGGTGAGTAGAATATTTGATATGTATGATGAGAGTGCTTCACAGTTTGTTGAGATGATTGAAAATAATGTAAGAAGGGTAGAGATATGAAATTAGCCATTATAGGAGCAGGTAAATGGGGACAGGCATTGAATCATGCCTATAGTCAAGATAATGATGTGGTCATCTCTTCTCGTAACAGTAAGGACATAGAAAATTTTGTGCCGATGAGTGAAGCTTTAGCCTATGAATACCTGGTGATAGCAATTCCTGCACAGTTTGTTCGTGGATGGATGGAAGAAAATTTTGTAGATCATGGACAAAAGATACTTGTGGCAGCTAAAGGTATAGAGACAAGTACAGGGGCATTTTTGAACGAAGTCTATGGAGCATTTGTTTCTGCAGATAGATTGGCTTTTATCTCTGGTCCATCTTTTGCAGCAGAAGTACAAAAATCACTTCCTACGGCACTTAAAATAAGTTCAGTGAATGAAAAACTGGCACAAACCTATGCAGATGCATTACCTAACTTCATTAAGGGGTATGTGGATGATGATGTGATAGGTGCAGAAATTTCGGGTGCCTACAAAAATGTCATTGCTATCGCTGGTGGTGTGTGTGATGGTTTAGGATTGGGGAATAATGCTAGAGCCGCACTTATCTCAAGAGGTTTGGTGGAAATGACCCGTTTTGGCGAAGCTTTTGGTGCAAAAACAGAAACATTCCTCTCCTTGGGTGGAGCAGGTGATCTTTTCCTTACTGCAAGCTCTACACTCTCTCGTAACTACCGTGTAGGACTTGGGATTGCTAAAGGTAAGAGTATGGATGAGATATTGGAAGAACTAGGTGAAGTAGCAGAGGGCGTACCAACTGCTAAAGCTATCTATAAAATAGCAACAGATAAAGAGATCTACCTTCCTATAGCATCAGAAGTATATGCAATGATAGAAGAGGGGAAAGACCCTTTAGTTAGTGTCAAAGACTTGCTGAGTTAAAGAGAAGTGAGATATATTAGTATGAGGAGAAGAAAATATGCAGCATAAATTTAAAATCCTTGTGATCCTCTGTATGTTGACTGCTCTTGTTGCTGATGAGATCGAATTACCCACACATGAGATACATTTTACTGGAGAAAAACATTTTGAGGAATCTGACCTGCAAGATGCCTTAGGTGTGAAAACACCAAGTTTTTTTCAATTTTGGAAAGACGACACACCTCGTATAAAAGATAAATTAATACCTTCTTTAATACCCTCATTAAAAAGCTTTTATGACTCTGAAGGATTTTATGATACCAATTTTACTATTCAAGAGACCAACATTACCATTTTTGTGACCATCAGTGAAAATGAACCTGTAAGAGTTAGAGATATCAATATCTCGAGTGACTATAATATATCTTCTATGATCACTATGAAAAAAGGTGATATTTTTAGAGCCGAAACGTTTATAGCGACAAAAAGTAAAATGATTGCACAGTTACTCAAAGATGGGTATTGTAGTTATGATTTGGACAGTAAAGCCTATGTGGATCTAGATCTGCATACAGTTGATCTGCGTTATACCCTACACAAAGGGGGAATATGTACTTTTGGAAAATTAACAACATCAGGATTAGAAACCATAGATGAGCATGTCATTCAGTCACGTGTAAAAGCAAAAGAGGGTGAAAAGTATAGTACGGATCTCATACAGGATACATCTAATAAGCTTTATGGATTGAATGCATTTGACAGTGTGCTCATTAATGTAGATAGAAAGTTTTATAATGTGGTCCCTGTAGATATCACCTTTACTGAGATGGAAAAGCCTTATCATTTGGAAGCGGGTGCAGGCTATGATACGTATGTAGGAATGCGTGTTCTTGGCGAGATCACTAAACATAATTTTATGGATAATGCCCAGAGTATCACTTTTAAAGCTTCTTGGTCCCAAAGAGAGCAAATGGTCATGTTGAGTTATTTTAAACCAGCATTTATGGATATTTTTAATTACAACACTGACCTTGGAGGAAGGCTGGGATACTCCAATTTGGAATTTGAAGGATTTAGAGAAGAAAAAACATTTGTCAGAGGATTTCTAGAGTATCAGGAGCAAAGGGTCACCTTAAGAGCTGGTGTTGCTTTAGAAGATATTGTTATTACTGTTGTCGATAACCTTGATCCGGGAGATGCATTGTCACGTGCTGTAAATGAGGGTACTTTCCCTCTTTTATACCCTTATGTAGATTTCATCTATGACGCAAGAGATTCTAAACTTAATCCGAAATACGGTTATTACCTCTCTGCTTACGGTGAATTTGGACTTTCTTATGATGAGGAAGCGAGTGTATATTTGAAAACATTGTTTGAAGGCAGGATCATACATACATTTTCGGATCTTACCCTTGCTGCTGTAGGTAAAGTAGGTATAGTGGATGTTTCAACCGAGGATGGTCTTCCTGAATCGAAGTATTTTTTTGGTGGGGGTTCGTACTCTAACCGTGCATACGGTTTTAGAGAGATCGGTGTGATCACTTCTCAAACAGAATATACTATCAATGGGGCTTCAACTATGGCCAACCTTTCTTTAGAGGCGGATTACCCTGTATGGGGTGATATGTATGGAGCAGTTTTTACAGATAATACGATGCTGACAGATGAAAGTTATAATTTCAAAGGAGAAGTCATTACTTCCGCAGGTGCTGGGGTTAGGTATATGACACCTATAGGACCATTTAAACTGGATGTTGGGTTTAATGTCAATGATCCTTCACAGTACGGCATCTCATTTCAGATAGGACAATCGTTTTGAAAGATATATTACTTTATGGACCCTTGCTTTGGATGAGAAAAGTGATTGTATATCTATTGATAACGGCTATAGTATTAGGACTTGTTCTTTATTTTATAGTTAATTCTGCTTTGGTTGTCAGAAAAGTGGCCAATACGTATGCGCCTGATTACAACATCACCTACAGTCGTATACATGGGAATGTAATTACGGGAGTGAAGATAGAAGATCTGGCCTATAATCAAGATTCTCTTGCCAAGCATATTACTTTGAAATGGAACCCTGCTGGACTCTTTAAAAAAACTATTATAGTCAATGCACTCCGGGTAGATAAAGGCAATGTTGATACGATCAAGACACTGATTTCCTCTTTCTCTTCTCTAGAAAATAATCAGAGTGAGGAAAGCAGCAGTAGTGAGTCTGTTGATATTGCTCTCAAGGTAGATCATCTATCACTTAGTCTTGAGCCTTTTGTTGAACAGGGTATCACTGTTTCAGATGTGATGTTGGATGTGAAAGATGTACTGTATACAAATGATAATATCGATATACGTAAATTGAATCTTCGTGCAGACACTAATGTCACTGATATCGTTTTGGATGCAAGTTCAAAAGATGGTCATGTCAATGTAAAAGAATTGACTATAAAAGACATTGATGCACTAGCACTGCAAACCCTTTTTATATCTGACAGTAACGTAAGTGAGGAGACTGATACACTTGTTGCTGATGAAATGAATGCCAGTAATGATGAACCGGTACATCCTCTTCTCCCTAAATGGGTACACCTTGATAAATTGGAGGTCAGTTTTCTGCCTCTTGTGTATAAACCTATAGATATCAGAGTACTTAGTTTAAGTGGAAGTGACGCTGTTTTTGATGTAGAGAAGCTTATACTTCAAAAGGCGAACCTGAATTTGAACAGTAGTACAAACCTCAGTGATATACAGTATAAAGTGAAGGTGAAGAATAACAAGCTTATTGGAAAAGTGGATTTCAAACCTAAAAAAGCACTCTTTAAACTCTATGAACTACCTATAAGAAGAGAATCTGTGGGTGATATCGTTTTAGATTTAAATGTTTCTGAAACATTGGTAAGTACTGATTTGCAGATAAATATGGAACAGGTGCTTCAGGCTAAAGAGGATGAATTTAACTTTGATATCAATAATTTGCATTCATATGTAGCATATGATATTGTGGAAGGGAGTATCAAGGCAAAGAGTAATGTAATTCTAACAACGCCTTATGCGAAAGATGTTTTAGTAACCAATCTTTTTACAATGGATGAACACATACACTACAGTGGAGAGATACATGCCCAACAGATCATAGGTATTGATGCGAAATTTGTAAAACCTCTGAATCATTTACATATCATGTACAAAGGAGATGATCATAGTATAAAAACAGATATAGATTCTGATAACCTTCAAGGTACATTTATATCATCTGATTTTAAAAAAGCTGCATTGCATTTGGAAAATAAAGAGGCATTGGTTCTAAACGAATTTATAGAACTTCCTGAAGAACTGAATCAAACGAAAGCGAATATTACCATAGATGCACCATTGAGTTTTGAAGAGAATGCCACGATGTTAGCTTATGTGAAACTAGACTCTAATGTGGTGAAACTAGATGCAAATGTAAGTTATAAAGACACATTAGAGGTAAAAACGCTTAGCCATATTCCAGAAGAGTCACTTTTACGCGCTTACAGTGAAGAACTAAAATGGGATAGTTTAAATCCTATTAAGTGTGATGTCGAACTTATAGATGGTAGTATCCAAAGTCAAATTACCGCAGGTACCTTAAGTGCTAAAGCAGCGTATGATCTAAACAGCACAAGAGTAGAGGGTAAACTAACATTAGGCGGCTTAACTGCTGATGTATCTGGTATATTTGATGAAAAGATAACTGTAGATACAAAGATCAATTCTATGAATGCCTTGACTGAAAGCGTTAAAAGTATTTATACCCTTGGGGATATCCCAGTGGTAAAGGGAAGTGCCGATATCTCTGTCGAACTTACGGAGATGAAAACAGTAGATATAGTACTGAAGTCACCTGAGATCATGTATGCAGCAGATTCTAAAACAGAACACTACGTGAATGATATTGAGCTGGCAGTAAATTTACAAGATCAAAAAGTTGTATTGGATCGTTATACTCTGACATATGCAGGTCAAAAAGTTTTTTCATCTAAACCCTCAACGGTTTTGTTTACTGATACAAATGTGACCATTGAACCTTTTTGGCTCAATGATGAGTTAAAAGTAGTTGGCCAGTATGATCTTAAATCTAGAAAAGGAACCATAGATACAGAAGCTGAAAAACTGCATATTATCCATGAGATCGTTGAACTAGACAATAAGATTGATATTAAAACTGTATTGGATGGAAATAAGACATCCGTGAATGGAAAGATCATTCTTTTGGGTGGTAATATCCACTATGACTTAAGTCAAAAGACCTATGCTTCCGATAGTGATATCATTATAGTTCAAGATATAAAAGAGAAAAAAGCAAGTCCATTTATGGATAACCTTAGTGCCGCAGTACAGATAAAAACGCAAAAACCACTTATCTATAAAAAAGGTGATGTAGATATACAAGCTGTAGTAGATCTAAGTGTTTATAAAGCAGAACAGTCAGAACTAATGCTCTTGGGCTCAGTAGAGATACTGAAAGGAGGAAGCTACACTTTTGAGGGTAAAAGGTTCGTTTTAGATAAAAGTTTTGTCCATTTTACAGGTAATCCAAACAAACCACTGCTTGAAGCAAGTGTCAAGTATAAGTCACGGAATCATCTTATCACTATTATGGTTACTGGTTCTGCAGATTCACCAAACATTAACTTTTCATCCAAACCTTCTTTGACTAAAGAACAGATATTATCGATCATTTTATTTGATTCAGAATCTCGAGCAGGTACAAATAGTGGTGCAGATATGATGAAGATGATGGGAGGGGCCATGGCAAAGTCAGCCCTTTCAAATCTGGGTGTGCAACTAGATCATCTTGTTCTGGGTGCGGGTAACAGTATTGAAGTAGGTAAGAAATTGACAGACGAGATAACAATCATCTATGTCAATGATGAGATTTCTAGCGTGGAACTCAAATATGAACATGGAAAACGTACTGAGAGTGTCATAGGTGTGAGTGAAGAATCACAGTCGTATGATATTATATACAAGAAAGATTTTTAAGAACACTGCCTAGCCTAAAATTAAACTCCAGAGTGAAAAGGGCTATGAAAGTCTGTTTTTAAAATCCTCATACCCAAACTCTCGTACGACTTCTACAGACCCATCTTTTCTTTGTATGGCAATAGAAGGAAGTTTCACGCCATTAAAGGTAGTGGCTTTGACCATGGTGTAGTGCATCTGATCTTCAAAGATGACTTTGTCCCCTATGTTGAGTAGAGCATCAAAGCTGTAGTCTCCCATGATGTCTCCGGCTAAACAAGTGTTCCCTGCCAGACGGTACGTATGTGCTTTCTCTTCTGCATTCCCTGCACCTCTTACATCTGCACGGTAGGGCATGATGATCGTGTCAGGCATGTGGGCTTCGGCTGAAGAGTCTAGGATGGCAATGTCCATACCATTGTGTACAATATCAAGTACAGTGGTGATAAGGGTACCTGTCTCCCATCCTATGGCTTCTCCCGGTTCAAGGTAGACATCTACATCATATTTTACTTTAAAGTCTTTGATGAGCTTTATGAGCTTCTGCGTATCGTATCCTTCTCGTGTGATATGATGTCCCCCACCAAAGTTTATCCATTTCATCTGCGGTATGTATGAGCCAAATTTCGCTTCAAAATTTTTAAGTACATTTTCAAGGGCATCACTGTCTTGTTCGCAAAGTGCATGAAAATGCAAACCATCGCAGAGTTGTAAAACAGATTCATCGATATTTTCCAGTGTAGTACCAAGTCTGGAGTAGAGTCCGCAAGGATTGTATATCTCTTTGGGTGATTCTGAATACTCAGGGTTAACGCGTAGTCCCAGAGATAATTGTGGATTCACTTTTTTAGCCTGTGTTGAAAATCGATGGAATTGGGCAGGCGAATTAAATACCAGATGATGTGATATGGTGGCTATCTCTTCGATCTCTTCTTCTTTAAATGCAGGGGAATAGGTGTGTACTTCTTTAGAAAATGTCTCAGCTGCAAGTTTGGCTTCATGCAGGCCACTGGCACAGCATCCATCAAGATAGGGCTTGATCAGCGGAAAACTTTTCCATAAAGCATACCCTTTAAGTGCAAGTAATATCTTAGCGCCACTTTGGTGTTTAATGTTTGAAATAAGTTCAAGGTTTTTTTGTAATTTTTCTTCATCTAGCAGCCAACAAGGAGAAGGTAAAGTAAATAGTATATTTTTCATGACAAATTATAACAATAGAATCTAAAATATTTTGTTATAATGAAGCAAATATTTTAGAATCAAAATTGAGAAGGGGATAGATCACCATGGGAAATAGGGAAAATGAAAATCGTGCTGATAATTTAAGATTTAACGGGAAGGAAATTGAACTTGCTGTAAAAATGCTAGATAAATTACAAACTACCATTGATATTATTTATTATCTAATGGAGCATGAAAATGAACAGGCTTTTGTTCTTATGCTCATGACAGCAAAAGATATAGATTTAAATGCTTTGTTAGATAAAGAGAAGCGTGATACTGACATTTTATTTGAAATCGATAAGGAAGAATCACTCTATGTGATGCTGTGTCAAGATACAAAGGTAGACGGAGGATATCGGTTTGCAGAAAGAGTGATCCGCAATATCCAATTGGATAAGGGGACGGATATTTATTGTACAGAATTAGAAGTAAGAGCAACACATTACAGTCCTAAACAAGTGGTACTAAAACTACTTGAAACGTTTGTAAAAAGTAAACTACTGAATAAGTCTAATGAAATTGTGTACCTGGAACGACAAACCAATGCATTTCGCATATGAATCCAATGCTTTGAACTGGGCTTCACTCAAGTCGCTTGCGCTCAGCGCTACCAACTGGATACA
>JAGSGJ010000035.1 GCA_023955225.1 Sulfurovum sp.
ATCTTTAGCTGCAAAGATGGGTTTTATCTTGGCAATAAGTTCTTTAATTGTGCTTGCTTCTTCCAGGTAAAGTTTAGCAAGTTTACCAATGTCTGCATCTGCAAATCCAAAGAGTGTAGAGAGTTGTCTGTCATCCATGCGTTCGAGGTGCTTTCTGTTAATGAAACGCAGTTTATCTATGTCGAATATTGCTGCAGACTTTGAGATGTTCTCTATGTTAAACCACTCTATAGCTTCAGGCAGTGTAAAAATTTCTTCTGGTGCTTTAGAATTTCCCAAAAGTAACAAGTAGTTTATGATAGCATCAGGAATAAACCCTTCTCCAAACAACCATTTGACTAAAGAAGTATCATCCTGTTTTAACATCTTCAACCCTGAAGTGTTTAAAAGGATGGGTAAGTGTGCATAGATGGTTTCTTGGTCAAATCCCAGTTGCTTTTTGATATGTATCTGCTTTGCTGTGCTGGAGAGGTGGTCTTCTCCACGAACGATGAAGTCTACACCGCTTATCATGTCATCACAGGCAGAGGCAAAGTTGTAGGTCGGTGTACCGTCAGTACGTAAGATCACAAAAGAGTCTACTTCATTCGGTACAGTAGTAATATCCCCTTTGATAAGGTCATGATTGACTATCGCTTCGGTTGGTTTTTTGATACGGATAACAAAAGGGATACCACTCTCTTTTAACTTTGCATGTTCCGTTTTATCCACATCAAAACATTGTCCAGAGTAACAGTAGGCTACTTTTTGTGCTTTTGCTGTCTGTTTGTCTACTTCGAGTTGTTCTGCTGTACAGGTACAAACAAAAGCCTTGCCTTCTTCAAGTAAACGTATAGCAAGTGTCTGATGCATGTGTAAATGTTCACTTTGATGAAAAACACTCTCATGATTCAAAGCAAACTTTTCTAAGATCTGCATGATCTCAGTATCTTTTCCTTCTATATTACGCTCTTTGTCTGTATCTTCAATACGGACGATGAAGCTCTCTTTACGCTGCTGTGCGATAAGGTAATTAAGTATGGCAACACGTAGGGTACCTATGTGCATATCTCCAGTAGGAGCGGGGGCAAATCTAAGCATTTATCTTACTCCAATTGGGTTATTAGAGTGTTATTATAGTGGGTTTAAATTATATATATTTTAAAGAGCAATAGTTTATCTAAGATGCGATAAGCTCTAATTAGATAAAATACAACATATATATATAAAGGTTAAATAATAATGAGTGAGAGCAAAGATTTTTTACGTACAATAGTTGAAGAGGACTTGAAGTCAGGTAAGTATAAAGAGGTGGTTACAAGATTTCCTCCAGAGCCTAATGGATTCCCACACATTGGACACGCTAAATCTATCTGTATTAATTTTGGTATCGCAGATGACTATCATGGTCACTGTAACCTTAGAATGGATGATACCAATCCAACTACAGAAGACACGAAATACGTTGAGGCTCTTAAAGATGCTGTACAGTGGCTTGGATTTAACTGGGATGGCAATGTACGTTATACTTCTGATTATTTCCCTAAGCTATATGATTATGCCGTTGAACTTATTAAAATAGGTAAGGCATACGTTGATAGTCTAACTGAAGAGGAGATACGTGAATATCGTGGAACTGTTACAGAGTCAGGGAAACGCAGTAAATATGCCCAGCGTAGTGTTGAAGAAAACCTGGACCTTTTTGAAAGAATGAAAAACGGTGAGTTTAAAGACGGTGAACACGTCCTTCGTGCCAGGATTGATATGTCGGCAGCCAATATGAAAATGAGAGATCCTCTTTTATATCGTATCAGACATGCACATCATTATAGATCAGGGGATGAGTGGCATGTGTACCCAATGTATGACTTTGGTCACTGCTTATCTGACTATATTGAAGGTATTTCTCACTCTATGTGTACATTAGAGTTTGAAAACAACCGTGATATTTATGATTGGGTACTTGATACGCTAGGTCTTGATACAGTACGACCTTACCAGCATGAGTTTGCTAGACTTGCTATTAACTATACAGTTATGAGTAAAAGAAAGCTTTTAGAACTGGTTGAGGGTGGACAAGTGAGTGGATGGGATGACCCTCGTATGCCTACAATCGCTGGATATAGAAGAAGAGGTTATACGCCAGAATCTATTATAAATTTCTGTGATCAAATAGGTATAGCAAAAGCAAACTCAATGGTTGATGTTGCACAGCTTGAATTTTGTATTAGAGATGACCTAAACACAAAAGTTCCACGTGTTATGGCTGTACTTGACCCATTAAAAGTAACTATCGTAAATTACGAGGGAAGCGAAGAACTTGATGCTTCGTATTATCCAGAAGATGTACCTAAAGAGGGCTCAAGAAAGATACCTTTCTCTAAAGAGATTTATATTGAGCGTGATGACTTTATGGAGAATCCTCCAAAGGGTTACTTCCGTCTTACACCTGAGCAAAGCGTACGTCTTAAACATGCTTATATCATCACTTGTAAGGAAGTGATTAAAGATGCTAATGGAAATATTACAGAAATAATAGCTGAATATAATCCTGAGTCTAAAAGTGGTCAAGACACAAGTGGTATCAAAGTAAAAAGTGCTATACAATGGGTGGATGCAAAGACTGCTAAAACTGTAGAAGTAAGAGTTTATGACAGACTCTACTCCTCTGAAGCTCCTGAAGGTATAGAAGATTTAAACCCTCACTCTCTACAAGTTATCAAAAATGCTCTAATTGAGCCTGCCGTTATAACTGAAAAACCAGATGTTAGATTCCAGTTTGAAAGACAGGGCTATTTTTATGCTGATCCTATTGACTATACAGATGAAAAACCGGTGTTCAATAAAATTGTAGGTCTTAAAGACTCTTGGGGTAAAAAGAAAAAAGAAGACAAACATGCATCTAAACCCCAGGCTAAAAAAGTTCAAATAGATGGTGAAGTAGTACCTATGAGTGAGGCCGAGCAAGCACTGTTTGATAAGTATACTGGTGAATTTAAACTAAACAGTGAAGTAGCTAATACTCTAGCACGTGATGAGAAACTTTCAAACTTTTATTATGAAGCTCTAGCTTTATCTGTACCTAGTCCAAATCCAGTGGGGCTAGCTAATATCGTAACAAATGAAGTAGCTAGAGAATTAAAAGAAAAATCAGTAGATGAACTGAAATTTAATCCAATACAAATAGGTGAACTTGCAAAGATGGTCGATGATGAGACCATCTCAAGTAAAATTGCTAAACAAGTATTTGAAGAGATGGCTAAAACAGGAGAAAACCCAATACAAATAGTTGAAGCTAAAGGACTTGTACAGATAAGTGACCCCTCTAAAATATTGCCTATTATTGATGAAATCATTGCAAAAAATCCAGATAATGTCGCTAAATTTAAAGCAGGTAACACCAAACTTTTAGGCTTCTTTGTTGGGCAAGTATTAAAAAACACAGGGGGCAAAGCAAACCCAAAAGTGGTGAATGAACTTGTGAGCGAAAAGTTAAAATAATAAACTAACTAAAACAACTAGTTAAACAAACCATTGTCTTCTCGTTCCACCTGCCTTCAGCTGGAAAAAGGAGGAAGTGCCCTTTACTGATACAATACGCTATCAAGGACGAATATGAATAATACAATAGACTTAACAATCAAATCTCAATATATTAAAAATTATCTCAACGGGTATCCTTTGATTTCAAAAGACTTTATTGTTGACTGGAGTAAAGTAAAAGCTGAAGGAACGATAGTCAATCTTCATGATGAAAGAAAAAAGTTCATAGCCAAAGGATATTACGGCATACAAAACAAGGGGTATGGCTGGGTACTCACCTCTAAAAAAGAAGTAAACATTGATGTCGCATATTTTACAGATAAAATAAAAGCAGCTATCAAATACCGAAAAGACTTCTATAGTGACCAAAACACAACAGCATTCAGGGTCTTTAACGGTGAAGGTGACGGTGTAGGCGGGTTGACCATTGATTATTTCGATGGTTTCTATTTGGTGACCTGGTATAGTCTGGGTATCTATGCATTTAAAGAAGATATCTTAGCAGCGCTGAAGTCTCAAGTAGTGTATAAAGGTATTTACCAGAAAAAAAGATTTGATGCCAAAGGCCAGTACCTTGATGATGCAGATGATTTTGTGTGTGGGAGTAGGGGTGAGTTTCCTTTGATCGTGAAGGAAAATGGCGTAAATTTCGCCATATACTTGGATGATGGACCCATGGTCGGTGTATTTTTAGACCAAAGAGACGTACGAAAAACGATCCGTGATACCTATGCCAAAGGTAAAACACTACTCAATACTTTCTCTTACACAGGCGCATTTTCGGTGTTTGCAGCCTTGGGTGGTGCAACAAAGACAACAAGTGTGGATCTAGCCAAACGAAGTCGTAGTAAAACCCAGGAACAGTTCACTGTCAATGACATCAATGTGGATGGGCAAGACATCATTGTTGAAGATGTCTTCAATTACTTTAAATATGCAGTCAAAAAAGAGATATTGTTTGATGTGGTGGTACTGGACCCTCCTAGTTTTGCAAGGTCAAAAAAACATACCTTTTCCGTGGCAAAAGACTATGTAAAATTGCTTAAAGAGGCTATACAGATAACAAACAAAGGCGGAGTCATCGTTGCATCAACCAATTATGCAAATTTTAATATGCTTAAATTTAAAGAATTCATAGATAAAGCATTTAAAGAACTGGGTGGAAAGTATAAGATCGAACAGACCTTTTCGTTACCAAAAGATTTCAAAGTGATGGATAAATTTAAAGAGGGTGATTATCTAAAAGTAGTCTTCATTAGAAAAGTATTATAAGCCTACATCATATTTTATTTATGATAAGATAAGTTTTTTTTATTAAAATAATTGTGTATTGTCTGAATATCGGGGAAAAGATGCAAAAAACAATCATTTTATTACTTTTGTTTTGCATTTCACTGCTCTATGGAGATGTACATCTAAAAGCAATAGATCTGTCTGTACCAAACCATGCGATTGGTCAATCGTTACTTGAATATGAAGACCCGACTGCAAGTATGATACTCTCACAGGTACGTAACCTTACTCATGATCATTATAAACCTCTAAATAAAGCAGTTGCAAGTCATCCCTTTACAAAGTCAGCATTTTGGTATCAGTTTAAAGTACTAAATAAAGAACATACCCTTGTATCCAGACTCATGGTCTTTGAACCAGCCTGGCTTGACTCAGTGAATATCACTGTTATATCTTCACAAGGCCAATTACAAACGTATCAGGGTGGGAATATCTATCCTTATTCAAAAAGAGAAATGGATCACTATTTAATCAATTTCAAGCATGACTTTGAACCAGGAATATCTACTGTGTATCTCCAAGTGAAAACACGTGATCCTTTTATTGTATCTCTTTCTATTTTGGAAGAATCAGCATTTTTAGGGCGA
Organism: Sulfurovum sp.; assembly: GCA_023955225.1. Lineage (GTDB taxonomy): Bacteria > Campylobacterota > Campylobacteria > Campylobacterales > Sulfurovaceae > Sulfurovum. Next base: position 5,403 of record JAGSGJ010000035.1, read on the forward strand.
CAGGTTGAGGAATCTGTTTATACGGGTTTAATTTATGGTGGTATCGCCGTTATGTTATTTTATAATCTGTTTCTCTTTTTTGGTATAAAGCAACGTTACTACCTCTACTATGTGTTGTATCTGAGCAGTTTTTTTGTAATGAATGCATCGTATAACGGTTATACCTTTATGTATTTTTTGTCAGATTATCCAACAGCACAAAATTGGTTACAGTCTACGGGTGTCTACCTTTTTATGATTACTGCACTTCTTTTTGCCAGTTCATTTTTAAATCTTAAAAAATATCATCAGACACTCTATACGATTACAGCATACTTGATATTTTTAATCATTGGTATAGCATTATTTTCGGCATTCATTGGTGGGTATCACTATCATATTATGTTATCGATCATACTTGTAATGTCCGTTAGTATATATATTTTTGGTGTAGCTTTATTCTCCTGGTTAGATGGTAATCGTTCAGCCAGATTTTTTCTTCTTGGTACTGCCAGTGGCCTGATAGGCGCCATAATTACTGCATTAACTGTTATGTCCTTCATTCCTTTTAGCTATATGACCTATAAGGCAAATGACTTTGGAATGTTAATTGATGCTGTTTTATTATCCATTGCACTTGCTGATCGTGTGAAGATCACATTGGAAAAACAGCTAATAGCAGAGAAGGAAGCCAAAACAGATGTCATAACAGGTTTATTTAATAGAAGGGCTTACTATGAGATCTCTGAAATGGAATATCAACGACTCTTACGGCACAAAAGAATATTATCGGTGATTATGTTTGATATCGATCATTTTAAAAATATTAATGATAACTATGGACATGGTATGGGGGATATTGTATTGAAACATGTAGGAAATATAGTGAAAAATCTTATTAGAGAGTATGACTATGCTTTTAGAATGGGAGGGGATGAGTTCTTAGTGTTGTTGCCTGAAACAAATGAGAAACAAGCCTCGCTGCTTGCTGAACGTATTAGGAGAGAAATCCAAAATTACAAGTTAGAAGAGAATCATAAACTTATCATTAGCGCTAGTTTTGGAATTGCTCAATATACCCAAAAGGATACAAGTATCGAAAAGGTTACAAGACGTGCAGATGAAGCACTTTACCAGGCTAAAAAAGCCGGTAGAAATAGGGTTGAAGTTATCGATAGATTTGCTATAGTATAAGAGCTAAAAAATAGAAATTCTACTGTATCCTATACTCAAGCCAAGTAATAATCCAAAGTAAATTCCATATCTTCATCTAAATCCATATTACCTCTCATCCATTTGATATAGCCTCTGTCTGCATTTATGATTTCAGCTATCTCTCTGTCTTTGTATTTCCCAAATTTAAAGGTTTTCATCATCACAGGAGTTTGAGTAAGTTCAGCCAGTTTTTGCATAGGATTTACACCAGCATAGTTTTCTTGTGCAAGACGTACCAACTTGGAGAGCAGTAGCTTCATCACCAGTACATCTCCTATGGCATCATGTGCTTTGATCGTGATACCGAGCTTATCTGCCTCTGTCTGTTCTGTTTGGTAAATTTCAAGTGCGTAGCGTAGGTACTGAAGTCTATGGCTAGGACTGTCTGGGATGAGGTGTTTGGCACATCGAAGTGTGTCTATAAGGGTATAGTTATTTTGAAAGCCTTCTTTTTCCAACATAGCTAAATCAAAAGAGATGTTATGCGCTATAAGATAGTTCTCTTTTTGGTTTAGTTCCAGTACTTTTAATGCAAAATCAGTTTCGTCATAAAGTCCTTTGTCTGCTATGATATCAGGTGTTATGTTATGTACTTCCATCGCTTCTATACTGATGGGTACAGGAGCCAGGCACAGTTCATCAAAAACTTCTATCTCATCTTTACTGTGTACGATCATAGCTCCTACTTGTATGATGCGGTCCTGTTCTTTATTTCCTGTGGTTTCTGTGTCGAAAAGTACATATTTTGCCATGCTTCATCCTTGATATTTAAGATAGATAGTATCGTATTTTATCTAACAATCGCAACCCTAAATGACAAATGGTATAATGCTACATATATTAATGAACTGACTGTCTATTATTAGTCAATCCGTTCAATTACAGGAAACACAATGGCTAAACACTTTACATCTATTATCTCCAATGGATTTGGAAAATTTGCTTCTAAAGAATTTCCATCAACAGTACAAAACTTTATTAATACGGGTTATGTAAAACTCATGGGGCTTGATATGAGTGAGTTTAAAGAGCCTAGTGCCTATCCGACACTAAACAAACTCTTTACAAGAGCTTTTGTAATACCTAGAGCCTTGCCCGAAGACCAAAATGCACTGATCTCTGGTGTGGATGCACTCATTACTGATGCAGGAACGATCAAAGAGGGTAAAGCCTATCAGATCAAAGGGATGAGTTACAGTATTGAGAAACTTTTTGGTGCATACCATCAGGATGCAGTAAGCAAGGTAGAAGGAGGAGAGTTTATCAATTTTTATCTTTCTCCCAAGGATTACCACCGTTATCATATGCCCATGAAACTCAAAGTAAGATCACTGACACATATTCCCGGTAAACACTATCCGGTTAATTTTCCGTTACTTCGTCATAAAGTGGACCTGTTCATTGAGAATGAAAGAGTGGTCATAGAGTGTGAAGATGAAAAGGGAAGGACACAGGTGCTGGTTCTTGTGGCTGCACTCAATGTAGGTCAAATGGTTGTGACCTTTGAGGAAAAAGTGAGAACGAACTCAGAGATAAGAGAACCTGTTCATTATGAATATGAAGATTTTTGGGTAGAGAGGGGAGAGTTCTATGGATGGTTCGAGATGGGTTCTACTGTCTTGACCTTTTCAGAAAAAGGAAGTATATTCCCGGAAGTAGCGATTAACCAAAAAGTAAAATTTACTGATGTTTTAGGTAAAGTACTCTAAAGGAGATTTTATGCAAATTAAAGAAATACAAGAATATGCACAGGTACGTACAAAAGCACGAGCCTACTTATGTTACATCATGGGACGTAATATATCTCAAACGATACGGAATGGAGATATAAAATTTGTACTCGCTAAACTTGATGATTTTAAAAAGTCTATCCCTAAAGCGAAAGTGGTTTATGCTTTAGACAGCAATGGTGTGCAGATCACAGATAATATCTCTGATTATAAGAATCTGAAAGGTATAGGTAAAGGTGAGAATAGAAGTAACAGAGCCTATTATTACCGTACAGTGGAAGAACATCGTTGTACTTTGACGGACCCTTACCCATCACTTATAAGTAACAGTATGGTGGTTACATCTTCTTTTCCTATTTATGATGAAGCAGACAATCTTCTGTGTATCATTTGTGTGGATATTACACTTGAAAATATACTTAAAATGGTGCATCCAAGCTCTGTAGACTCTGTTACTGGAACAATGAGTAAAATAGCATATACGGCATTTTCACTAGCCCTTTCTGCTGTGTCACTTTTGCTTTTTGTAAAGGGTATTACTTCTTTTCTACATTTTGGATTGGACTTTTCTGTGATAGAGATCAATAAGATTTTTGAAGCAACCATTCTTCTTACACTCTCTTTGGCTATTTTTGACTTGGTAAAGGCCATATTTGAAGAAGAAGTATTGGGGAAAGAGAAGAAATATGGGACTGGAGACACCCATCAAACTATGGTGCGTTTCTTGGGTTCCATCATCATCGCTCTTTCCATTGAAGCCTTAATGCTTGTCTTTAAGTTTGCATTGACCGATCCTATAAAACTTCAGTTTGCAGTGTATCTTATAGCAGGTGTTTCTTTACTCCTTATAAGTCTTTCTTTATATATGAAGTTTAGTCGCGCGGAAACAAAAAACACAAAGCAGAACTAGATGTTAAGAATTACAATTCAATGCAAGCGAAGCACTTATAGGGCTAAAGCCCAATGCATGCGAGCAACTAAATTGAGAGTCGTAAAATGCTGAGTCGTACAAAAAAGCTCATTATCTTCGATATGGACGGTACATTGGTCAATAGTTCTCTGACTATTGCCAATGCCATTAACTATGTACGTGAAAATTTGGGTTTTGAACCAATGACACAAGAGTATATCCTTAGAAGGGTTAATGACCATACTGTCAATCCTGCAAAAACATTTTATCATACCGATAGATTTGAACCAGAGCATGAGAAATGGTTTTCTGAGTATTATACGAAAAACCATGAAAATGAACTGGTGCTGTATGAAGGAATCAAAGAACTTCTTGAAAGCCTTAAGGATAAGGGGCATACCTTAGCCGTGGCAACAAATGCTTATAGAAGTTCAACCATAGAGTCACTGACACATTTAGAAGTCTATGAACATTTTGATAGCATAGCATGTTATGATGATGTTAATGAAGGAAAGCCTCACCCAGCGATGCTTCACAGGATTCTAGACGAGTTGGAACACAGTAGCCATGACGCACTTTTTATCGGCGATGGTCCGCGTGATGAGATGGCAAGTCAAAGAGCTGAGATAGACTACCTTATGGTAGACTGGGGTTTTACTGATCATGCAGATGCTGTACGGAGTGTAGATGATCTGCATAAAATGTTGGTAAAAAGTATCTAAATGTCAAAATCATTCATTACTGATATACTTTCCATACTCCTTATAGGACTTTCGTACATTGTTCCTGTGCAATACCATAATGCACTCCTTTTCACAGGACTTTTTGCACTCTCCGGTGCCATCACCAATCAACTTGCTATTCATATGTTGTTTGAAAAAGTACCATTTCTTTATGGTTCTGGCGTAATAGAAAAAAAATTTACTGCTTTTAAAGAGTCTATCCATGAGATGATAATGAAACAGTTTTTTACCAAAGAACAGTTAGGAGATTTCTTTACGAAAGAAGAACAGAAGATAGACTTAACCCCTTTAGTGGAAGGTGCAGACTTTTCTCCTGCTTTTGATGCACTCTCTAAAACTGTGATGGAGTCTAAGTTTGGTGGTGCCATTTCTATGTTTGGCGGAGAGGAAGCTTTAGACGGTTTGCGTGAGCCTTTTTCCAGAAAGTTAAAAAGTGCTGTAAGTTCTATAGTCTCTTCTTCTGCATTTAAAGCACAACTTGACCATCATATACAGAGTTCAGCTTTGAGTGAAGATATGATAGCTTCAGTGGAAGGACTCATTACGAGACGATTGGATGAACTGACACCGAATATGGTTAAAGAGTTAGTACAAGACCTGATTAAAGAACATTTAGGATGGTTAGTTGTGTGGGGCGGTGTCTTTGGTGGCCTTATAGGACTTGTATCATCATTTTTTCTTTAAGAGTCTTTTAAGTCACATTTATAATTGGTTAATACAAAAAGAGTATAATTTTGCCACTATAATTCCCCGGAGACCTTATTTGCTTTATATTAAAATACTATTGATTACACTTATGCTTAGTTCTATGGCAAATGCCAAGAGTTATTTTAAAACACATGATGATATGTGTGATAATACAGAAACAAAACAACAGTGTACAAATGATTTTAACTCTGTAAGAAATCTTCAAATTTCTCTAAATAGAGATGAAAATATCAAAGCAAACCTCAAGAGGGATGGTAAGTGGGGAGAGAAGACTAAAGAAGCAGTCATCGCTTTTCAAGAACATTATGGACTTACTCATACGGATGGATGGGTGGGTAAAGAGACCAAAACACAGCTTGATAAAATCTCAAGAAAAATTAAATTCCCTAAAGATAAAAAAGTCAAATATGTAAAACTCATGAAGTATAACAGTTATACGGACTTTAGAAAACACACGAATCTTAGAAAAAGTTTCAGTATCTACGAAGATAAAAAGTTACTCGGTCATGCAAATGGCCGAAATACAACATTAAAAGTAGATATTTCTGAACAAAGAGTAAGACTCTATGTGGATGGTAAAGTAGCACTCTGTGCTCCTTGTACAACAGGTGCAAAGAGAAAACTGGAACCAAATACTGGGATTATTAGAAATCAATGTACACCTAAAGGAACATTTAAAATACAAGAAAAGATAGCAGATAAACGTTCTACTATCTTTGGTAAAATGTATAAAGGTAAGAAGTTAGTCTATAAAGGTGATAGAAGAAAATACAAAGGCGGAAAAGCCAAATATGTAGGTGCTTCACTTCAAAACTGGATGCGATTGACAAGTGGCGGCATAGGTCTTCATGCAAGTAAATATGTAAAAAGATATCCAGGAAGTAATGGATGTATCAGACTTCCTTATAAGGTTTCAAGAACTATTTTCAAAAAAGTACGTAAAGGTACACCGGTACGTATCGTAAACTAATATCTGTAAGTGTTGGCATAAAAGCTAAGCCCAAAAGTTCTAGTCTGGGATACCAGCACTTTTCTTTTTAGCCACCATTGATGTTTTCATTGTCTTGTATCCTTGGTAATCTTCATCCCAAAACTCAGGGTTATGCAAAAGTTCACATTTGTCATAAAAAGTAGCCTCAAGTTCACCTTCACTGAGAAGAAAATCAGGATTAGAAGGTATACGCTCATTCTGGGCATCATGCAAAAATGTCTCCAAAAGTATAATACCATTGGGTTTAAGAGCATCTATCATCTGAGGAAAGAGTCTTCGTTCTAAGAAATAAGTACACACTATGAGGTCATACTTTTCTTTTGGGAGTGTAAAGGTATCAAAATCCACCTCTATCGCATTAATGTTAGGGATATTGTTTAGGTGCTCTATAGCAACAGAAGAGATGTCAAGTGCATCGACAGTAAATCCTTTTGAAGCTAAGTATTTACTGTGTCGTCCCATGCCGCAAGCGATGTCAAGTGCTTGCGGTCCTGTAGCAAGTGAAGCATAGTCGCTGACCAGTTTAATGGGTTCATTGGGTATTGGATTGTTCTGGTATTTTTCATCCCAACGTTCTTTATCTGCCTGTGCCATCTTTTACCTTTTTTTTGAAGTCTGTTTTGGTATTATTCTATCTAAATAATTAAGAATTAAAACATAAATAGGGAGATACGAAATGTCAAATAGTAATACACTAACCTTTATATCATGGAACGTAAACGGCATTAGAGCAGTAGAGAAAAAAGAAGCACTCAAGTGGATAGACGAAGAAAATGTAGACTTCCTCGGATTGCAGGAAATTAAAGCAGAAGCAGACCAGATCCCTGAAAGTATCTTTGACAGAGAGTATAAGTTTCAAAGTATCAACTCATCATCAAACAAAGGACAGTCAGGTGTAGCACTCTACACAGATATCAAGGGTGAAGCATCTTGCTGTGCACATGTTGATATTTTAGATGAAGGACGTATCAATGAATACCATTTCGGAGATATCGCATACTTTAATGTATACTTTCCCAATGGACAACGTAATGATGAACGTTTGGTCTATAAAATGGAGTTCTACGATCGTTTCTTAACACATATCAATACACTAAGAGAGGAGGGCAAGTCCATCGTCGTATGTGGTGATGTAAACACAGCTCATAAAGAATTTGACCTCGCACGTCCTAAAGCCAATGAAAAAACATCAGGCTTCTTGCCTATGGAACGTGAATGGATGGATAAACTCATGGAGCATGGCTACATAGATACTTTTAGACATGTAAAAGGTGATGAAGTAGACCGTTACAGCTGGTGGAGTTACAGAGCAGGAGCCAGAGGTAATAATGTAGGGTGGAGAATCGATTACTTCTTTGTATCAGATGACCTAAAAGAAAAGATAGTCGATGCTGATATCTTGGATCATGTTATGGGAAGTGACCACTGTCCTGTGAAATTGGTTTTGAAAGTTTAATTTTACCTTTTAGTCAAATGCCATCCACCACCATCTGGGCATATATAAACACTCAGTTGTGATTCTTTTTGTATAGATAGCATCATTGCTTCTTGAGCAGATGCTTCTGAGTAATATAGGTCTTTAGGCTGTCCCTTACTGTCAGTACAGGAGCATATATCATTCTCCTGTACTGAAAGGTTCTCATTGGCTTGTATAGATTCTTTTATACGCTTGCTATGCTCGTTAAGTTCAAGTATGCTTTCAACTTTAAAGTAAGTCAATATTTGTGTTTCCGATAGATAAGATAGATGGGGATTTTTTTTTAGGGTTTTTAAGATTTCTTCTTTTTTAGCTAAATCAGTTTTTATAGCTTGAAGTGATTGTTCTAAGTTCACAATGTTGAAAAGATAGACTTAGTCTATCTCTCCCACATAATAAAATTCATCCAAACCATCTAAAAATGCCATCAGTAACTCATCTGAACACTCTTTAAAGTTTTTATGGCCTTCTTTACGGAAGAGAGAAGCGAGTTGCTGCTTACTGAGTTCAACATCTGCCAGACCAAAGATAATCTCTGTTTCTGCCTCTTTGAGTTCTAATGCAATACGCAACTTTTTGAGTATGAGGTTGTTTGTAAGTTCTACTGCTTCATCCTCATTGGGTTTCTTAGGGGATGGCCCTCTTTTAAGTGTGACAAGTCCATCTAAAAATACACCCAACTCTTCATAGGTAGCTACCGTAAAGCCATTATCTAGACGACGTTTTAGAAGAGACTGCAAATGTGAGGCTTCTATTTTATACTCTTCAAGTTTGTAGGCTTCTAACATCTCTTCAGTCGTTAACTTTAGTGCTTTTTGTATACGGTATAGTATTTCGTTTATATTGATTATCATATTATTTTTTCCCTGATTCTTCAGCAAGATCTGCCAATGCGATTTTTGCTTTTGTTAGTATGTTTAAACAATTTTTGTCTTTAATGTTGTGTTTTAAAGACCAGTACTCCGGATTGGTATATGTGATGGTTGTTTTACCTTCATAGTCTGTTGTGAAAAGTATGCGAAGCGGTAGATCCAAGCCCATAGAAGGGTTACAGTTCATAAGCACAGTTCCCATCTTAGGATTACCAAAAACGACAACAGTTTCTGGTTTCAAGTTCATGTTCACATTTCTGGCATTAGTTCTGTGATCTATGGTACTAAAATGAGTTAAGCCTTGATCTTTGATGAGTTTTTCTAGTTTCGATACAGCAGTAGGTAGATCATTTTGACTCTCTACGGTTTTAAGAAATGTACCTTTTTTACTATCACAACCAAGTAAAGTAAAACCAACCAATCCAATTAAAAGTAACTTTCTCATCATTGTCCTTTTTTAAACGTTAAATCTAAAGTGCATTACATCGCCATCTTGTACAATGTACTCTTTACCTTCAAGTCTATTTTTACCGGCTTCTTTTGCACCCGATTCGCCACCAAACTCTACAAAGTCCTCATAACTGATGACTTCTGCACGGATGAAACCTTTTTCAAAGTCATTGTGTATCACTGCAGCTGCTTTAGGTGCTGTTGTGCCTTGTCTAATGGTCCAGGCACGTACTTCTTTTACACCTGCAGTAAAGTAGCTTTGAAGACCCAGTTTATCAAAGCCTTTATGAATGATCTGCTCAAGACCAGACTCTGTAACACCAAGGTCTGCAAGCATTTCATCTCTTTCATCATCATCAAAGTCTACCATATCTTCTTCTACTTTGGCACAAAGCTTGATCACTTCAGAATCTCTCTCCCCCGCATAGGCTTTGAGCTTTTGTACATATTCATTGTCTTCACTGAGTCCGTCTTCATCTACATTTGCACCATAGATAATAGGTTTAGATGTAAGAAGACGTAAATCTTTGTTCATTGCCAAGAAGCCATCACTTTCTATGTCTTCAAAAGTAGAAACAGGAGAACCATCTTCTATATGTGCAAGGAGTGCCTCTGCAACTACGAGTTGTTCTTTTGCATCTTTGTCGTTACCTTTTGCTTTTTTCTTAAGCATCTCAATACGCTTAAGTACGGCATCAATATCAGCAAAAAGCAATTCTTGCTCGATGATCTCAACATCACGAATAGGGTCAATAGAACCTTCTGTGTGTACGATATTATCATCTGCAAAACATCTTACGATATGTAAGATCACTTCCGTTTCACGAATGTTTCCAAGAAATTTATTTCCCAGACCTTCACCCTTACTTGCTCCCGCAACAAGACCGGCAATGTCCACAAAGTCAAGTGTAGAATACTGTACTTTCTCAGGGTTTACTATCTTGGCAAGTATGTCCAGTCTTTTGTCTGGTACAGGTACTACTGCTTTATTTGGTTCGATGGTACAAAACGGGTAGTTTGCACTTTCTGCATTTTGTGCTTTAGTGAGTGCGTTAAAAGTTGTAGATTTTCCTACATTTGGTAGTCCAACAAGTCCGATGCCTAGTCCCATGATATTCCTTAAGTGTTATAGTATTATTATCGCGATTTTAGCGAAATATTGGTGAAGAGGTGGTTAGTTTATATCAGATACATTTTTTATGGATGGTAATAAAAGATGAAATATGGAAAATATTGCCTGTTTTACATACAGTTTTGCTATGATAACAACATAGTATGTATATACAATCTAAGAAAAAAATGGGATAAAATAGATGGAAAATGCCTTACTGATATTAATCATTACCATTAGCATATCAACTGCACTCAACGTTTTTTTAAAAAGATTTGATATCCCAACAGTCATTGGGTATGTTCTTACTGGTTTTGCTATATCATCCATTTTCCATTTTGCTGAAGATTCCAAAGAGATGTTATCTCATCTGGCAGAATTTGGGATTGTATTTTTAATGTTTACAATAGGGCTTGAATTTTCAGTGAATCATCTTAAACAGATGAAAAAAGAGGTCTTTGTTTATGGCGGATTACAGGTTTTACTCTCAGGACTACTCTTTACAGGGTTAAGTTCACTTCTTTTTGGCTTGGAAATTAAAAGTGCTATAGTACTAGGTTTTGCACTGGCGCTCTCATCAACAGCCATTGTCCTGAAGGTTCTCAATGAAAACAATGAGATCCATTCAGGTTATGGACGTACAACATTGGGCATTTTACTTTTTCAGGATTTAGCCGTTATTCCTATACTTCTAATGGTCTCTTTCTTTACTTCTGAAACAGACTCCATATCTGTTCTTCTGCTAGAGACATTTGCAAGTGCCCTTGTACTGTTTCTCATTATTTTTATTATAGGTAAATATTTTCTTGAACGTTTTTTTGGATGGATCATGGCATCAGGTTCAGAAGAGATCTTTTTGGTTGCTGTCTTACTTGGTGTTATGGGGGCTTCATATATGGCGCATTTCTTTGGGTTTACCTATTCTTTAGGAGCCTTTCTTGCAGGAATGATGATTGCTGAGACAAAGTACCGTTATCGTATAGAGGCAGATCTTATCCCTTTTAGAGATATACTCTTGGGTGTCTTTTTTGTAACCATAGGAATGCTTATTGATTGGCATTCTCTTGTGAATTATGGACATATCATCTTGGGGTTACTCGTGGGAATAATGATGATCAAGGGTATACTCATTTTTGGTATATTACAGTTTTTTATTCAGAAAAGAACAGCCATAAAAACAGCATGGGCACTTTTCCAGGTAGGTGAGTTTTCCTTAGCCATACTTGCACTTGCATACTCCAATAAATTGATATCAAATGAAGCAAATCAGATTTTAATCATCACCGTTGTATTATCGATGATCATCACTCCTTTTGTGTTGAAAAATATAAAAACACTTGCAGATATGTTGATTAAGGAGCCTGATAATCTACGTGAACGGGCATTGGCCTCAGGTACATATGAAAATCATATCATAGTTTGTGGCTATGGTGATATCGGACGTAAACTCGTTGAAAAACTTAAAGAAAAAAACTTACTTTATATTATCATTGAACACGATATCAAGATTGTAGATACAGAGATTGCCAAAGGTGAAGAGGCGATCTATTTTGCTAATGCTGCACAAAAGATGGTCCTGGCACATTTTAATGTCAATCACTGTTCTGCAATTATTGTTACTATTGAAAATAAAATACAAAGACAATTAATCTGTGAAAATATTGTCTCATTCCGTGCAGATATAAATAGTGTTGTGAAAGTAAATAATAGTATGGAAGAAGCGGTAGTGTCAGGTCTGGGCATCAATCATGTCATAAACAGCAAAGAGATCATTACTGAACTATTGGCAGATAAAGCACTGCTTTGCCATCTCAGTTAAGTTCATAAAAGGGTGTAGATACCTTTTATGATATGGTTTTAGTTTCCTTTGGTTTCTGCCAGCTTCTCTATAAGCTTTACCATCAGTCTTACTCCTGCTCCAGAAGCACCAAAAGGATTTTCTCCCCATGCATGTTCTACGAATGCAGGACCTGCAATGTCTATATGGGCCCATTTGTCTGTGTGGTCTTTATCTATAAATTCAGAGAGGAATTGCCCTGCAGTAATCGCCCCACCATAACGTGTATTTGAGATGTTACATACATCTGCGATGTCAGACTTGATAGTCTTTTTGAGGTAAGGGTTAAAGTCTAAGGCAGTTGCCAACTCTCCTGAACGTTTTGCTGCATCGACCACAAGTGATTTTGTCTTATCACTGTTACCCATGACACCTGATGTGTAGTGTCCTACACCTACCACACAAGCACCAGTGAGTGTTGCAAAATCGAAGAGGTAGTCAGATTTTACTTCTTGTTGTGCGTAGCAAAGTGTGTCTGCAAGTACTAGCCGACCTTCAGCATCTGTATTACGGATCTCGATCGTTTTACCATTCTTCGCTACAAGTACATCATCTGGTTTGTAAGCATCTCCACCTATCATATTTTCTACAGCACCTACAAAGCCATGTACTTCTACAGGTAAGTTCATTTCTGCTACGGCTTTCATGATACCTATTACTGCAGAACCACCACTTTTGTCTGACTTCATTGTTACCATGTAGTCTGCCGGCTTGAGGCTTAATCCACCACTATCGTAAGTAAGACCCTTCCCTACAAGGGTTACCACGCATTTTGCGTCTTTTGGCTTATGTGTAAGATGTATGACTCTTGGTTTATGACGGCTTGCACGTGCAACAGCTAGAAGGGTTTCCATCTTCTCTTTTCTAAGTGCTTTTGGCTTAAGTACTTTACATTTCAGACCAGTCTCTTCTGCCATTGCTTCAGCAATCTCTGCCATAACATCCGGGTAACAGTCATCAGGAGTTGTGTTTACAATGTTACGTGTGAAATTTGTTGCATCTGCTGTTATCTGTGCTTTATGTACGAGAAGAGAAGCTTTTTCTATGTCCACTGCGTGTTCACTGTACTCTTCAAGAGAGACAGTAATGTGTTTGATCTTGTTTTCATTTTTCTTACTTTTATAGTTTTCAAAACTATACGCACCCAAGATAAAACCTTCAACCATCGCACGAAGGGAATTTGTACATTTTCCTCCATTTAGATAAGTGGCTACTTTGATAGACTTATATCCCGTACCTTTGAGTGATTTTATAGCATTAGCAGCAGCAGTTCTAATGGCAGTACCTTTTAAAGACTCAGATCCAACATAAAGTCTATCTTTGCTTACAAGTAGACAGGTCTCATCTTGTCCTCCTAAAAAACCTGCTTTTTTAAGTAGTTTTTTGTCTTGTATGAAACGGTGGTCTGTATTATTATCGATAACAATAATAACTTCTACATCACCATTTATATCTGCTACAGGGAGTTGTGTTAATTCGAAATTCATTTTATATCTCCTAAATGTTAATTAAATTGATCTTTTAAAATATCTTGTGCTTGTATCATATCTTTATCACCACGTCCGGAGAGGTTGACTAAGATCGTTTTACCTTTTATCTCTTCTGGTTTCATCTTTTTGAGGTATGCAATGGCATGTGAACTTTCAAAAGCAGGGATGATACCTTCAGCCTGTGAAAGCCAGACAAAGGCATCTAGAGCTTCATCATCAGTGATATAGTCATATTTAGCTATACCTTCATCTTTTAGGAATGAATGTTCTGGTCCTATGCCAGGGTAATCTAGTCCTGCCGAAATGGAGTGCGCTTCTTGTACCTGACCATCTTCATCTTGAAGCAGGTAACTTAGTTGTCCATGAAGTACACCGGGGCTTCCTTTTGCAAGACAACAGCCATGTTTAGAATCCAGCCCAAGTCCGCCAGCTTCTATACCGATACACTCAACGCTTTCATCTTCTAAAAAGTGACTAAAAATACCAAGAGCATTTGAACCACCACCTATACAGGCAATGACTTTGTCTGGTAAACATCCTTCAACTGCATTTAGTTGTTGTTTAGCTTCCCATCCGATGATAGACTGGATATCACGTATCATCATAGGGTAGGGGTGTGGTCCTGCAACTGTACCGATGATGTAATACGTATCCCGAGTATTCGTTACCCAGTGTCTGATGGCATCATTCATCGCATCTTTAAGCGTACGGCTTCCAGATTCAACCTCATGTACTTTTGCACCAAGAAGTTTCATACGAAAGACATTAAGCCCTTGACGCGCTGCATCTTTGGCACCCATAAATATTTC
>JAGSGJ010000081.1 GCA_023955225.1 Sulfurovum sp.
CTAGAAAAGAGACAGGAAAGAGTGTAGATGTCTTTTACGACCCTAGTTCAATAAGCATAGACCCAAGACAAAAAGAGTTAATGGGACTTATCTTTGCAAAAAGAGCTACTCGTGAAGAGAAAAAAGAGTTTGGTAAACTTTGGCAAGCTAGAGTTAAAAAGATATTAGTAGATAACTTTGATAATAAGACTGTAATTCAGATAAAAGAAACAGCTTAGCTCTGCTGCTGAAACCACCACATCATTGCATACATGATACCCGGTGTTTTAGCCTTAGTCTCATCCAAGACAAAGGCTTTAGCTTCATCAATATCAAGATAAACAACTTCAATATCTTCCACATGAACACCCCCTCCTTCATGTATCTTCATCTCATCATTAACTTCACAATAATATAGAGTTTGTTGGGCACCTGCAAACCCCACAGCTGTATAAAAAGAAGTGACTCGTTCTATCTTTTCAAGAGGTACATCATACCCACACTCTTCATCAATTTCTTCTTTAGTAATTTGCTCTAAAGTCGTATCTTTGTCAACAATACCAGCACATAACTCATAGGTATAACCATCTTTATTATGTAGAAATACAGGTGGACGGAACTGTTTGACTAGGACAAATGCATTGCGTTGTTTATGATAGATGAGAACAGAGACACTGTCATGTACATGTACCATGTCCCATGCTTTTTCAATACCCTTTTGTTTGTATCGCATGCGTTGCGTTTTTACAAAATTAGAATCTTCACACTTCGTGAGTTGGATATCACTTATCATAAGATGATACTTGCCAAGCCTAAGAAACTAAGAAAACCGAGCACATCCGTTACGGTAGTTAGAAGAACTGTAGAGCCCACAGCAGGATCAACATCAAGGCGTTTGAGTATTAAAGGAATTAGTGCGCCAAAAAGTCCTGCGACTAATAGGTTGAATATCATTGCTAAGGCAATGACTACACCTAAAAGTTCTATGCCAAACCATATATAAGCAACAAAACCCACAACAACGGCAAAAAGAAGTCCATTAAAAAAAGCAACTATCAATTCTTTTTGCACAGCAGCTCTAGCATTTTCTTCATCAATATCACCCAATGCCATCTGTCTAACCATTACAGTTAGCGTTTGAGTACCAGCATTACCACCCATAGAAGCGACTATAGGCATTAATATTGCCAAAGGAATAAAGGCCATCAATGTCTCATCAAAAAAACCTATAACGATAGAAGCTAAAATAGCTGTGATTAAATTTATTCCCAACCATGAAGCACGTTTTTTAAAGACACCAACAAGTCTCTCTTCTTGTTCCGCATCATCATCAACACCCGCAAGATTATAGATCTGCTCTGTTGCTTTTTCTTCAATAACATCATAAATATCATCTGACGTAATACGTCCAACTAACTTACCTTGCCAATCCAAGACCGGTAAAACAGAAAGGTCATATTGTTCAAACATTTTCGCGACATCTTCTATCTCTTGTGTCGCTTCGACAGATAAAAAATGGTACTCATCATCTGCTAAAATTTCTTTAAACCGTCTGCTAAAATCCATTACAATAAGGTCTTCAAGAGAGATTCCTGCAAGTACTCGTCTATTATCATCTACCAAGAAAAGCTGATAAATATTTTCTAATTCACCATCATCTTTTAAACGACGAAGTCTATCAATAGCATCTTGCACACTTTCTTCTGGTTTTGCATCAAAAAGCTCTGTTTGCATCCA
>JAGSGJ010000073.1 GCA_023955225.1 Sulfurovum sp.
GTTTGGAACACACTTTGCTATATAACTTATAACTATATAAGGAGTTATCATGCAAAACACAGTAGTTGAACATTTGAGTGGGTATCCACAGAAATTAGTTGATTTACAATGGCTTGAAGATGAGCTTCATGATGTACATCAAGATGAGGTCACTCTTGACTGGAATCGTCAAAAGAAATGCGTAGAACATAAGTTTTCAGATGATTGGGAAGTTGAGTACTGCGTCTTAGAACATTGGGCAGATCATGTGGGTGCAAAGTTCGACATGACTGATGATGCAAACAAAGAGGGTTACTTCTCCGCTTATATCTATCGTTAACAATAGCTTGCCCTAATTAGGGTGAGTCTTCTTTCTAGTTCTTTTTTAATTTATCATATATTTTTTGCATCAAAGGTATTTGTATCTGATGCTTTTGGCCTTGTTGTACGATATAACCTGATAAGGTTTCGAGTTCGTTTAAGCCTTTTGCTTTCATATCAAGCCACATTGAAGTTGGTGCATTTTCTGGAAGTTTTGAAGAAGTCTCTAATGCCTTTGCAAGTTCTTTTTCTTCTAAGTTTACACCTAAGGCTTGAGAAATAGAATATATCTCATGTAAAAGTTTTTTCAACTCTTGTTCATGTTCTTTATAAATAGCTCCCATTCCAATTTCATAATACGAGGTTAATGAACCCATTGCCGAGATAAATAGGAATTTTTTCCATAACTCTTGTCTGATGTCAGCAGAGAATTTGGTACGTAGTCCAGCCTTAGTTAATAATGGTTCTAAAATGTCTTGCACATCATCACTGAGTCTTAGTGCGAAAATATTTGTTGTTTTTTTAATAATACCGGCACTAAGTTTATGCGATACGATATAAACACAAGCCTCTGTAACCTTTGCTGGTGTGAGTTTTTGCAGATCTTCTTTAGAATTTACACCATTGGCCACAGGAATAATAAGTGTGTCTTTTGAAATGACGTCTTTAAGCTCTGCTAGTGCTTGTTTAGAGTGATAGGTCTTAGTACATAAGAAAACGATGTCTAGGTGCTTATCTGTGCTTTGCAGAGTGAAACTTGGATGATACGTTTCTTCTTTATCCACATCAATAATACGAAGACCATTGTTTTGTATGGCTTCGAGATGTTCACCTCGTGAGAGAAAGATGACTTCATGTTCATCTTTAAGAGCACAAAGCTTTGCACCGATATAGCCACCAACGCCACCAAGTCCTAGTATTGCTATTGTCATCTTGTCTCCTGAAAGTAATGTTGAGATTATATTTAAATCTACATTTGATAGTTATATAATAATAGTAGAAGAGTGTACAAATATATTTTTTTACTAGCACTGGACAATATTTTGTCAGTGAATAGTAAAAGGTAAATAGGAAGGTTGTTTTGAAAAAAGTCTTGCTTTCTCTAGCTCGTGCATCTATCAAGAGTCATTTTATTAAGGGACATGTTGATGTTTCTTCTATAGAAGAAGAATACCCTGAACTTTTAAAACAGGGGGCTTCTTTTGTTACCTTGAGCCAAGACGGAAAGCTTCGCGGCTGTATGGGAAGTATACTTGCTCATCGAAGTCTAGTTGATGATGTACTTAATAATGCTCAATCAGCTGCCTTTCGTGATCCTCGCTTTGATGCGCTAGAAGAAGAAGAACTTGAAGGTGTCAGTATAGAGGTTTCTGTACTTAGTGAACCAAAGCTTTTAGTGTATACTGATATACAAGATTTAAAAGAAAAAATAACAGAAGGAGTCGATGGTGTTATCCTCAAACAAGGTTATCATCAGGCGACATTTTTACCACAGGTGTGGGAAGAGCTGAAAGATTTTGATGCATTTTTCTCGCACCTATGTCAAAAGGCAGGTTTATCGATGCAATGCCTGCAAAGCCATCCTGAAATATCTGTGTATCAGGTAGAAAAGATAAAAGATGATTGATTTTTATAAGCCTTATAAAGAGGACAGATTATCCTGTACTCTGTGTCAGCACTACTGTAAGATAAAAGAAGGTAACACAGGTATCTGCGGAGTGAATAAAAATGTCGGGGGCAAGATAGAATGTCTTGTTTATGGTTATCCTTCTGCTATCAATGTGGATCCCATAGAAAAAAAACCGCTTTATCATTTTCTCCCTGGCTCAAAAGTTTTTTCCCTAGGTACAGTTGGCTGTAATTTTCGTTGCTCTTTTTGTCAAAACTGGGAGATATCTCAAAGCCA
>JAGSGJ010000042.1 GCA_023955225.1 Sulfurovum sp.
AAAAGAAATGAACGAACTATGATGGAGCGTTTAAGTAATGAACTTATGGACGCTGCTACTGAAAAAGGTTCTGCTTACAAGAAAAAAGAAGATACATATAAAATGGCTGAAGCGAACAAAGCGTTTGCTCACTATAGATGGTAAGGAATTAAGTTATGGCAAGAACGCACAAACTTAAAGACGTAAGAAACATCGGTATCGCTGCTCACATTGATGCAGGTAAAACAACAACAACTGAAAGAATCCTTTTCTACACAGGTGTTGAACACAAAATTGGTGAAGTACATGATGGTGCTGCAACAATGGACTGGATGGAACAAGAGCAAGAAAGAGGTATTACTATTACTTCTGCTGCTACTACTTGTGAGTGGGCTAAAAAGCAAATCAACATTATAGATACTCCGGGACACGTTGACTTTACTATTGAAGTTGAACGTTCAATGAGAGTACTTGATGGTGCTGTATCTGTATTCTGTGCAGTTGGTGGGGTTCAACCACAATCTGAGACAGTATGGAGACAAAGAAACCGTTATGGTGTACCTTCCATTGTATTTGTAAACAAGTATGATAGAACTGGATCTGACTTCTATGAAGTTGAGAGACAAATTGTTGAAAGACTAAAAGGGAACCCTGTACCTATACAACTTCCTATCGGTGCTGAAGAAAATTTCCAAGGTGTTGTTGATCTTGTTAAGATGAAAGCAATCGTTTGGGATAAAGATGCAGAAATGGGTTCTAACTACCATGTAGAAGAGATTCCAGAAGATATGATGGAATTATCAGAAAAGTACCGCGAAAATTTAATTGAGAAGATTTCTGAAGCAGATTGTAACGACGCACTTATGGAAAAATTCCTTGAAGGTGAAGAGCTTACTGAAGAAGAAATTGTAGCTGGTATTAAAGCCGCAACAATTGGTATGCATATTGTTCCTATGACTGTGGGTTCAGCATTTAAAAACAAAGGTGTTCAGACTTTACTTGACGCTGTTGTTGCTTACCTTCCATCTCCAGTTGAAGCACCTCCGATTAAAGGTACTATGATGGAGGATGAAGAGAAAGAAGTCATTGTTCCATCAACAGATGAAGGTGCATTTGCATCATTGGCATTTAAGATCATGACAGATCCATTTGTGGGTCAGTTGACATTTATCCGTGTATACCGTGGTTCTTTAGAATCAGGTTCTTACGTACATAACTCAACTAAAGATAAAAAAGAGCGTATCGGTCGTATCATGAAGATGCACGCGATTAAACGTGAAGAAGTAAATGAAATTTACGCTGGTGAGATCGGTGCGGTTGTTGGTCTTAAATCAACAACTACAGGTGATACACTTTGTGATGCTTCAGATAAAGTAGTACTTGAAAGAATGGATTTCCCGGATCCAGTTATCTCTGTTGCTGTTGAGCCTAAAACAAAAGCCGATCAAGAGAAAATGGGTGTTGCACTTTCTAAACTAGCTGCAGAAGATCCATCTTTCCGTGTTTCTTCAGATGAAGAGACTGGTCAAACTATTATTTCAGGAATGGGTGAACTTCACCTTGAGATTCTTGTAGATAGAATGAAAAGAGAATTTAATGTAGAAGCTGATGTAGGAGCACCACAGGTTTCTTACCGTGAAACTATTAAAGATTCTGTTGATCAAGAGTACAAATATGCTAAACAATCAGGTGGTAGAGGACAATTTGGACATGTATATCTTAAAATTGAGCCACAAAAACCAGGATTTGGTTATGAGTTTGTAGATGCTGTTAAAGGTGGGGTAATTCCAAAAGAATTTATCAAACCAATTGATAAAGGTATTCAAGAAGCAATGGCTAGAGGTATCCAAGCAGGTTATCCTGTGGAAGATCTAAAAGTTACTGTATATGATGGTTCTTACCATGATGTCGATTCATCTGAAATGGCATTTAAACTTGCTGCATCAATGGGTTTAAGAGAGGGATGTAGAAAAGCTAATCCTATTATCCTTGAGCCTATGATGAAAGTTGAAGTTGAAATGCCTGAAGATTACATGGGAGACGTTATTGGTGATATTGCCAAAAGACGTGGTCAAGTATCAGGTATGAATGACAGAGCTGGAAACAAGATTGTTGATGCATTCGTTCCACTTTCTGAAATGTTCGGATACTCAACAGACTTACGTTCTATGAGTCAAGGTCGTGCGACTTATGCTATGGAATTTGATCACTATGAAGAAGTGCCACAGAACGTAGCCAAAGAAATCATCGAAAAGCGTAACAGCTAAGTTCGGGTTTCTTTACTATATCTTCGGTCGGATGGAGTTTTCTCCATTCGGTCACTTACTTAATATAAGCTCGCTCATTACGAAAACTCCATCAAACCAAATCTACAGCAAATTAACTCCGAACTTAACTATTACATAGTAGTTAAATATTATTCTATTTTAATTTTGAAATTAACATACAATAGTATTTAAAGGATACCTCATATGAAATATATTATTGATCTTATAGAAGATGTACGGGAAGAAATAGGAAATCAAGAAGATTTTGTACTTACGGCAATGCTTCTAAAAGAAAATCCGGAAGATTCAGAAAAATTAACGTATGCGGGTGAAGCTCCTCTTAATTTATTTCATTTGGATGAAGCAGGTAAACAACTGAATTTTAAAATAGATGGTAGTCCATCTAGAATAACAGTAGGGGAACTTATTCCCCCTTTACTGATACTTGATATGGATGCTATGATGTATGAGCTCAGAATGGATGTGAATACACAATATAGTGATATGGAGATAGTCGGATTTGGCAAAAATGATGAGGAGAAGAAATATATCTTCTTTATCAAGATATAAAACTTCTTTTAGTGCTTAATCGTAAATAGACTCTTTTCCAAACTCTTTAGCAAGTAAGGCATAGAAGAGTGCTCTGTATTTATGTCTATTTGAAGAACCCATTGCTTCACATACTTTTTTAATGGCAGTATCCATATCTTCGTCACTTACGTCAAGACCAAGCTTTTTTTGTAAAAAATTCTTTTTTACTGTGTCAAGTTCTGAACTGTCTGAACATGATACAGTTTCAGCATCCTTTTTATAGATAGAAGGTCCTAGGCCAGTGGTTACTTTTATAATGAGGTCATCTGACAAATCCAATTTAAGCTCTTTTGCTGATGCAGAATAGAGTGCGATCTTTTCAACTTTTTTGCTCATCTCTTTTTCCTTTAATAAGATATCTTAACATTTTATTATAGCTATAAATAATACTCAGGTCAAATATTGAGGTTTTTGTGCCAAAAGTATCCAGTTCATACTAATGTTGTGATTTTTACAAAAATGAGCCAGGGATTCATAGGGAATTTTTTTACGTCTTTTAATGACTGCAAAGTATTGTGGGTCAAGTTCAAGAGAATCTGCGATATCCCTGTCTAGTATTTTTTCCTTCTTAGTTTGTGTAGTGAGAATCTGTTTGACTCTTTGCATCACTTCATGAAAATCTATCATGCATATCCTTCGTATTCATATAGGCGTATCATAATAGATTTTGAGAGAAAAGTTTAAATATATGTCAAATTGTAATGTTTTGAAGAAAGGATGAGAATTTAATTGTATGTTGACCGAAAGTTGTGAATACCTTCGGTGTAGATAAGTGTTTTAGTTTTTTGTACTGTCAATTTCGATGACGGTATGTACGTTTCCTCTAGGGTTAAAATCTGCGATAAGTTTCATAGACTTAGGCTTTAGTTTACTGTAAAGTGCATCATAAATTTCATTGGCAGAATTTTCATGTGAAATATGTCTTGTCATAAATGAGTTGATATAGAGTTTAAGTGCTTTGAGTTCTATGACTTTCATATCTGGTGCATAAGAGAGTTTGAGTGTAGCAAAATCAGGATAACCTGAACGTGGGCACATGCACATAAATTCTGGGAGTTCTATATTGATCATATAATTTTTCTTATGCTCATTTGGCCAATAGTTTTCTTCACTGTTGATATCAAATTCTTGTATCTCTTTTTCGCCGTATTTCATATTTTTCCTTTAGTTATATCTGTTGATCAATGCGTCTTCAAGTATGGGGTTACTCACACCAAATCCTTGTATATAGTCAATCCCAAGTGTTTTTAGCTGATTTTTTTGTGTTTCATTGTCCACCCATTTTGCAACGGTTTGAACGTGTAAGTTTTTTGCCATATCAATTAGAGAATGAAGCATAGCATACGTTGTTTCATCTTCTAAGTGTGTCACATAATCTCTATCAAATTGGACCATATCAAATTTAAAATGTTTCATATATTCCATAGAGGCATTGGATGAACCAAAATTATCGATACAAATCTTTATACCATGAGATCTGAAACCCTTGAGGGTTTTAAGGTATCCGCTAAGATCATGGTGTGTTTTACGTTCATAGAGTTGGATGACCAGACGAGACGGGTCTATCTTTTTTTCCTCCAAGTAGGCAAAAAGTTTTTTCTGAAAAGAGCTATCTCTCAGAGAAAAAGGTGAAAGATTAAAGGTAAATGAAATAGTCTCATCCACAAGAGGTAAGAGGTCAATGACATGTTTAATCAGTGTAAAATCATATTCTCTACCTAAACCTAAACGGTTAATAATTGGCAGATAGACTCGAGGTAAGATATCTTGATGGGTCTCTGATCGTAGTTTAACTGCAATCTCATACATGTCTATAGTATCGTTAGACGTATTTAGTAGAGGTCTGAACGATAGCAGTAATTTTTTCTTTTTAATTGTTGTAATGACCTCTTTTTCTATGCCTGAGAGTTCGCTTGCATCTTTGATATTTTGTGTATGTTTTTCTTTACCCGTATGTGAAGATTGACTTACTATGATATCTCGAAGTTGCAGTATAGCTTTTTCAAAGTCTTCATTCGTGTTGGTGACAATGGCAAATTTATAATCTACTTCTATATTGTTTATACGACTGTTTTCTTCTATCATAGTTTCTAAAATAGTTTGTATATTCTCATGATTCTCATTGAGTGCAATTAAAAATTCCGTACCACGACCTCGTCCGATAAGTACTGTATCTAAACCATTTTGTTTAAACAGTAGATTCAACCTACGAGCGATAGTATAAAGAAGAGTATCAATTTGATCTGTACTGTAATGTTTATTTAGTGATGAGAGATTTATGATATTTAAACATGCAAGAGATTTTGGTTTATAGTCTTGTAGCTTTTTGATAAATGTTTTTGTATTAAACCCTTGTGTGGTTTGATCTATCATGGTTTCTTGTACACTGAGGTTCATTAAAAAATAGATAAAATAGATAGCAATGAAGGTAATAGCAGCAAGCAATACACCATCTTTTAGACTGATAGTAAATGTCTCCTCATTATAAATAGTCGTATAAAAAACAAGAAAAATAAGAATGAGTACGGGCATACCTGCTCTAAGAGCCAGGGTAAAACGTCGTCCTCTTTCTTCTTTTTGGGATAATAGCATTAAACATCCAGGTGTTTTACATCTTTAGCATGGCTTTCAATGTAGTTTCTTCTAGGTTCCACTTCATCACCCATAAAGAGTGTAAATGTATCACTAGCAGCTTCGTCATCCTCTATGGTAACCTGTAAAAGTCTTCTGTTCTCTGGTGTCATTGTTGTTTCCCAAAGTTGTTCAGGGTTCATTTCACCTAGACCTTTATAGCGTTGGATATATGCACCTTTTTTTGCTGAACCTTCAACCTCTGCAAAGAGTGCAAGGAGGTCCTGGTCTTTAAATTCATCTGTGATATGTTCCTCAATTTTTTGATGTATATGTATGGCTTCATTGTAGTGAGGATTTGTAAAGAGTACTTCATCTACAATGAGTTCTTCAAGACCATCTTTTGTTTGTACAAATAGGTGGATCGTATCATCAGTAATGGTTTTATTTAGGATGTTGTATCCAAGTTCAGCGATGTATGCTTCTATCGTTTTTGCAAGCTCTCTGTTGTTTGTTCCGATAACATCGGGGTTTTCAATCATGTAACGAAGTACTTCAGGTAATGCAAAACGTTTTTCTATCTCTTTAAGTGTCATACGATAGTACGCTACAAGTTTAAAGAGATCAACCAAGTCTGCCTGTCCCATAGTGGTACTTTCGATAGCCGTGATACCATTTTCTATCAGATAATCATTCAATGACTTTTCATCTTTTAAATACACTTCATTCTTACCTTTTTTATAACGGTAAAGTGGTGGCTGAGCAAGGTACAGATATCCTTTTTCTATGACAGGCTTTAAGAATCTAAAGAAGAACGTCATGAGCAGTGTTTGAATGTGAGAACCATCCACATCGGCATCGGTCATGATAATGACTTTATGGTATCTCAATTTTTCTTCATTAAACTCTTCACCGATACCACAGCCAAGTGCTGTGATCATGTTTTTGATCTCGTCAGATTTGAGGATTTTTTCTAAACGTGCTTTCTCTACGTTAAGGATCTTACCTTTGAGTGGCAAAATCGCTTGGAAAACTCTATCGCGTCCCTGTTTTGCAGAACCGCCCGCAGAGTCCCCTTCCACAAGGTATATCTCAGATACTTCAGGATCTTTACTCTGACAGTCTGCAAGTTTACCAGGAAGTGTTCCGATGCTCATAGAGTCTTTACGTTTCACTAAGTCTTTTGCACGTTTCGCGGCATCTCTACCTCTAGCAGCAAGAAGTACCTGCGCCATAATAGCTTTGGCTTCTATAGGGTTTTCTTCCATATACTTGTTAAAGTTTTCAGAGAAGAATTTTTGTACCAATGGACGTACATAAGAAGATCCCAGTTTTCCTTTTGTCTGTCCTTCGAACTGTGGTTCAGGTACACGCACTGAAACAATAGCTATAAGACCTTCTTTACAGTCGTCTCCTGTAATTTTAGTGCCTTTCTCTTTAGCATTTGCATTTTTGGCGATATAGCTTGCCATAGAACGTGTAAGACCTGCTCTAAAACCTGCTTCATGTGTACCACCATCAGCTGTTTTAATGTTGTTTACAAAAGAGAGTGATTTTTCTGAGTCTGCATCGCAGTACATGAGAGCGATATCGATCTCGATGTCATCTGCTTTACCTTGGAAAAACTGTGCAGTTGAAAGAGGTGCTTTGGTATTCATGTCTTCAACAAATTGTTTGATACCACCTTCAAAGTGATAGAGCTCTTTGGTCCCATCACGTTCATCTTTAAAGTCAATAGTGATCTTTGGGTTCAGGTAACAAAGTTCTTTGAAACGTTTCATCAAGATCTCTTTTTGGAAGATAACGCTTTCTGTAAAGATGCTGTCATCCGGCCAAAATTCTATCTTCGTACCTTTTTTACGTGAAGTTCCTGTTATCACTAGTGGTTCTTGAGGGATACCTGCTTTAAAGTCTTGTTCGTGTGTATTACCATCACGCTGAACCGTAAGATGGAGATCTTTGGAGAGTGCATTTACAACAGAAACACCAACCCCGTGAAGACCACCGGAAACCTTGTATGTGTCTTTGTCAAATTTACCACCCGCATGAAGTACGGTAAGTACAACAGTCGCAGCAGATATTTTTTCACTAGGGTGTTCAGCTACAGGGATACCACGACCATTGTCCTCAATAATCGCAGAACCGGCTTTGGTCAGTGTGACTTTAATAGTATCACAGTACCCTGCCATCGCTTCATCGATAGAGTTATCTACGACTTCGTATACAAGGTGATGAAGACCTTTTGTAGATGTGTCACCGATATACATACCTGGTCTTTTTCTTACCGCTTCTAGTCCTTTAAGGACTTTAATATTACTAGCACCATATTCTGCCATGTTGAGACTCCATTTTGTGGGGGTATAAGTGTATATATTTTAGCTAAAACTAGCTTAGGAAAGAGGACTATTTTAGGGGATTAAAACGGCATTTATAAGAGCATGCCGTTTTGTTGTTTTTTGGTGCTTATAATGTCTAATTCATTAGGATCAATAAAGAGCTTTTTTTCATAGGCTTCTAGTGCATATCTTCCTATCATAGCAGCATTGTCTGAACAGTATTCAAGTGGTGCAACGTGGAGTGTTTTACCAAATTCATCACAGAGTGACTGGTAAGCATTTCGTATGTACTTGTTTGCAGATGCGCCACCTACAATGGCAAAGTCTTTTATCTTCTCTTTTGCAAAGATCTTTTTACTTTTTTGAAGGAGATGAAGCTTCACTGCTTTTTGAAATGATGCAGAGAGATCTGCTCGGTCCTGTTCGTTCATACCTTCACTGCCACCAAGTGCTTCTACTTTAAGTCTCACAGCATTTTTAAGTCCTGAGAGAGAGAAGGCTATGAGAGGAGAGTTACGTAGCGGTATAGGGAGGTCAAAACGGTTTTCGTCCCCTTTAAGAGCAAGGGCTTCTATTAGCGGTCCACCAGGATAGCCTAAGCCCATCATCTTGGCACATTTGTCAAAGCTCTCACCCACAGAATCGTCCATACTCGTGGCAAGGATCTCCATACGTTCAAAACTTTCAACTCTTATGACTTGTGTATGCCCTCCTGAGATGAGAAGCACAAGTAGGGGTAGGGTAGAATCCTTTTCTATAAAAAGTGAGTAGATATGTCCTTTGAGGTGATGTACAGGGATAAGAGGTATGTCAAGTAAAGTACTTAAGGTTTTTGCCATAGCAATGCCCTCAAGCAGTGTTACGCCAAGTCCTGGTTGGTTGGTTACCGCGATGGCTTTGAGTTTTTCAAAGTAGGGTTTAGTTTCTTTCAGTATCTCAGGGAGTGCAACAGCGTGAAGTCTGGATGCAAGTTCTGGGACTACACCGCCATAACAGGAGTGTTCTTCTTCCTGGGAGATTTTTTTATGATAAATGAGCTTTTTTGTGGCTATTTCGGTGATAGCTATAGAGCTGTCATCACAGCTTGATTCGATGCTTAAAATCATGATTTATCCAATACAAGTTTTTCTATCAGTTCCCATTTACCATAACCACTGTCAGTATTGATATGACCAGCATCTTTGATAACAGTCAAAGGGATATCATACTGCTGTGCCATAGCTTCTACTTCTTCTACTTTGATGTATGGGTCGTTGTCCGAGACTATCATTTTCACTTCTTTAGCATAGAGTTTTTCTGGCAGTTGACAAGGGAAAAAGGTTTTGATGGTATCTACTTCAGTCGTAAGGCTTGGTGGTGAGACCATAAAAAGTCTTTTGATCTGAGGTATCTCTTTCATAGTGGATTCGTTGCAGAGCCAAAACCAAAGTGTATTGGCTAAAGAGTGGCACACGACAGTATCTGGTTTGAAATCTTCAAGTATCTCTTTGAGTTGTTTTATCCACCTGTTTTTACTCGGAAAGTGACAGTTGTCAAGTAAAGGGAAAGAGACTGTACCATACTCTTTTGCGATAGTTGCAGCTAATTCAGCTTGCCAGTGTGGTGTATCACTTCCTCCCCAGCCATGCAGTATGAGTACTTTATCTTGCGTTGACATAGGCTCTGACATCTTCATCTATTTGGATGATTTCACTGATGTTTGATGCTTTAACAGTTTCAAACTTTTGATAGGCATCTAAAACCATTTCACTCATCCCGAAAAACGAACATTTTTCTTCTTGAAATGCTTGTATCGCTTCTTCATTTGCGGCATTGATCACTACACCTAAATGAGGATGTTTTAAGATGTGTTCTTTGATGTTCCAGATAGGGTAACGCTCTGCTTCAATAGGCAGAAATTCCAAGGCACCTATGCTGAGCAGGTCTGTTGGAGGTAAGATAGCTTCTTCTACCTCGCCTCTCAGTGCAAAAGCAATAGGTAGTTTCATGTCTACGCCTGCAAAGTGTGCAGTGGTAGAGCCGTCCGTAAATTCTGCAAGGGCATGGATGATCGATTTTTTTTCTATAACAGCATCAATGTTGCTTGTGTCAAAAAGCCATTTTGCTTCTAAAAGTTCAAACAGTTTATTGGTCATGGTGGCTGAATCTATGGTGATCTTGTTGCCCATGGACCAGTTAGGGTGTTTGAGTGCATCTGAAAAAGTAGCATCTTTCATTTTACTCAGTTCCCAGTCTCTAAATGCACCACCGCTAGCCGTGATATAAAGCTTAGAGATCGGACGTTCATTCATGAGATACCACAGTCCAAAGTGCTCAGAGTCTATGGGTGTGATGAGAGACATATCTATGAATTCTCCTGCAACTACTAAAGACTCTTTGTTTGCCAGTGCGACCCTTTTACCAAGGCTTGTGGCTTTGAGTGTAGGGGCAAGACCGGTATAGCCTACAAGGGCATTGACGATGGTATCGCTCTCGCACATCTCTATGAGTTCCAAAATACCTTGTGCCCCACAGAGTACATTAGGGTGGTTGACTTTTGCTTTGTCCTCTTCGTTGGCGATAGCAACCACTTTGGGTTGATGTTCTTTGATCTGCTCGTTAAGCAGATCAATATTATTACCAGCGACAAGTGCTTCTATAACAATGTTGTAGCGTTTTGCGATGATGAGGGTATTGACTCCTATAGAGCCAGTAGAGCCGAGTAAAACGATGCTTGACATGGACTAGATCAAGGATCTGAGTGCAATAACCATGATGATCGCACCAAAGAGGTACCCATCAATTCTGTCTAAGATACCACCATGCCCTGGGAGTAAGTCTCCAGAGTCTTTAACACCTGCTTCACGCTTAAGATAAGACTCAAAAAGGTCTCCAAATACTGAAGCGACAGCGGTCACAAGGGTTACGATAACTGCAATCCACAAGTCGACGACATAAAGTCCGGCAAAACTACCTGCCACTGTTGCGACAAAGATCCCTCCAAAAACACCTTCTAGTGTTTTATTTGGTGACGTGTCTGAAAACTTTGTTTTACCTATGGCTTTCCCTGTAAAAAATGCTCCTACATCCGTGAGGGCTACGGTGACAAGAAGCCAGAACATAGACGCGATTCCGAAATCCTGGTAGAGGATAAGAAAGAAGAGTATCCCACTGACCGGGTAAAGAAAAGGAAGGAGCAGTCTTTTGTCAAAATTATGGAAATAGGCGAGAGATGAAGCAAATATCACTGCCATAAAGAAGAACAGATCATCCGGGTTAGGGTAAAAATATGCCACTATCCACAAGAGTGCAGCCCAAAGATACATAGAGGGACCGGTAAGTTTGAAAAGTTTCATGGCTTCATAAAAAGCAAACATATAAATGACACCTAAAAAAGCCCACATCACAAAAAAGTTATCTACCCAGCCAATAAATCCAACAAGTGCCAGTAACCCAATGCCCGTAAGCCATCGTTCTTGATAGTCTGTAAATATTTTTGTCATGATAATTTCCTCGTTTTTTAAATGAGGAATATTATAGCACGCTTTGGATTAGACGGTACTAGACTCTAATTTCAACACCCTCTTTGGTGACAGAAATAGTGTCATATTTGTTGTAAAATACGTTAGAGCCTTCTTGTATTTTGACAAATTTACGCTTCGTGTAATCGACTTCATAGTCTCCAGGATTTTTGACAGAAAAATCTACGCAGAGTTTTGCCGCAGCACTCAACACTGAGTCTGGAATATTTTGCTTATCGGTCCTGATGATGACATGGCTTGATGGTACATCACGTATGTGCATCCAAAGGTCATTGGCTTTTGCTATTCCCAATAGTTTCTGATTCTCATTACTGTTCCGTCCTACAAGGACTTTATAGTCTTCTATCCAGAAAAGTTCACCCTCTTTAAGACGCTCTTTCTTACGTTGTGACTTCGCTCGTTTAGGCACAAGAAGTTCGAGTTCATAGGGATCATTGGCTTGTTCAAGTGCATAGTAGATATTGTCATAAAAGTCTTTTTTACTCTGTAGGTTTTCTTGTTCTATATGCACATTTTTGGCTTTACTTTGCGCCCGTTTTGCAAGGTTAAAAAAGTAGTCACTCATACGGTTTACTTTAATGTTTTTAGGTAGCTTAATAGTAATTTCATTTCCCTCAAAATCATAGGTATTTAATTTTGTATCATAAGGTTTGATCTGATATAGGTTTGCCAAGATAAGGTTTCCGTAGCCTTTGTACTCTTTGGCTTGTTGTGCCAAACTCTCTTCGTTGGGTAAGTTCTCTAAAAGTTGGCCCAGTTTTTGACTTTTTTTCGCTGTCACAGAGAGTTTCTGTTTCTTTAACTCTATAAGTTTTTTAGCCTGTATTTGCGTAAATGTGTCTTCAAGGTAAGCATCTATATCTGTTATCTCTTTCGTTTCTTCTGTGCGTGCAAAAGGAGGAATTGCAAGGAGTTCCACTCCTGGACGGATGACACGAAAAGAACTGTCGGCATCTATATGTCTGAGTGCTTCGATGATGATTTCGTTGTTATCGATGAGTATGGCATTGGTATTTTTCCCTGTAAATTCCAGCTGTAAGCAGACGATCTTATCTTTGTATGAACTTTTAGGGGCAAGCGTTAAACGTAAGATACGGTCATCGTTTGGTACATCCACAGAGATGATCTTGCTTGCAGATAAGAGTGTGTGAAGCAGGCTATCAAAAGGTGCATTATATCCTTGAAGAGGCCTTTGTGAAGGTGCTTTGTAGATGAAACTGTGCCCTTTGGTCACGTTAAAGAAGTAGCTGTCAGATTTGTTAAATACCAACTCTAAAGTATTGTCCTCTACACGTCTTGCACGGCTGATAAATGTGAAGTCATTAAGACGTTTGGCGATGGCTTTGAGTTCGTATAATTTCATTTGAGTCTTTCTTGCTAATTGTAGTGAAATTCTAGCATAATTTTTTTTCGCTATAATTCGCGTAATTATTTATTATATACATTATCTAGAATAAAGGACAACCTATGGCACAAACTATGACAGAAAAGATCTTCTCAGAACATGCAGGGCGTGAAGTGCATGCAGGAGAGATCGTTAGGGTAGATATCGATATGATTATCGGTAATGACATTACGACACCTATCTCCATTAGAGCATTTGAAGAGAGTGGTGCGAAGAAAATGGCTAGACCTGATAGTTTTGCTTTGGTGATGGATCACTACATCCCGGCAAAAGACATAGCCTCAGCAAATCAAGCGAAGATCTCAAGAGAGTTCGCGTATAAACATGACCTCAAATATTTCTTTGATGAAAAAGACATGGGTATCGAGCATGCTTTGCTTCCGGAAAAAGGATTGGTATTACCGGGTGATGTCATCATCGGTGCAGACAGCCACACTTGTACTCATGGGGCACTTGGTGCGTTTAGTACAGGTATGGGAAGTACAGACCTTGCTTTCGGGATGATCACGGGCGGTAACTGGTTTAAAGTACCTGAGACGATCAAAGTAGAGTTGACTGGCAAGCCTGGTGAACACATTTACGGCAAAGACATCATCTTGGAACTTATCCGTCAGATAGGTGTGGATGGTGCATTGTATAAAGCTATTGAATTTACAGGTGATGCGATCCAGTATCTTGGTATGGCAGACAGGTTCTCTATTGCAAACATGGTCATCGAAGCAGGTGCTAAAAATGGTATCTTCGCAGTGGATGATGTGACTATGGCATATCTTGAAGAGAGAAAAGAAGTAAATGGTGGTCTAAGAGCTGAACCTAAGATCCATGTTTCTGATGCAGATGCTGAGTACTGCCAAGTGATCACGATAGATACATCGGCACTTTCCCCAGTCATTGCTTATCCTTTCTTACCATCAAACGGTAAGCCTGTAGAGCAAGCTGTTGCAGATGACTTGAAGATAGACCAAGTAATGATAGGCTCTTGTACAAATGGACGTATCGAAGATCTACGTATTGCAGCAGAGATCATGAAAGGTAAAAGAGTTGCACGTCACACACGTATGATCGTGACCCCAGCCACACAAAAGATACTCCTTCAAGCACAACACGAAGGTTTGATGGAGATCCTTATCGAAGCAGGTGCCGTAGTTTCTAACCCTACTTGTGGTGCATGTTTAGGTGGATACATGGGTATACTCGGTGACAATGAACGTTGTGTGGCTACAACCAACCGTAACTTCGTAGGTCGTATGGGTGCTAGAACTTCTGAGATCTACTTGGCAAACTCAGCTGTAGCTGCGGCTTCTGCTATAGCAGGAAAGATCGTGGATCCTAGAGAACTCTAAAACCCGGCATTGGGATCAAACCCAAATCCTCCACCGCCAAAATCAGGCGTGCCAAAACTCTGTGTGGCAAAAGAAGGGTCATCATATCCTTCTTGCACAGAGAGTCCTCTTAACATCGTAATATCCATCTTAGGGTCTATGCCTTTGGGACAGACTGCCGTACACTCTCCACATAAAGTACAATCCCACACACCATTACTTTGGATGTTATCGATGATATTTTTCACGTCACCTTCACGTTTATCTGCACTATAACGATATGCACGTGTCAGTGCAAAAGGCCCAAGGAAATCAGGGTTTACTGCATAGACAGGACAAGCAGAGTAGCATGAGTCACAGAGTATGCAGTCTGTTTGTGTTTCAGAGAGTTTTTCATCACTGTGTGTGAGTGAAGCTTCTTGTGAGCTGTGTAACCATGCAGTGCTTTTAGAGAGTGTCTCTTTTGCTTTGTGTTTGTCTACTCTTAGGTCACGTAGAACAGGGTGGTACTGTAGTGGCTCTATGATATCTCCCGGTTTTACTTTATAGGCACAGGCAAGTTCTTCTCTCCCATTCACACGTACCGCGCAAGTACCGCAAACTGAAGCCCGGCAGCCCGCTGAAAAGGTAAGCATGGCATCTTGTGTTTCTTTAATGTAAGTCAAGGCATTCAAGAGAGGAATCTCTCCTGCAGGTAATGTATAGAGTTGATGGGTACCGGGCTCAGAGCGAAGAATTTTTATTTGCATGTTTCTTCCTTTTTCCACTGGAGTACAATATGTTTTTTCAGTGCTTCATCCTCATGTTCAAATCCAACTTTATAGTGCGCGCCACGGCTTTCATCTCTAGCAATGGCTGC
>JAGSGJ010000006.1 GCA_023955225.1 Sulfurovum sp.
AAAGTTCTTTTTTAAGGTATTTTCTGATTTTGTAATCTTCAGAAAGTTCTTTTTTAAGGTATTTTCTGATTTTGTAATCTTCAGCGATAAAATCTGCTGTTCTACCTTTTGCCGGGAACCATCTTGATTCCCAGTTTCTGTTAATTCCAAGTCTAAGACCTATAGGATTTACTTTTTGACCCATATTATGCGTCCTCCCCAGTTTTTTCAGCTACGCCAACTTCAACTAAAATGTGCGCTGTTGGTTTAATGATTCTAGAAGCTGTACCTCTAGCTCTTGGTCTCCATCTTTTCATTACCGCTGCTTTGTCAACTCTACAAGAAGTAATTGTCACTTCTTCTGGTTCAAAGTCACCGTTAGCAACTGCAGATGCAATTACTTTAGAAATGATACCCGCTGCTTTGTTAGGCATAAACTCTAATGATGCAAGAGCAAGTTCAGCATTCATACCCTGAACTTCTCTAGCAATAAGTCTAGCTTTAGTAGGTGAAACTCTTACGAATTTTAATAATGCTCTACTCATATTAACCTACCTTCTTCTGCACAGAACCTTTATGGCCCTTAAATGTTCTAGTTGGTGCGAATTCACCTAGTTTGTAACCTACATGGTTTTCAGTTACAAATACTGGTACAAATTGTCTACCATTGTGAACGTTAATTGTTAAACCAATAAACTCAGGGAAGATCACAGATCTTCTTGACCAAGTTTTAATTGGTTTTTTATCAGCAGATTCTTTCGCTGCCAATACTTTTTTCATTAGGTGACCATCGATAAATGGACCTTTTTTTGTCGATCTTGCCATATCTTAGCCCCTTACTTTTTACGCTTAGAGATAATTAACTTATCACTAGCTTGTTTTTTACGAGTTTTAAACCCTTTAGCAGGCGTACCCCATGGAGAGACTGGATGTCTACCAGAGTTAGTCTTACCTTCACCACCACCGTGTGGGTGATCAATAGGGTTCATCGCAGAACCACGTGTTTGTGGTCTAATACCAAGGTGTCTGCTTCTACCGGCTTTACCGATAACGATATTTGAGAAATCTTCGTTACCAACAGTACCGATAGTTGCAAGACATGTACCAAGGATATATCTCATCTCACCAGATGGAAGTCTAAGTGAAACGTATTTACCATCTCTACCCATGATCTGTGCATAACCACCCGCTGAACGTGCGATCTGACCACCATGACCAGGACTCATCTCTATGTTGTGTACCAATGTACCTACAGGGATGTTCATCAATTTCATTGCATTTCCGGTTTTAATATCAAGACCAGAGTCAGCAGACATGATTTTATCACCTACATTAAGACCTTTTGGTTGAATGACATATCTTCTGTCACCATCAACATATTTGATAAGACAAATTCTACAGTTTCTGTACGGATCGTACTCAACAGTTGATACTGTACCTTCGATGTTAAATTTATTTCTTTTAAAATCAATGATTCTATATAGTTTTTTAGCCCCTGCTTCTCTGTGACGAGAAGTGATTCTACCGTTACTGTTTCTACCTGCAGATCTTGGAAGATTTTTAAGTAGTGCTCTAACGCTTGCTTTAGCAGTGATATCACCACTGTCAAGGTTAGTCATATAACGACGTGAAGGTGTGGTTGGTTTATATGTTTTAATTGCCATCTTCTATCCTTATACCGCTAAGCTTTCGATTTTTGCATCTTCAGGAAGTTTAACGTAGAATTTTTTAGTGTCTACTCTTTTACCTTCGATACCTTTAAATCTTTTCACTTTACCGTTTACTCTCATTGAGTTTACTCTAAGTGGATTGATCCCGAAAAATTCTTTAAACACTTCTTTAAGACCATTTTTAGTCATTCTTGGAGTTGTTTGAACTACGATGACACCATCTTCTTGAAGAGCCAAGCTCTTCTCTGTATACATAATTGCTTTAATATCTGTAATATCTGCCATCTTAAGCCTCTTTAGTCAATTTGTCAAATACAGCTTTTTCAATCACGATTGAGTGATATGCAGCTGCAAGATAAGCGTTAAGCTCATTTGATTCAATAAGGTATGCGTTCTGGAGGTTTCTAAATGCTAAGAAAGTCTTATCATCTATCATCTCTTTCACTACAAGTACATCTCTTTGCTCAAGGCCATTAACAAATGCCAAAGCATCTTTTGTTCTACCTGATCCAATTTCGATGTTATCTACTACAAAAAGTCTTTCATTTGCTGCTAAATCTGCTAGTGCATGATAAAGTGCAAGTTTCTTTTGCTTTTTGTTTACTTTTTGATCATAGTTTCTGTTTGTGCTTGGTCCAAATGCAACACCACCACCAACAAAGATAGGTGATCTTAATGAACCTGCTCTTGCACGTCCTCCACCCTTTTGAGCCCATGGTTTTTTACCACCACCACGTACTTGAGATCTTGTTTTTGTCTGTGCAGTGTTAGCTCTAAGTCCAGCTGCATACGCTTTACAATAAAGGTAAAGGTTATGTGGGTGAACTTCCAAAAATGCTGATGGAAGGTCAGTTGTTTTAATTACTGTTGTTTTACTCATTTAACAATCCTTACCAATCCGCGTGAACCATTTGCTCCAGGGATTGAACCTTTTAATACTAAGATACCGTTTTCAGCATCAAATGACATAACGTCATTTTTAACAGTAACTTGTGTGTTACCATACTGTCCAGGCATTTTCTTACCTCTCATTACACGACCAGGCCACTCGGCATTACCGATTGAACCGATACGTCTACCAAATCTATGTCCGTGTGAACCAGGTCCACCACCAAAGTTGTGACGCTTCATACCACCAGAAAAACCTCTACCCTTAGTGTTAAGAGAAGTTTTTACTACTGCAGTCTCAGCCAATACATCTGTGCTTAAATCACCAGTTTCAGTACCTTCAGCAACTTCGATAGTCATAAATTTGTTAAACTCTTTAGATACAGCGAATTTAGTCTGTTGACCTTCGATGCTCTTATTAAGTTTTTTACTTGAGTTATATGCAACAAGTGCCTTACCGTCTTCCTTCACTTCACAAACTTTCGTTTCAATGACTTTAAGAAGAGTAACTGGAACACTTGGTACATCAACAGTTCTGCTCATGCCAATTTTTTCTATAATAAATTCCATTTCCTACTCCTACTTGTCCATTGATCTGATTTCAACTTCGATTTCAGGTGCTAGATCCAACTTCATAAGTGAATCAATAGTATCTGAAGTAGCCGAAACGATGTCGATCATTCTTCCGTGAATTCTGATCTCAAACTGCTCACGAGCGTCTTTGTTGACGTGTGGTGATTTAAGAACCGTATAACGCTTAAGTTTAGTTGGCATTGGAATTGGCCCTCTAATCTCTGCACCTGTACGTTTAACTGCATCTATAATAGCAGCAACTGATCTGTCTAATACTCTGTGATCGTAAGCTTTAAGCTTTAATCTAATTTTTTCCATATTTTACCTTTAAAAGAACTCGTTAGTACGTGCCTAAAACACAGGGTTAAACCCTCTAACATTAATTTAGGAACGCGAATTATACCAAAAGTTTTTGAAAGGTGCAATACTATTTAGTCTAAAAACGCTACAATACTGAAAAATATTTCCTTTTAATAAGGAATAATACAATAGGTTTAGCATGCAATTACTCGAATATTTTCAAAATCTACGTTATATCACTGAAAATTATGTCCCTAGAAAATGTCAATTGCCTCTTAAGGGAGACATCAACCTCTACGGCGTGCGTGGTGCAGGTAAAACAACCATCATTCTTGATCTGATGCATGAAGAAAATGAAGAGACTACCCTTTATATAGATTTGGAGAATCCTAACCTCTTTTTCAACACACTCTCCACTCTCTCACTGCAGCAGTACATAGACCGTGAAAATATTACCATGCTTATACTGGACCATTATAAGGAAGGGTATCTTCCCTATTTCCCTAATGTAGAGAGACTCATTGTTCTTTCACGTATACTACTTGATGACAAAGAGCTTAGTCCTGTTGAGCTTTTTCCTTTAGACTATGAAGAGTTTCTTGCCTTTGAAACCAGTGCTGCACAAAGCAGTGGATTTAACCACTTTTTACGCTCTGGAACTCTGCCCCTGATTGCAAAGGCACAAAAAACAAGCACGCAAGCGATGAAAACCTTTTTACAAAGTTCCTTCGACGAAAATGAACAGAAACTACTTCTCATCCTAGCACAACACCACACTAAGCATCTCACAACCCATCAGATCTATACATTTGCAAAAGAGAAGTTTAAAGTTTCCAAAGACTGGCTCTATAAAACGATGAAACTGTTTACTCAGGAGAAACTTGTGTTGTTCATAGAGGACCGCTACCAGAAGTCAGGGAAGAAAATGCTTCTTTTTGACTTTGCCTTCGCCAAATACCTCACACTAGGACAACCTTTCATCATACAGTTTGACACTATGATAGCTTTAGCACTCATCAAACACGACATTAAGGTACAAACACTGGGCATCCATGGCTATGTAACCACAAACGATGAACTCATCATCCCTGCCCCATTTGAGAGTGAAGAGAGCCTCTGGGTAAAGTCTCAAAGCAAGTTTTCCATCTACAAAAAGTACGGTATTAAAAAAGTAACCATTGTCACCGTAGCCAACGCATACGAATACAACATCGAAAAACTCTATTTTGAAGCTATACCGTTTAATGAATGGAGTGTCATTAATGCTGAAGAGTAAACGCCTAACTATAAGCTAGCTTTGGCTAAAATTCGCATGCCTCTTTTCAGACCTGTGCAACGGTACTGAGAGACAACGGGTCAGGACGGGAACGTAGCAGCCCACCTTTCTTTACTGTGTGCCGCAGGGATCTGGGGAGGGGTATTAAACTACTTAATATCTTCAAACCATCATAATGGACTTTAACGAGAAATCATTTAGTGATTTCCTTGTATCGCTCTTTAGAGCAGAAGTGAGATGAATTGAAAGATTAGCTTCGCTAATTTTCAAGAAGACAATGATTGAGAGGTGTCCGAGTGGTCGAAGGTGCAGACCTGGAACGTCTGTGTGGGGTAACTCACCGAGGGTTCGAATCCCTTCCTCTCAGCCATAAAATCAATAGCATTCTTTTATATATACCTCAACACACATAACCCACCATTTACTATAAATCAACACTAAAATTGTTTGAAGCATTATATTGGACAGAGAAACACATGAATCAGGGAAAGTTAGGGTGTGATATACTCATCCTATAAAGTCAAAAGGATCCTTATGAAAAAGAGTAGCACACTTATACTCTATGCTTTAACAATACTACTTCTTAATTCCTGTGGGGATGAAGTACAAGAAAGTAACACTAAAACAATGACAGATCCTGTAAATACCTACCTTGACAGTCGTGTTGATGCAATGGAGTTGGCAAAAAAATCTCTCGAAGACAGTAACCAACGAAATACAAAACAAGAGAAACAAATGAAAGCGTTAAACAAGCAGTGAAATAGGTACTTGTTGCTTTTTAACATACTCTATATTATAATAATCAATATAGATAGTGTTAAGTATCTTATATCACTGTCATAATGGCATGAAAGAGATCTATGAAAAGTATCAATACATATTATACAAATAAAAAAGAACTCGCATCATTTATTAATAATAAGAAGATCCAAAACTCTTCCTCTCTTTTAATACAGGTTTTTTCTGCCATTAATAATAAAACCTTTATCTCTACGCTGCTCTCTGAGTTAACTCTGTTCTTGCCTGATGCTGTGATTATAGGAAGTACAACTGATGGGGAGATCATGAATGGCAAAGTCTCTTCAGACAAGCTTGTCCTCAGTTTTAGTCAATTTAAGCATACCACACTCAAAGCAACGGCCATAGCGCACAAGGGGAATGGCTATCTTAGTGGACAGTACTTGGCAAAAGTATTGATCACTGATGACACGAAGCTGCTTATTGCATTTGTAGATGGTTTACATACAAATGGAGAAGAGTTCCTAAAAGGTATTTCTTTTATCAATAACGAAGTGATTGTCTCGGGAGGTCATGCCGGTGACAATAGTCTCTTTAAAGAGACACTGGTCTTTACTAAAGACGAGATTCTCACACATGGTGCGGTGGGTGTTAGTTTAAGTAGTCATCACTTGCATATACATACAGATTATAGTTTTAATTGGCACCCTATCGGTAATGAACTCACGATCACCAAAGCTGAAGGCAATCGTGTATATACAATTGATAACAAGAGTGCTGTAGCTATCTATGCCCATTATCTAGGAGAAAATATTTCCAAAGGCTTACCAAGTATCGGTGTTGAGTTTCCCTTAATTGTCAATCGTAATGGAGAAAATATTTCACGTGCGGCCATTGGAAAAGAGGATGATGGTTCACTGATCGTTGGAGGTAATTTATATACAGGAGAAAAAGTACGTATCGGCTATGGCAATGGCAAAGAGATATTGAAAAAATCACAAAATATCCTGAAGACTACTTCTCAGAAACCTTCTGAGGGCATTTTTATCTACTCTTGTATGACACGAAGACACTTTATGGGCGAAGATATCGAGTCTGAAGTTTTACCTCTACAGCAGATTTCCCCCGTATCTGGTTTTTTCACGTATGGGGAGTTTTTTACTTCAACACAAAAAGAACTGTTCAATCAAACGATGACTTTAGTCTCATTAAGTGAGAGTGATGAGATACAAAATACATCTCTAGATATAGAATCATCTAAGGCTGATATCAACAGTACCTCTATTGAAGCGCTTACACATCTAATCAATATAACAAGTGAAGAAATGGAAGAACAAACTAAAGCACTCAAGGAAAGCAATATACTAAACCAAGAGCTTAAAGAGCGTATGGAATTGGCGCTCAGGGGGAGTAATGATGGTATTTGGGATTGGAACATTCTTGAGAATACTGTCTATTTTTCCCCTCGTTGGAAAGAGATCATTGGGTATACCGACAAAGAGCTTCCCAATGAAGTGTCAAGCTGGGACGATCGTATTCATCCTGATGATATGGAAGAGACTTGGGCAGATGTCTATAAAAATGTAAATGACGAAACAAAATTTTATGAAAATATCCATAGGTTAAGACATAAAGATGGACATTGGGTCTGGATTCATGATAGAGGGAAAGTACAGCGTGATAAGCGTGGTAAAGCTGTTCGCATGATAGGTACCCATACTGACATCACAGAGCAGAAGGAAAACCAACTTACACTATTGCATCAGGCACAGATGATTCAACAGACACAAGAAGCTGTCAACACGACAGACTTAAATGGATATATTACCAGTTGGAATAAAGGGTCCGAGTTACTCTTTGGATACAAAGATGATGAGGTAATGGGGAAGCATATTTCATTGTTGTTTCCAAAAGAAGGGTATGAAACGTTTGCAACAAATATCCTTTCACTAATCAAAGATGGGGAACATCGCACTACTTTAACTCTTATGAAAAAATCTAAAGAAACAGTACTTATAGAGATATCTCTTTCCCTCCTACACGATAACAAGAACCAACCTATCGGTATAGTAGGATATCAACAAGATGTCACCGAGCGTAAAAACGCAGAAGATGCCTTGCTTGCACAAAAAGAGATTTTACGTTATCAAGCCCATCATGATGCATTGACTGGTCTTCCAAACAGAGTACTCTTTACGGATCGATTGGAACAAGGGATAGAAAAAGCAAAACGCCACAAAGAAGGATTGGCACTCTTTTTTATTGATCTTGATAAATTTAAACATATTAATGATTCTCTAGGTCACGGAGTGGGTGACAGTGTTTTAAACGTCATAGCAAAACGCCTTGAAAGTATTATCCGGGAAGAAGACACTTTAGCACGATTAAGCGGTGATGAATTTACGCTTATAATGGAAGAATTGAGACACCCGGAAGATGCATCATTTTTAGCAGAAAAAATCCTTCATACATTGGCAGAAGCTATTGTTATCGAGGAGCATATACTTTATGTTTCAGGGAGTATTGGGATCAGTCTTTATCCCCAAGATGCTACAGATGCTCAGTCTCTACTGAAGTATGCAGATACTGCTATGTATAAAGCAAAAGAAGAGGGACGTAATAATTACCAATTCTATTCCCCGCAAATGACAAAATTTGCTTTGAACCGTATGCTTATGCAAACAAGTATACGGCAGGCAATCGATAATAAAGAGTTTGTGATTCATTATCAATCTCAGATTAATGCAATTACCAATACATTGGTAGGTGTGGAAGCACTAGTGAGATGGGAACACCCGACTATGGGACTTCTCCCTCCAGATAAATTTATTCCCTTGGCTGAAGAGTCAGGTATGATCGTTGAAATTGACACATGGGTAATGAAAACTGCCATGAAGCAGGTTGCCAAATGGTATAAAGAAGGACTTAATCCAGGGGTACTGGGACTCAATCTTTCTATAAAGCAGTTAGACAAAATAGATTTTCTTCAAACAATTGAAACATGTATCAAAGCAAATGATTTTAATGCAAAGTGGTTGGAATTAGAGATCACAGAGCGACAAATGATGAGAAAACCTGAAGAGGTTATTACGAAACTCAATCAGATCAACGCTCTGGGCATAGGTATTGCTATCGATGATTTTGGAACAGGATATTCATCTTTGTCTCTATTGAAACGTTTACCGATCAATAGGCTCAAAATTG
Organism: Sulfurovum sp.; assembly: GCA_023955225.1. Classification (GTDB taxonomy): domain Bacteria; phylum Campylobacterota; class Campylobacteria; order Campylobacterales; family Sulfurovaceae; genus Sulfurovum. The sequence continues at coordinate 8,629 of JAGSGJ010000006.1, forward strand.
ACCGTTCATTTGTCAAGGATATTCCAGAAGATGAAGAAGATGTCGCTATTGTTAAAGCCATTATTGCACTTGCGAAAAGTCTCAAACTTGATCTTATCGCTGAAGGAGTAGAAACTTCTGAACAGAGAGACTTTCTGATTGACCATGGCTGTATCCATATACAAGGTCACTATTTCAGTCACCCTGTAGCAAAAGAAGAGATGCATACCATGCTCTTAACTCTTAAATCATAAATGATGATTTTCGTGCTTTAAGAAGAGCCCTTTCTCCCCACATGCATACTTACCTCTGGATAAAAAGCAAAAAAAGGCAATTTATAGTATACTCATACCACTATTTTAACTATCAAGGTTTTCCATGAAAAAACTATCTCTATTTCTTTCTATTTTTGTACTTCTTTTCTTAAATGCCTGTCAGGATCCTGGTCTTTCAGGCAAAACGGTTAAAAAAGAGTACTATACCGGTGGTCAGATACGCTCTGAATTCATTATGAATGATGACAGTGGCCAAAACGGTCTTCGTAAAGAGTATGGATATTCCGGACATGTTGTCTTCACAGTACATATACGAAATGGTGTACCTCATGGTATTGCGACAGGGTATGACGAAAGCGGTCGCGTCCTTTCGAAAGTAACTTATATTAACGGGAAGAAAGATGGTATGTCTAAAGCATACTATCCAAATGGTGATGTGATGGTATCTTATACGTATGTGAATGGTATAAAAGAGGGTCCAGCACAAACATTCAACAAAGATGGGTCTATCCATAGAAGAGTAATATATAGAAACGATAAAATCGTTAACTAATCTTACGATATGAGTCTTTTCCCACAATATACACATATCGTTAACCCCAAACTTAAACACATTTACCTTACTTTTGATAATGAGGGAAACCTCGTCATCAAATCCCCTAAAGTTTCTCAACGTAAAATAGAACAACTTTTACTTAAAAAGTCCTCTTGGATCAATAAGGCAAGAGAAAAGATTCAATGCAAAAAAGGGAAACCTTTAGACTTTTCCAAAAAGTTAGAGTTGTATTTTATGGGTGAAGCATACCCTGTGGCATTGGCACTGCATAGTAAGAAAAGGGTACAACTTGATTTTGATGGAGAAGCATTTACACTCTTCTACCATACTTATGATGAAAGACTTTTTCAAACACACTTCGATCGATTCTATAAAACAGAGGCACAAAAGCACATTCCTTCTCATGTAGCTCATTGGACAGAAAAAATGGGTCTTTCACCCACAAACCTACGCTTTCGAAAAACAAAACGGCAGTGGGGAAGCTGTAGTGGGAAAAACGTTTTAAGTTTTAACACGATGATGATGAAACTCCCACCTGATGTGATACAATACATCATCATTCATGAACTGGCACATATCAAACACAAACATCATCAAAAAGATTTTTGGCAACTTGTTGAACAGCATTTACCTGACTATAAAGAACAGGTCGCCGAACTAAAAAATTATACGACGTAAGGAGTCAATTATCGATTCATTTTATCTTCTCGCTTTTATGCTTATCATCCTTTTGGGATCAGTATTTGTTTATATCTACTATCTTAAAGAAAAAAAAGAACAGCTAGATGCCATAAAAAGGGGATTTTGTCCTAAATGTCATCAAAAAAGCATTGAACTTGCAGACCAAAGATCAGGGGGATGTTCCGGTCCTAAACTACTCTCTTTTGAATGTCTGGAATGTGGCTATACCAATAGTTTTGCGGTAGAGAACAGTGATAGTTGTGGTACAGGTGGGTGTCGCTAACTCACTAGTGGTTGACAACTAAGCTTTTTCATGTTATAACCTTTTCAAACAACGCTACCCCAATAATGTACTGGCTACATGAGCCAACTACTGAGGTTATCTAAGTGTGTACCTTCCGGTGTGGTATAGCGCCAGCGTAGTTTTTTGGGCTTTTCCCAAAAAACGTCCTACTAATAAAAAAGGCATTTAATGAAATTTGGTACCTCCTCTTTAGACTTCTCTATACTCCCTTATCAGGAAGGTGTTAACCCTCCCGTAACCAAACCTAACCCGGAATTTTTAACTGACATAGGGGAAGAAGGCATGCGTGCTTTACTCGATAGATTTTATATGGGACTATTTGAAAGCCCTATTAAAGAGATATTTCCAAAAGACAGAGAAGTGATGAAAGCAGCAGGTCAGACCTCTGCAGACTTTTTCATACAGATCTGTGGAGGCACACCCTACTTTAATCAAAACCGTGGTGCACCTCAAATGAGAAAAAGACATGCCCCTTTTGCTATCACCCCTCATGCTAGACTGCATTGGCTGGTCACGTTTGAAGAAGCCCTACAGCCTATCATAAACGATAAATTAAGTAGCAACGAGAACATCCAAAGTTTTTGGAATTACCTCAACATCTTTTCTCAGTGGATGATCAATACTAAAGATTAAAACCTCTTTACCCTTCTATGACAATAAGGGGTTGAACCTTTACGTTCATAGTAGTCCTGGTGATACGCTTCCGCACTGTAAAAAGGTGCTTTAGCTCTTATCTTTGTGGCTATCTTAAATCCTTTACTTTCCAGTACTTTTATCAATCTCTCAATGGTTTCTCGTTCTTCTGTATTGCGGACAAAGATAGCAGAGATATATTGACTGCCTATATCTGGCCCTTGTCCATCTTCCTGTGTAGGGTCGTGTATCTCAAAAAATGTTTTGGCTAATGTTTCGTAAGAGACTTTAGCTGGGTCATACACGACTTCAACGGTTTCTATATGACCGGTATCTTTACGTACAACATCATAATAGCCTGGATTTTTCAAATGTCCTCCCATAAAACCAGAAGTCACTTCTTTCACACCGTCAATCTTTTCAAGATAATACTCCACTCCCCAAAAACATCCACCTGCAAAATAGGCTTTCTTTAATGTTGATGTTTGGGCTTGCTTTTTTTGAAAAGTGAGAGAAACAGAGTTCACACAGTGACGTACATTTTTAGCCGTCAGTTTTTCACCTTTAAATACATGCCCCATGTGTGCGCCGCAATTTGCACAAACGATTTCGGTACGTCTGCCATCGGCATCAGGCACTTCTTTAATGGCTCCAGGGATGGCATCATCAAAACTTGGCCATCCGCAGTGAGAGTCAAATTTGTCTCCTGAAGCATAAAGTGGTGCTTCGCATACTTTACATGTATACACACCCTCTTCTTTAGTATGAACATATTTACCTGAAAAAGCGCGTTCTGTCCCCTTATCCATAAGTACATGCTTTTCAAATGTTGTAAGCGTGTTTATCTTACTTTTCCATGGTTTAAAGTCATTTGCAATCACAAATGTCATAGACAAAGTCACAAGAACCCATAATATCTTCTGCATTATTTAGCCTTTTATGTGATCGCTCTGAGGAACTTAGGTATTCATAATGGATTTTACAAATGTAAGATTTTGCAAGAGATTTTTAAAACATAGCCTTAGCTACGTTGAAGAAAATATCTTGTGAAAGATTGCGTTTGTAAAGTCCACCCTCCAGGCATCACTAATTTTCGCCTATACGTTGTTACTTTTTTTTGACTTAGCCATAGCTAGGCCTTCAAAAAAGTGCCTAGCCTAGACAAAAACTAGTAATGCTATGAGTACCTAAGTTCCTCAGAGCGATCACTTTTTTAAGACTATAGGAAAACAATGTGCAATTTTGATGTACTAGTCTCGGATGATCGCATATTTACCAGAACCTAAAAAGACTATAGCCAGTGCACTCAACATATAAAACATCGGTACTTCAACTGCCCATGCACCATGTGCTCCTAAGCTCATCAGTGCCCCAAGTTTTGTTAAGTAAATAGCCACTGCCATATTGAAGACAATCACTCCTGCCCAAATCCTACTTTTCCATCCTATGATCAAAAAGATCGGTGCAAGTATCTCTCCTGCATAGATTCCATATGCCAAGACTTCAGGTACTCCCTGGAACTTCAGTAAGCCCTTAATAAAAGTAATCCCATGCAAAGCCTTATCGATACCATGAAAGAGCATCATTCCGCCAAGCATCACACGTAACAGTAGTTTTCCTATATTCTCTGACATACTAAAATCCTTGTGTTTATAAAGTATATGATTATAGCAAGTATTTTAAGAAATTATTTTAAAAACATTTTTCCAGTTCATGAGGCAACATGGGCTTACCATAAAAATAACCCTGAATATTTTCACAACCATGCTCCAGTAAAAAGTCTCTTTGCTCTTCTGTCTCAACTCCTTCCGCAATGACACCCAGTTTCAAACTTTTTGCTAAAGCGATTATTGCTTTGGCAATCCCAACATCCTCTTCATCATCAGGTAATCCATCAATGAATGTCTTATCGATCTTAAGCTTATCAATGGGTAGTCGCTTCAAATAAGAGAGAGAAGAATACCCTGTTCCAAAATCATCTATCGCCAATTCAATACCCATGTCTCCAAGCTTATTAAGCACAGATATAGCATCTTCTGGATGATTCATGATTTGACCTTCTGCTACCTCAAGTTCAAGCCACTCTGCCCTACACCCCGTTTCTATCAGCATTCCCTTAAATACAGAAATAAAGTCTTTTTGATGCAGTTGTTTAATGGAAAGGTTAAGGGCCAATACACCTGGGTTGAACCCCTCTTTATACCACTGTACCATTTGTTTCATGGCCATCTTCATTACCCATTGATCTAGTGCAACTATAAATCCTGTCTCTTCTGCAATCGATAGAAATTTTGAAGGTGTTATTAGACCCATACTAGGATGTTCCCATCTTACTAAAGCTTCCATACCGATATGTTGTAATGTTTCAGCATTAATTTGAGGCTGATAGTAGACAACAAACTCTTCCTTCTCTAAAGCTGTATGCAGATTTGCCTGCATAACAACATGATCTACTGCTAAAGCTGTCATTTCAGTCGAATAAAATTGAAAGTTATTCTTGCCCCCCTTTTTAGCCTTATACATTGCAGTATCTGCATACATTATCAGTTTATTCATATCTATATCATCATGTGGATAAAGACTGATTCCTATGCTAGCTGTAACATACAATGTATGCTCATCAATATAGATAGGTACGGCCAAACAATCTATAATCTTTTGTGCTAGGAGAGATGCATTTTCTCCTTTGTTAAGATCGTCCATAAGAATAATAAATTCATCCCCGCCCAATCGTGCCAAACTGTCCTCTTTACGAATACTATTATGAAGCCGAGAGGCTACTGCTTGAAGGACTTTATCTCCAAGGGCATGGCCTAAAGAATCATTGATTGGTTTAAATCGGTCCAGGTCAACAAAAAGGAGTGCTAACTCATTTTTATGCCGTTTCGCTTTCTCTATGGCTTGAGACAATCGATCATTAAAAAGAGCTCTATTGGGCAGTCCTGTTAAACTATCATAATGCGCAAGAGCCTTTAGTTTAATATTTGCCTTATTTAACTCTTCTGACCGTAATGCAAGCTCTCTATGCTCTTCCTCCAAACATTCATGAGCATTTTTATCTTTCTCATTTATAAAGTACTTAATTAAAAGAAATACACCGGCTAATGCTGCTGAGCTATTCAACAAAAAGAATAGCTCTATGGCTGTTTGTGATAGAAATGTAGTACGACTTTCTATCAGTGCCTGGTCAATGACTGTAGAGAAAACAACAAGAACTATAAAAGCATAAAACCAATAGAGTGACTTTTTACTGTCTTCATATATTAACGCTGCAATAGGAGCAAAAAAAGCCCACAGCATTACAAAACTACCTGATGCAAACCCTCCCAAGGACCACATGAGAAAAAAGGGCAGGAAGAGAACCAGTATCATTTGTATCTGTTGTAGTAAAATAATATTTTTTGTTTTATAGAGATGGCATAAATTAAATAGGGAAATGACACTATAGGAAAGCGGTATCGAAGCTGATACGTATTGGCCTAAGAAAATATACAAGATTCCCCAAACCAATGCTGCAGGCCCTATAATAAGAGGAACAATGATCAAAGAAGATTTTTTTAATCTTAATGCTTTACTGTCCGTTGATAACACTACAGCATTTAGATAATTATTAAAATATTTCTTTATTAGATTGATAAGCATCATTTTTTATTATATCATAATTTAAATTGACTGAAAAGATCTCAAAGTCTGCTATGCTAGTAGTTAGATTGGATTGCATAAAATAAGTGGCCGGGAGAGGGGGATTCGAACCCCCGGAGGTATTACCCTCACCGGTTTTCAAGACCGGCACGTTCAACCGCTCCGACATCTCCCGACATTTGAAGAATAGAATATTATCTAAAGATAGATAAAGTCTAGTTTATATGGTGGAGGAGCCACCCGGATTTGAACCGGGGATAGCAGCTTTGCAGGCTGCGGCCTTACCGCTTGGCGATGGCTCCACATAAAATATATAAATAATGGAACAGCAAAATAAACTACAGTTTGTAGTATTTAATGTTCCATCAAGTGGTACCCGGAGCCGGACTTGAACCGGCACGGTCACAATGACCGGGGGATTTTAAGTCCCCTGTGTCTACCATTCCACCACCCGGGCATAATTGGTACCATTCATATATCAAAATGTTCATTTTTTATGGAGCGGGCGAACGGGTTCGAACCGTCGACCCCAACCTTGGCAAGGTTATGCTCTACCGCTGAGCTACGCCCGCAAATCCATACCTCTTCTAAGTATTCACTTAAAATTGGAGTGCGATTATAGCCAAAAAAGTTTTTAATGTAAAGAGAATTTAAGGCTTTTGGCTTTAAAAGAAGATTTTCTATGATTTTTTGAGTTTCATCTGCTATAATCAATTAAATAACTAAAATATAAACATAAAGGCTTTTACATGAGAAGTGACGAAATAAAACAGGGGTTTAGTAGAGCTCCACATAGAAGTCTACTGCGTGCAACCGGTGTAAAAGATGAAGATTTCGAAAAACCGTTCATCGGTGTAGCAAACTCATTTATAGAAATCATTCCAGGGCATTTTTTCCTCAATAAAGTAGCTGAAGTGATCAAAGAAGAGATTCGTGCCAACGGTTGTGTACCTTTTGAATTTAATACCATCGGTGTTGATGACGGTATCGCTATGGGTCATGATGGGATGCTTTACTCTCTTCCGAGTCGTGAAATAATCGCTAACTCCATAGAGACTGTCATGAATGCACATAAACTTGATGCCATGATAGCGATACCTAACTGTGACAAGATCGTTCCGGGGATGATCATGGGAGCCTTACGTGTTAATGTACCTACAGTATTTGTCTCTGGAGGTCCTATGGAAAAAGGATACACTAAAGATGGTACCCCTATCGATCTTGCTACAGCATTTGAAGCAGTGGGGAAACATGAGGCAGGTGACATTACGGATGAAGAACTTCTTGACATCGAGTGTAATGCTTGTCCAAGTGGGGGATCGTGTTCAGGAATGTTTACAGCCAACTCCATGAATACACTTATGGAAGCTATGGGCATCGCTCTTCCGGGTAACGGAACGATACTGGCATTGACGCCTGAGAGAACAGAACTTTACAAACAAGCCGCCAGACGTATCTGTGAGATCGCAAAATCAGAGCAAAGCGAGCGTGAAAAATACCGTATGAGAAACATTTTAAATGAAAATGCTGTACGTAATGCCTTTGCTGTTGATATGGCAATGGGTGGGTCTTCAAATACAGTACTGCACATGCTGGCGATTGCAAGAGAAGCAGAAGTCGACTTTAACCTCGGTGACATCAATGCTATCTCTAAACGTGTTTCTCACATCGCTAAGATCTCTCCTTCACTTTCAACCGTACACATGGAAGATATCAATAAGGCAGGTGGAGTCAATGCCGTGATGCATGAGATGATGAAACGTGGTGATGACATCCTGCTAGATAATCTAGGGGTTACAGGTGAAACACTTTATGAAAAAGTCAAAGATGCCGAAATTCTTGATACCAATATTATCCATACTATAGACAATGCATACTCAGAAGTGGGTGGACTTGCTATCCTTTATGGTAACCTTGCAGAACAAGGTGCTGTAATCAAAACTGCTGGGATTACCGGAGATAGAGTATTTACAGGAACCGCAGTGTGTTTTAACTCTCAAGATGAGTGTATAGACGGGATATTAGCCGGTAAAGTTAAAGCCGGAGATGTTGTAGTCATCCGTTATGAAGGTCCTCGCGGTGGTCCTGGTATGCAAGAGATGCTTAGCCCTACAAGCCTTATCATGGGTATGGGACTTGGAGACAAGGTTGCATTGATCACTGATGGTCGATTCTCTGGGGCTACAAGAGGTGCAAGTATCGGACATGTAAGTCCTGAAGCTGCGGAAGGTGGACTCATAGGTCTACTCGAAGATGGAGATGAGATACACATCGATGTAGATGAATATATCTTGCGTGCGAACCTCAGTGATGCAGTGATCGCAAAGAGAAGAGCAAACTTTACACCGCTTATCAAACCATTGAAAAGTAAATGGTTAAGACAATATAGAGCGTTGGTAACAAATGCGAGTTCTGGCGCTGTGCTAGAAGCAGAATAATAAATAATAATTTTATATAGAATCTCTATATCTTGTCAAGGTTCGGCCTTGACATACTCCCCTCTAAATCCATAAAAACAGTAAAAGACTTGAGGTTAACTAAAAAATTTTAGTTAGTTAAGTGAAGTCTTGATATGAGTTTCCCCATAAGTGTCGACTTTAGAGGCAAGGATACAATGTCATTCAGACTCTTGTTCTCATTAGATAAGAGCCTGCAACAAATTCTATTGCTTACCGTAACACTTTGTCTTTCATGTACTTCACCACAGAATGCGCATTGCTTCCATACACCGTTCCAAGTAACATTTGTGTTGTTACATTTTCTACAGACACTCATAATACTTCCTTTACACTTTTTATTAAGACAAAATGACCTAGTTGATGCAGCTCATACGGATCTACTGAGTTCCTGATTCCAATATAGGTTTAATTGAATAGAGGGGTTTGAGGAGCCAATACTCCTCAAGAAGACGATTTACTATTATGAAGGGCGTCTTGCCCCTTTATATCTATTGCTATAAAAATTCTTATGCAGACTTGTGATGATAACTTTTTTCTTTGCAGAAGACGCATGAATAAACTTATTATCACCTAAATAAATACCTACATGATTCACATACCCTTTACGTCTTTTAGAAGTATCAAAGAAAATAAGGTCTCCCTTTTTAAGTTCATCTCTTTTCACATATTTCCCAAATTTTGACTGGTTGATAGAAGTACGCGGTATAGTGACACCAATATTTTTATAGACATACTTTGTAAAGCTGGAACAGTCATAGGTATTTTTATTACCACTTGCTCCCCATACATATTTTCGTCCTAGTTTCGTTTTTGCCAAAGAGGTGATTTTCTGACACTTATCTGCATTCTCATCTTTCTTGCTTGCGAAAATATCACTGAAGTTGAACTTAGCAGATTTTTTTGCTTTACCTGTCTCTAAACTGATCGTATCCAAGCGAGAAAGAGATGTGACCAATTTTTTATTGGAAGCTTTTTTCTGCACCTTTGCAAGTTTGACTGTTTTCTTGTTTTGAGGTACTTTTAATACTTGTCCTATTTTAATGGTTTCATTCTTTTTAAGCCCATTGGCTTTTCGAACCTTTGCAATAGTCGTATGGTGTTTTCGTGCAATAGCAGAAAGAGTGTCTCCTCTTTTTATGACATGTTTTGTTGAGGCAGCAGGTATTTGCTTTTTTGCAGCATAGCTACTGGTTGGTACTTTCAACACCTTTCCAAACTTAAGAACATCGCTTTTTTTAAGACCGTTCGCCTGTCTGACTTTTATAATAGAAGTATGATGTTTTCGTGCAATACCAGAAAGTGTTTCACCTTTCTTCACTGTATGATTAATAGTGTGAGTAGATGCTTTGGATGTAACTGTAGCGAGTGACAAAGTAAGTAAAAGTGTATAAAGTTTTTTCAATGAATTCCCCTAATGAATTGTAAAATAAGTATATCCTATAAAAGTATATACTAAAAAATATTGAGTAATTGTATCTATATATGATTAATCAAAAATAAACATTATTTTAAATCTGACTTAAACACATACAGCGCTGTCCGCTAGAGAAGGAAAGATTTTAAATGCAGTATTAACACGCATATATTGGTAACCTGGCAATCTTAACTAAGACCCATGGCTTTCTGTCCCCACTTCGCAATGGGTTTAGCCTTTTCAACATCTCTATAGGTAAGAATAACTAAATCCACTTTAAAATAAAATAAAGCCAGATTATAAGACAGTATAAATATTAACTTTTTTGTAGTTGTTTGACTATATGGTCGGCTACCCTGAATGCATTCGCATAAATGGTCCAGGTATAGGCTACTGAACCCCCAGTAGGCATAAAACTGGCATCTGCGACATAAAGGTTCTTCACATCATGAGAGCGACAATATTTGTTCAGTACCGATGTTTTAGGGTCATCCCCAAAACGACATCCACCGGCCACCAGATTTTGCGGGGGAGCAGAAGAGACAGCAGAGTAAATGTTTTTTGCGCCCATCTCTTCCAGTACTTTCTCACATTTCTTTGCAATATAATTGCCTACTTTAACATCTTGAGGGTGCCCTTCCAGACGCAATTTGCCTACGGGCATGCCAAACTTGTCTTTATGGGTAGGATCCAACGAGACAAAGCAGTCATCATTAGGAAGCCAGTCATTAAAGACTTCAAACCGTATACTTTTCTGTTCTGTAAAACGTGAGACAAGACGTTCTCCCAAATCTTTACCCCACACAAGCTTGCTGTCTTCATAAGCATTTTTACGTGCACGGCTGATAATGTTTTGATGTTCAAACATAAACTCTACAGAACCGCCTTTAAAGGACCCGTCCCACCAATGGTCTACAAAATACCAGTCCAAGATAGAACGATTGACAAAAAGCCCTGTTGTCATCAATTCTTCAAACTTTATATGTTTTAAGGAGTCCTTATGCAGTTCTCCTTGTCCAGAACCTCCTCCAGAGAAAATAAGGTTTTTGCCAAGTTCTCCACTACTGTTTCCCAACCCATTAGGATGATGATCATTGGCTGAATTAAGTAAAAGCCTTGCACTCTCATGTGCTTGTGCCGCGACAACAAAGATCTTTCCTTTGATCTTTTTTTCTTTGCCTGTCACCGTGTCCACTACTACGGCATGATTCACCTCATCCTTATTGTCTGTATGTAAATATTTGACATAAGTGTTACTCAGTAACGTTAGGTTACCCGTAGCTAGTGCGGGTTTTAAAAGCGCCTCTCTCGAACTACCTTTTGCCCCGGAACTACACCCATAACTTCCACAGAGATTTGAGTAATAACAGGCATCACGTCCAGGCTTGTCTTTTGAGAGAACAGCTCTTGGTGTGACAAGAGGGGTAATGTCAAGGGATTGACAACTCTTGTCAAAAAGCTTTACCACAGCATTTTCTTTGGTAGGTGGTTGTGTAAAATCCGCTGTACTTCGAGGTGGCTCAAATGGGTGTTTGTCTACTTTACCGGAAATGCCTACCAACTCTTCTGCCAGTGCATAGTATGGTTCCATATCATCATAAGAGATGGGCCAGTCAACCACATTGGCGCCCTTGATCTCTCCATATTTACTTTTAAGTCTAAAGTCATCTGGGTGTAAACGGTGCAACATACCGGACATCAAGTTAGAAGATCCTCCCACGATGTTCCCGTTCCAAAAGCTCCAACCGGATTCATACGTAGGTGTAGCCACCCATTCTCCTTCTACTTTTTCTTCTATCGTATGATACTCATCAAATAAATTAGGCGTGACCAAGTCTCTTCTACTGTAGGCCAATTCATCTTTAGAGAACTCTTCACGTTTGATAAGTCGGCCTTTTTCCAATACGGCTACCTTGTAGCCTGCTTGACACAAAGTATACGCAACGGCTCCCCCACTCGCTCCTGAGCCTACTATGACTACATCATATACACTCATAGCTCGATATACCTTGTTTGTGGTCTTGGGAACCCACCATAGGAAGAGATCGCCTGCCAGCCTGCTTCTTTAATGTTTGAACCATAGATCGGGTCCGAGAGCAACCCTTCCATCGTCAATGTCATGATACGGGACAACCAACTACTACCGTAATTTGTCTCTTCATAAGCACGTAAAGCTATTTCTTTATCTTCTACTGTCATAGACGGAAATCGTCCTTTTTCTCGCTTCTCCAGTTCATTTGCCCCATCAATTACAAACGCTTTGATGTCTTTGTCAAAACTCTTATGCATCATGGTTTCAAACAAAAATTGTGTTGCATTCACCGATTTTGCAGAGGGGAGTTTACTCTCTTCGGGAAACAGGTGTTCCTGTACGGCAGAAATTGTCATTTCAACCTTTTTAAATTTTTTCTCAAATTCACTGACCTCTTTTGCTGCTATATAGGGGGAGAGACCAAAAGCAGAGCCCAGTATAAGAAATTTTCTTCTTTTCATTTGTATGTCTTTACATTGATTTTTTACAGCATAATACTCTTGTGTGTACTTTAAGTGCAATACATTGCACGCACTTTGCACGGTTTAGATATTATACTTAAAGTGTTAGAAAAAGAAGGAGATACAAATGAAAAAGTTCATTTTTGCTTTACTTATAGGCTTGGCTCTCGCTGCCTTTACCGGATGTGCAGGTAGTGGAGAGGCAATTGATAGAACTGGGATGCATTGCGAATAATTGATAAAAACAACAAAGGACAACGGATGAAAAAATTACTATTTACAGTACTACTTGGATTGGCAATGCTCGCACTTACAGGATGCGGGGAGGATGAAAAGCCAGAAACGCCTGCTATGAAATGCGAAGCTGGAAAATGTGGTACTGCTATGGAAAAAACCGCAGTACCCCCAACAAAACCAACTGATGATGCTAAATGTGGTGAAGGAAAATGTGGCGACAAATAGCCTTTTCCTTCCTCTTCTATTTTTGAAGAGGAGGTTCTTCCTCTTCTTCTTTCAATACACACACAGTACACATCTTTCATACTATACTTACCCCGTAACAACAAACATATTGTCTATAAAGGAGTTACAAATGCTAAAAAATATCTATCCTATCACCAGAAATATATTAAGTAAAGGAGAAGACATTGCTTTACTTTTCGCCAGACTTACACTTGCCTATGGGTTTTACGAACCTGCGATGCAAAAATGGTCAGATATCTCTAGTGTTGCCAGCTGGTTTGGTACCATAGGGATTCCTTTCCCTACTTTAAATGCTTATCTGGTGGCCAGTACGGAACTGTTGGGTGTTCTGCTATTGACATTGGGTCTTTTTACAAGACTTATCTCACTTCCACTTATAGTGATTATGATTGTTGCCATTACTACCGTACATTTAACACATGGCTTTTCTGCAGGTGATAATGGATTTGAAATTCCTTTATATTACATGCTATTTTTAGCGATATTTGCTTCATTTGGAGCCGGAAAATTTAGTTTAGACCACCTTCTCTTTGGTGAGGAACAATAACAAAAAAGGAAACACGATGAAAAAATTACTGATATTACTTGGAGCACTGGCACTTACATTTACACTTGCAACAGCAGAGGGTAAATGTGGTAAATGTGACAGCAGTAAAAAAATTGAAAAGAAATGTGATAGCGGCAAATGTGACAGCAGTAAAAAAGCTGAAAAAAAATGTGACAATGGGAAATGTGATAGTGATAAAAAAGCTGAAAAATGCTCTGCGAACAAAGACACTAAAAAAGAGGCACCCGCGAAAGGTAAATGTGGTAAAGGTAAATGTGGAGAATAATCTACACATAACACTTCTTTTTTAAATCTCCTCTATCTCAGGATATGGGAGATTTACCTTTCTTTGATAAATCATTGTATAATGTATCTATCAATTCAAAAAGGATACTTATGCGATACTTACTTATAAGTCTCATACTATTACTCTCTTTTACCGGCTGTGAAGATAAAGAACAGCAAGCTAAGCATGATGCCAAAATAGCACAACAAGCTAGAGCGGAGCTACTTACTGAGCTAGAGGCAAAAAAAGACCTCCAAGACAAAAACACTTCAAAATTGAACAATATGGGTATCAACATGGAAGATGGAACCATCACCATAGATACAAATAAGACTAAAGTTTTTTTTAGAGACTTGAACAAAAAAATGGGGGAACAAATGAAAAAACTCTCTGATGATTTGGGAAAAGGGGTTGTTGAAACAAAAGAAGCAGGCATTGAGATCAATGAGCAGCATATCCATATCGACCTCAATAAAACCCAAGATCTACTGATAGACTGGGGAAAGAAAATACAAGTTTTTGTGCAAGAGTTTGATGAGATAGCAAACACGTTAGAGATCAATAGTACAAACACTACAAATAAAGGAATATAATGCAACCAATAGATATGAACTCAGATGAATTTCAAGCTGAACTGGAAAAAACATGGACCTTTGTAGACAAAGTGAATAACCAATTTGGTTTTGTTCTCAACCCAAATGAAGAAGTCAACGAAGGTGTGGCCATGGGTCTTGCACGGAACAAGATCATCTATGGTAAGAGATTTTGTCCTTGTTTCATGGTTATAGGAGAAACAAAAGAGGAACAAAAAGCAGCAGATAACCGTGTCTGTCCATGTACACCTGCTTTAGAAAAAGAGATCCCAGAAGATGGTACCTGTCACTGTGGTATCTTCTGTACCCCAGAGTATGCAAAAGCACAAGCCCAACACGATGAGATAGAAGAAGTATTACATCAACACTCTGGAGGTCTTACAAAAGAGCAGGCAGAGATCCTTCTTAAAGAGGAACAGCTTGACGGAGATGAACTTGAAGCCCTCATAGAAGCCAAAAACCTAGGGATGATCAATTTTACCCTTGTTGACACAAGAGAATTCATGGAGTTCCAAATGGGTCACATCGTAGGGACAGACGTACTTGTCCCTACATCACAATTTTACGCAAAAGTAGAAGCAGAACTTTCAGGCAAAAAGGCAGAACCGATCATCCTATACTGTCACTCAGGAAGCCGAAGCTACCAGGTACAACACGCCATGAAAGGCCTAGGATTCGAACACGTATGTAACCTCAGACCAGGAATCATCGGCTTTTCCGGAGAAACACAAAGAGGCTAAATTCCTCCAATATCCTCTAGAACTTCCTAAAATAAAAGGAAGTTCAATCCCCTCCAAACAAACTTATATACAAAATTACATTTATTAGCCCACGACAGTTCTTTACGTTTTTTTCTTTTTGGTTACTTCTTTCTTTTTTTGTCGTAGTACAAAAAAGAAAAAGTGACAGAGAAAACTCAAGCCAATTCAATTTGACAATAAAAATAATTTAGGGGAATATTTAAAAAGGGGATGAGGAGCCGAAACTCCTCAAGAAATAATCAACAAAGATTACTTAGCAATTGCTGCTTTAGAAGCATCAGCTACTTTTGTAAAACTTTCAGGAGCATTCATTGCCATATCAGCAAGAATTTTTCTGTCAAGTTCGATGTTTGCAAGCTTAAGACCATGCATGAATGTTGAATAGTTCAATCCATTCAATCTTGCAGCTGCATTGATACGAACGATCCAGAGTCTTCTGAAATCTCTCTTTTTTTGTCTTCTATCTCTGTAAGCATATACTAATGAACGCTCAAGTTGTTCTTTCGCTTTTCTGAAGTGTTTTCTTCTACCGCTATAGAACCCTCTAGCTTGTTTTAATAGTCTTTTGTGTCTTCTAGTTCTTACGACACCTGTTTTTACTCTCATGGTTATCCTTTACCTTATACTTGTGCTACAACTCTCAACAAACAAATGCGACTGGTCGCATGAGCCAACTGCTGAAGTTATGCTATAGTAGGTGTCAAACATTCTCTCTGTTTGAACTTGCCCCTAATCGGGGGATTATAAATGTAACTAAGGTAACTTAGTTAATCATCTCTTTAATTTTTTTAGCATCTGCGCCATCTACATATTTAGGACTTTTCATACTTCTATGGTGACCACCGTCAACCTTAGAAAGAATGTGGCTTCTATATGCCGTTCCTCTTTTGATTTTGCCGCTTTTTTTAACTTTAAAACGCTTAACAGCGCCTTTTACACTTTTCATTTTTGGCATATGCTTACTCCCTTTGTTTATTATAGAACGCTTTTTGAGCAAAGCCCAAAAAACTACGCTAACGCTGAGTTTGCTTCAACAGTAAACTCAAACGACCAGTCGTTTTTTTCTATTTGATTTTCACTACAGCCAAGTAGTAGAAAATGGGACGGTATTATACCCAAAATATCTAAAAGATTTATAAATCTCTTCTATGCCGATATCTCTAACCCTATTTGTGCTAAAATCTATCTATTAAAAATGAGGGTAAGCCTAGTGGATAAAGTGACCGAAATACTTTCTCAAAAAAAGAAACTTTTAACAGAGGTTTATTTTGATTTACAAGTGTATTTTGAAGAAAAATATGGAAAAGATGCGCTGGTTTTAATGGAAATTGGGACTTTTTTTGAAGTCTATGAAGTAAATAACGATGCACTAAAAGTAGGTAAAGCCAAAGAGATCGCTGAACTGCTTAACATCCAACTTACCCGTAAAAGCAAAGCCGTGTTGGAGAACTCGGTTTCCAATCCTCTTCTTGCAGGAGTCCCCGCTGTCTCTTTAGACCGCTATCTCTCCAGACTCATCTCTACCAAAAAATATACGATCATCGTCGTCAAGCAAAAAGGAGAGATGCCAAATATCAAACGTTATGTATCAAACATCATCTCTCCGGGTACCAACTTTGAGTACCTAAGCGAACCCTCTGAAAACAACATCGTTTCTCTGCTCATAGATGAAAATGCCGGTATCTTCTCTGTGGGCTATGCTGCTATAGATGTGAGTACGGGTAAAACCATCTGTAATGAGATACACTCCACCAGAGATGACAAAACGTATGCGCTGGATGAAGCTTTCAACCTTTTACAGACCTATACCACTTCAGAAGTTATCATCACACTTGACAGTAAAGAGATAGACAAAGATTGGATCGTGCACTATTTGGAACTCGAATCACTGCACTACTCAGTCAACACAAAACGCTTTAAAATACAATTTCAAAACGAACTCTTTACCCGTGTCTTCAACATCAACTCTTTTCTTTCCAGCATTGAGTTTTTAGACCTTGAGAGACACCCTTATACTACAGAGTCTTTGGCTGTATTGATCGACTTCATTATAGAACATGATGAGAGTATCATAGAGAAGATGAACAAGCCGCAGTTCCTGGGGAGTAACCGTTATATGTACATCGGTAACAATGCCATGGAGCAACTTTCAGTTATCTCTCGTGACCCTTCTGACATTACACTGCTTGACCTGATAGACAAAACGTCTACTGCTTTTGGAAAACGTCTTCTTAAAGAGCGACTGCTCAACCCTATATGCGATAAAGAGTTACTTGAAAAACGTTACAACCTCACAGAACTGTTACTGCCTAGCATTAATCGTTTTGAAACTCATTTGAAGCAGATCTATGACCTTGAGCGTATTACACGACGTATAAAACTACGTAAACTGCACCCTGTAGAGCTTACGTATATCTCTATGTCTCTAGAAGCGATTCTGAAACTTCTTGAAGATGCGCAAAGCAATGGTCTTGAGATAGATGACAATCTGTATGATGAAACACAAGAGATGCTTAAAGTCTTAAATGATACTTTTGAGTTAGATGTCTGTGCCAGGTTTCGCATAGAACAGATCAATGACAACCTTTTTAAAGATGGTATCTACCCTGCTATTGACAGCATTGTCAAGATACAGAAAAAAGAAGTGAACAAAATGGAAGATGTGGCCACTCATATTGAGTCACTCTTTGAAAAGGACAAACTCTTTTCAGGTACGGCCAAATATGCTACTGTTAGTTATTTGGAAAGCGAGGGGTACTTTCTCAACCTTACAAAGAACCGCTTTACTCTTATAGAAAAGTCTCTCAAAGACTCTTTTGTCACCATTGACAACGAGCATCACTTTTTTAAAGATTTTCACTACAAGTACTTAAAAAATGCTGTCAAAGTACAGGCTCCTCTCTTTGAAGAGATCACGAGAAACTACGAAACATCCCAGATCAAACTTGTCTCACTCGTCAAACAACGCTACATAGAGAGTCTTGATCTACTTGAAAACAGGTTTTCATTACTTCTTGACAAACTCATCGTCTTTATAGCGAACATAGATGTGGCTATTTCCAATGCCAAATGTACCAAAACGATGAACCTATCCCGTCCGATTCTAGAAGAGGGTAATTTCTATGAAGCGACTGCACTGCGCCATCCCATTATAGAATCTAATGATGAGAGAGGTATCTATGTTCCTAATGATGTTTTTTTAGGAGCGAACAATGGTACAACACATAATCACATTACCCTCAATGCCAGTGATGGGGAAGATGTCTTAGGTACACTGTTGTATGGTATCAACTCTTCAGGAAAATCCTCATTGATGAAAAGTATAGGGATTTCAGTCGTACTTGCACAGGCTGGTTTTTTTGTACCTGCAGTGGAACTTCGTTTTGGACTCTATGACAAACTCTTTACACGTATCGTTTCACAAGACAACCTTTACAAAGGGCTGTCAACCTTTGCAGTTGAAATGATGGAGCTCAAAAACATCTTTAACCGTGCAGATGAACGCTCTTTGGTCTTGGGTGACGAGATAAGCCAAGGGACAGAAACAGAATCTGCTCTTGCCATCGTTTCAAGTGCTATTTTAAAGCTTATCTCATTGAGATCGACCTTTATCTTTGCTACGCACTTACACCAGCTAGGAAGCATTCTTCAGCTGCAAAACCTGAAACATCTTATCTTCTTGCATTTGGGTATCAAGTATGATGAAAGTAATGATACCCTCATCTATAACCGTGTATTGCAGTTAGGGATGGGAGACAGTCTTTACGGACTGGAATTTGCAAAGTCATTACATATGGACAGTGAATTTCTCCAAATGGCACAAAGCATACGAGAGAACCTGAATCATGGTGGCAGTGACATTAAAAAATTACGCAGACAAAAAAGTAGTAAATATAATAAAAACCTTTACCTAAGCAAGTGTGCCCTATGTGAAGAGAGTGTAGAAGATGTCCATCATATCGCTGAACAGAAGCAGGCAAATCAAGAAGGCCAGATAGACCACTTCCACAAAAACCATAAATACAACCTCATCCCTCTATGTAAAAAGCATCATAACCTGGTACATGAGGGAAAGATTACTATATCTGGATTTGTGATGACGAGTGAGGGTTTAAAATTGCATTATGAGATTAAGAACTAAAGTTCAGTGCACGTGAGGAACGCAATTCAGAATCGCACAAAGAAGATTAAAATTGAATTAAATAGGTTTATAGTGCATGAGATTACGCTGGAGATTTAAAAGCTGTACTAATGGTACAGCGTTAAATATCCAGCAGAAGGTTAGGTACTATAAACCTATTTTTTAAGTGGTGTTACGTACATATTGATGTAACGTCCCTCTTGCGAAGGTTTACTTTCTAGATTCCCGAGATCTTCAAGCATAGGCCAGACACGATTGAGAACATCTACACCCCATTCAGGGTTTGCCATTTCACGTCCTCTAAGGAAAACACGAAGTTTTACGTGCTTCCCTTTCTCTAAGAACTCTCTGGCATGTTTTACTTTGTAGTTGATGTCATTTTCAGCGATTTTACAAGAAAATTTTACTTCTTTAACATCTATGATCTTTTGGTTCTTTCTTGCTTCTTTTTTCTTCTTTTCAAGTTCGTACTTGTGTTTCCCGTAATCCATGATTTTAGCAACAGGAGGTTTTGCATCCGGGGACATAAGAACAAGGTCTAACCCTTTTTCTTCTGCAATTTTCATCGCTTCATCTTTAGAAATGATTCCAAACTGTTCGCCATCGTCACCTAATACTCTAAGCTCATTGATTCTAATAGCATCATTCATGATGGTATCATCAGGTTTTTTTCGACCTCTGTTTCTATCGTGTTGTTTACTCAAATTTTACCTTCTTGAAGTTGTTGTGTTAATTTTACCATAAATTCATCTTGTGTAAGATTATACTGTTCTTTGGCTCTTCTGTCACGGATTGCTACCGTTTTATTTGCTACTTCTTCATCTCCGATGATGACTACGTACGGTACACGCTGCTTTTCCGCGTTACGTACACGTTTGTTAAGAGAGTCATTCTTGTCATACACATCTGCATCGATATCTTGATAAAGAAGCTCAGCCTTAAGCTTATTGGCATATTCGACATGCGTATCTGCAATCGGTACAAAGATCACTTGTACTGGTGACAAGAAGAAAGGAAACTCTCCTGCATAATGCTCAGTCAAGATAGCGATGAAACGCTCAAATGAACCTAAAATGGCTCTGTGTATCATCACTGGATTGTGGCGTTCGTTGTCTTCACCCACATACTCTGCATCAAAGCGGGAAGGGAGGTTGAAGTCTACCTGTACCGTACCACACTGCCATTTACGTCCAAGTGCATCTGTGATCTTCACATCGATCTTAGGTCCGTAGAATGCTCCGCCACCCTCATCGATAGTATAAGGCAAGTTATTCTCAGTCAATGCATCTTTGATTCCGTCTGTCGCCAATTCCCATACATCATCATCACCAATGGCTTTTTCCGGTTTGGTCGCAACTTCCATTGTATAGTCAAAGTTAAAGAGCTTCATCACTGAATCAACAAATTCAACCACTTCTAAAATAACCGATTTTATCTGGTCTGGTGTACAGAAGATATGCGCATCATCCTGAGCAAACTCACGCACTCTCAGTAATCCGTGAAGTACCCCTGATTTTTCATGTCTATGTACCGTTCCGTATTCATAATAACGTAAAGGCAAGTCTCTATAACTTTTTCCTGCAGCCTTAAAAATCTGGATATGCCCGATACAGTTCATAGGTTTCAATCCATATTCTTGATCATCCACTGTAGTAAGGTACATGTTCTCACCGTAACATGCAAAGTGCCCTGAAGTGTGCCACATCTGTGATTTGAGTATCTCAGGACCACGTACAGGCTCATAGCCTCTCATACGGTGTGCTTTATGTAAGATCGCTTCAAGCTTATTTCTCAGTCTTGCACCTTTTGGTAACCAGAAAGGAAGGCCTGCTCCTGCTTCTTCATTAAACATGAAGAGGTCCATTTCGTTACCTATCTTACGGTGGTCACGTTTTTTGGCTTCTTCCAGCATCGTCATATGTGATTTAAGTGCTTCTTTGTCTGCAAAAGCAATACCGTAGATACGCGTAAGCATTTCAGCATTTTCATCACCGCCAAGGTATGCACCTGCTACACGTGTGAGTTTAAAGTTATGCAAAAAACGAAGTGCCGGCACGTGAGGTCCACGACATAGGTCTTCAAATTCACCTTGCTTGTAGATAGACATCGTATCATCTGTGATACGAGACATTACTTTTTGTTTCAAGTCATCCTCTGCAAACTTTTCTAAAGCTTCTGCTTTACTCATCTCGTACTTCTCTATCTTGTACTTTTTCTTGATGAGCTCTTTCATCTTCTTTTCGATGGGTTTAAGGTCTTCTTCCCCTATCTTCTCATCTACTCTAAAGTCATAGTAAAACCCTTCATCTACTACTGGACCCACAAAAAACTGTGAGTTAGGATAAAGTTCTGTGATAGCCTGTGCCATAAGGTGTGCTGTCGAGTGACGTACTATCTCTAAAGATGCTTCAGAGTTGTCATACTCTATGGGTGTTGCTGTACAGTTTTCCCCTGCACTCTGTGTATCTATGATATTGCCTTGGTCATCTATGTAACCAATAAGATTTTCGCTCAAATTAACCCTTTGTGTTATCGCAACCTACAATGTTGCGTTAAAAATGCAATTATTATAGCTAAAAGTTGGATAGAAAGAAATTAATATAGAGAAGTCGAAAAGTGAAAGGTGGATATTTTTTCGGAGAGCATACTTAATCGTTTAATATTTTTACCAATCCCATAGGTGCATATGCAGCCATTGGTCCCCCTGCTACCCATTTTTTCATAGCAAGTTTGCCTCTTAACGCATAATGACAACCCTCATCTGTTTTCCTGATCTCAGTAGAGTATTTTACTAATGCTTTGGCATCTTCTTCATTATTATCTGCAAAATTTTTTGATAAGTACTGGGTGTGTATTTTAAGTTTATCTTTCTCATTGAGTTCATAAGCTTTGGCAATATGGTCCAGGACTCCTGTAAAATAACCAAAGATCATTGGGTGCTTGCTCTTATCATCAAGCAGGAATGGATTATTCATTTTGGGCATGGCAAGAGAAGCTTCTGTGAAGGCATTTAACTCTCCATAGATCTTTTCATAAGGTACTGTATCTTTCGTTTTTAGAAAGTCAAATAGTCCCAAAACAACCCCTCTTAATTAATTCAACATGAATACTATATCATAAAAATGTCAAATTATGTCAAATACTTTCATGCGATACAAAATACATTTCAATATGGGGAGTTACGACAAGTCTTGGAAAAGATACGTTTTATGGGAGGAGTTAATGGTGCTCGATACAAGATTCGAACTTGTGACCACCTCCATGTCATGGAGGCACTCTACCGCTGAGTTAATCGAGCACAGTTTGTTATAGGTTGGAAGTATAGCTAACAGATACTTAAAAATGAGGCGACTTAATCCTGGCAAACCCAGGCGCTCTCTGAACAGAGTTTATCGAGATATTCACTCGCTTCGCTTTTACCTGAAATTAATGCTTTTTTGAAGTTGTCATACGCTTTCATTTTGTCATGTGTGATACCTTCTCCCCATGCATACAATACTGCTACATTTACCTGTGCAGAACTGTCACCCATACTTGCTGCTTTTTGAAAGAGTTCAAATGCCTTTTGCTGATCCTGCTTTACCCCTTTACCTTCCATATATAAAGAGGCAAGATTGTTATAGGCTTGCATGATGCCAGCTTCCACTGCTTTTTCATACCAGTATCTTGCTTTTTCATACCCATGGGCATCGGTTTCTCCAGCCGTATGATATAGTTTTGCTAAATTATACTGTGCAGGGGCATTCTCCTGTTTTGCCGCCTTTTCATACCACTTTTTTGCTTTGGCAAGATCTTTTTGTACCCCTTTTCCATTCGCATAAATAAGCCCAACATTGTACTGTGCTTTTGCATCATCTTTTTTAGCCAAGGAATAAAAGGTATTCAGTGCTTTGATGTAACCGCCATTGCTATAGTCTTCTACAGCTTGATTAAAATCATTGGAGAAGAGACTGACTGTAGCGATGATAAAAATAGATAAATATTTCATAATTTCCTCTTTAAAATAACAGATACATTATATCAAGGTCTCAGCAACAAACGTCTTAGTTACCTTGCCTCCAAACCTGTAAACACCCTCTTCATAGCTCACATAGAGTTCCTCTCCGCTTGTGGGATGTACTTTCACCTTATCAGAGACCTTTCCTTCTTTGTGGTTACGGATGAAACACGCTACCATCCCTGTTCCACATGCCAATGTTTCATCTTCCACGCCACGCTCATAAGTACGGACATACAAAACATCATCTTTCACCATACAAATATTCACATTACAGTTATACTTGTGACGTAAAACGCGTGCTTCTTCTATGTTAAAGTCATCAATGTTGTCACGTACTGCAATAAGATGGGGCACACCTGAATTGATCAGCCACCAATGTTCTCCATACTCTTCTACATCTTTACTGATGATCTCTGGAGGGACCATATCACTTACCACATAGAGACCATTAATGGTAGCACGAATCACACCTGCTCCAGTTAGGAACTCTGCTTTATTGTCTTTGGCAATACCTTTTTCCAGCGCAAAGTGGGCTACCGCTCTACTTCCATTACCGCACATATCTGCAACACTCCCGTCTGCATTATAAAATTCCCATTCAAAATCATATTTAGGATGTGGCAAAACGACTATAAGACCATCTGCTCCTACACCATTTTGTCTATGGCAGAGTTTTTTGGCAAGTTCTGATCTATCAGCCTTTTTTTGTGCCACGAACATTACAAAATCATTACCGCTGGCTGAATATTTAGTCACTGTCATTAAGTATCTCCTCTTTTACACGTTCACATTCTTTTTCTAATTGCGTAAGTGTACCACTATTATCTATAACATAGGTAGCCAGCTTACGTTTTTGTTCTACAGGTATTTGTGTCTCTATTCGATTAAGTGCTTCCTCTTTAGTGTAGCCCTCACGTTGCATAAGACGTTCAAGCTGTTGCTCTTTTGTTGTATAGACCACTAACGATTTTTTGATAGGATACCTTCCACCCTCAAAGAAGAGAGGAATATCAATAAAATAGGGCTTTCCCAATCTGTCCTGATCGATAGAGAGACGTTCGATCTCCTCATAGATAAGCGGATGAAGCAATGCTTCAAGTTCTTTACGTTTACTGCTATCAGCAAATACAATGGCCCCTAAAGCTTTTCTATCTACTTTCTCTTCCTTCACACATTCTTCACCAAACATATCCGCTATTGCCTGATGCTGTTCATCAAGAATCTGATGGGCGATCTTATCGGCATCTATGATATGAAAACCCGAAGCCTCAAGCAGTTTTACTGTCGAACTTTTCCCCGTAGCGATACTTCCCGTAAGGACAATAGCATACTTAAAAGCCATTACCATTTTCTATAAGACTGAAGTTGCATATTGTCATAGCCGTATATATCATTTCTAAACTGAAGCACTCCATCATAATCTACATAAGCAGTCAAATAAACAACGTCCACGGGGACCCTATCTGTTAAAGTCAAAAACTCTTTTCTCGTGCTCTTGAGTCTCTCTTGTGCCTTCTCAAAATCTACTGTGTCATTAAAGGTAGAAAATGTTTCCAGCAGTTCTATGGGTTGAGAAAGACGGATACATCCGTGACTGAATGCTCTGACATTCCTCTTAAAAAGGCTTTTAGCCGGTGTGTCATGCATATACACATGAAATGGGTTAGGGAAAAGGAACTTTACCTTTCCTAAGGCATTTGTCGTGCCTGGGACTTGGGCAAAACGATATGGCACAGTTTTACTGTAACGGTATTGCCCCCAGTTCACAGAACTGGCACTTACTTTTCTTGCATCTTTCCCCCAGCCTGTATGTATCTCTATATCTTCTTTTACCATTGCATTAGGGTCTTTAAATATCTTAGGGATCATCTCTTTTTGGATAATACTCTTAGGTACGTTCCAGTGAGGGTTCAGAACAATCGTTTGTACAGTGTTAGAGAAAATAGGTGTAGGGTTTTTTCTTTTCCCTGTGATCACCTTCATTTGTAGACGCAAGGCATTGTCTTCTTCAAAAAAGAGTGTAAATGCAGGAATATTGATTATGATGTGTCGTTTTGCATTACGTTCATGGAGCCATTTGATACGATCAAGATTTAAACGCATCTGTTCGATTCGCTTTTCTATCGGCACATTGAGAGCGGACATAGTTTTTTTACCTATAACACCTTCATCTTCCAGCCCATGGCGTTTCTGAAAATGGACTATGGCCTCTTTTAAACATGTATCATAGAGATTTACTTCCTTGCTGCTACAAGTACCGTAATCTCCTGTAATACGGAGCCTCTCTCTTAAGTGGGGGACAACCTCATGGGATTCACCTGGTTTCAATGTCCCTTTAAATGACACGGATGGCCATCCGCCATTTTTTTGCAGTTCTAAGTACTTGATAAGAGACTCTCGAAGTTCTTTGTAACGATACTCTTTAGGTGTTGCTTGGGCAAACAGTTCTGATAAGCTACCACTCATCGCTGCAGTTTCAACGAGTGACAGTGGACCAAATTTAGGTCTATGTGTAACCCACGCTGCATGTATATCTTGTGCTTTAAGATTATAGAGTCTGTCTTTAAATGCGCCCCAGTTAATGCTTCCATACAGCGTATAATCTGCATACCCTTTATAGAGTTGTGAGATTTTAAATTCAAGAGCTACTTTCTGAGACACTGTGCCATTTAAAGCATAAATATCTCGGGCTTTTTGTTCTAAACGAGCAGCATACTGATAGAGTTCAGAAGTAGTCTCAAGGGTTTTATCTTTTCTGATTTGTTTAAAAAGTTCTTTACTGAAAGAAGAAATAGAATCCTCATCTATCCATACTGGGACAAAAAAAAGACGTGTATATAATTGTTTTAAGAAGCTGTTTGGAGGCTTTTTTTGCAGTGCATCGATCATCACTGTCGATGCAACTTCATGAAATCCCAAATTGGTATTTGCATGTACACCTTGAGTGAAGATAGAAGTAAAAATAAGCCCGAGGCTTATACATAAATGTCTAACTCTATATTTTATTCTTTTCATTGACCTTCCATTTCATCATTCGTCATACAAGAGTATATCAAAAAATTTATACAAAATTATTTTCATAGCTTAGACATAATCCTTAAAATCTGTAATTTGCAAATATCCTAAGGTTTTAAAAGGCCAGATCTTCCTTCTCAACATCAGAGTAGATTGCTGAAAAGTTGACTGAGTCATTATAAATAATGAGCCCATTATTTCCTTGTTTATGCTTTTTACTCAAATTTTAATTATCTATTTGTTCTATTTCTATTTTGCTTGCTTCATCTGCACGCAATGCAATAAGCGTTGAGCCTACTTCTATCTCCATGGTCTGCTTGGCAATAGAACACCCCTTGATCAGCAGTGCTTCCCCACGCATCACACCAAAAGAGGTCAATCTGTCTTTTAATGCTTTGTCTGCATGAATCTTAACAATCTCTGCTTTGTCACCTTTATGTAAATCACTTAACACCATCTCACACTCCTGTAATCATTAGCGTCACACGGTACGCTATAAAACTTAATACCCACGCCGTAGCAGAGGTCATGAGGAACAAATATACCAGATACTTCCATCCTCCTGCTTCCTTCGCAAAGACCATTGATGCAGCTAAACAAGGCAGATAGATCATTACAAATACGATAAATGCTATAGCTGCCGCAAACGGTATGTTTGCTTTTATCTGTGCAATGAGCCCTTCGTTTCCTTCATCTACCTCATCACCCAGTGCATAAAGTACACCCAGCGTAGAAACAACTACTTCTTTGGCTGCCAGCCCCGCCTCAAGAGCTACCGCCATACGCCAGTCAAAGCCAAGTGGTGCAAAAAATGGTTCAGAAGCATGTCCTATTTTCCCCAGATAACTCTGTTCGAGTAAGACTAATGCCAGTTCATTGCTCAGTTCACTTTTTACTTCATTATTGATTGCTTGTTCTATCTTGGTTTCATACTGCGCTTTAAGTGCCGTATGTTTGGGGTAGTTACTTGCAAACCAGATAAGTACAGAAGCCGCCAAAATGAATGTACCTGCTTTTTTAAGGTAAGACTTTGCCTGACCATACACTGTGTGCCAGATGAGCTTGAGTGAAGGCATACGGTATTTTGGCATCTCCATCACAAATGGTTCATCTTCCCCTTTGAAGACAAACAGCTTAAGCACTTTAGCTGCAAACAGTCCTAAGACAGCACCTGAGATATAAATAATGAACAAGATATTTCCCGCTTGTTCTTCGCCAAAAAATGCCCCTGCAAAAAGTACATAGATAGGCAGTCTTGCGCCACAACTCATAAACCCTATGATAAAAAGTGTGATCAGTCTGTCTTTTTCATTTTTAAGGGTACGTGCAGCCATATATGCCGGTACGGAACACCCAAACCCTGTCACTAAGGGGATGAAGCTTTTACCATGCAGCCCAAACTTATGGAAAAATCCATCCAGTAAAAAGGCCACACGACTCATGTACCCTGTGGTCTCAAGCAGGGCAATACCTACAAAGAGTATGAGGATGTTAGGTAAGAACATGAGTACTGCTCCCACACCTGCTATCATTCCATCTGCTATCAGTGAGCTTAACTCACCTTCCCCTAATACAAATTTAACCTGTTCACCAAGCCATCCGAAAGCGGCATCGATATAGTCCATAGGTACAGAACCTAACTCAAACGTAAGCTGAAACAGGGTCCACATAAAGAACAAAAAGAGAGGAATCCCCAAAATTTTGTTGATCAGAAGATTGTCTATCTTTTGTGTGAGGTTTTTAGCTTTCATACCTGTCACAGACATTACTTCCATCTTTGCTCCTTTTGCAAAAGCAAAATGTTCATCCGCAAAGATCTCATCCAAGTCTTTGGTGTTATTGTGCAGATAGAGATGATTAAGCCCTTCTCTGACGATAGGCAGCATCTCTATCCAGATAGGTTCGTTATGCATTTTTTTATACACATCTACATTTTCCTGTAATAATCTTACTGCCAATTGACGATAAGGAAGTGTGTTTTTATACTTTTTCTCTTTTAAAAATGCAACAATGGTCTCGATCTCTTCTTCTATAGGGTCACTATAGATGACTTTTGCCCCTGTCTCCTCTGCTTCATACACTTCAATGATGGCTGCCTTAAGCGCTTCAACACCTGTTTTTTGTGATGCAGACGTTTTTATACAAGGTACACCAAGTATGGCTGAGAGTTGCTTCTCATCTATGGTTATACCTTCTTTTTGCGCTTCATCATCCATATTAAGTGCTACAACTACTTTTTTACCCGTCTCAAGGAGTTGTGTTGTAAACAATAAATTTCTTTGAAGGTTGGTAGAGTCTACGACATTGACGATGATATCATACTCATCACTTTGCAAAAAGCTTTTCGTCACTTTCTCTTCTATAGTGTATTCAGTTAAAGAGTATGCCCCGGGAAGGTCAATGATATGTACTTCATAGTCTTTACAGGTCACTTCATCACAAATCTTAAATTCTACTTCTGTTTTATCTACTGTAACACCTGAAAAGTTACCTACTTTAAGTGTGGCATTTGATATAGCATTGATCAGTGAGCTTTTCCCTACGTTGGGTTGTCCTGCCAATGCAATGGTTATTTGTTCCACATGGTTTCCTTATGGAGTATTATAATTTACATAAATGATAACTGTTATCACTTAACTGAATTTGCTGCAGTATAGTCAACCTTTTCTTAAAGAAGAATTAAATTGAGAGTAATTATCAATAAAATAATTACTCTCTTTTAAAATTTCAAACCTCTTAAAAAGTCTCCTGCTTTTCCTCCCAGTGCTTTTTCGATCTTCTCTTGTAATTGATCGTCTATTTTATCTTTAAGTATCGCCGAAGTATCAATGGTTACCTTTGGATCATCTATCGTCCCTTTGATCTTTCCATGTACTGTATACTTTTCATACACAAACTTGAACTTAGCCGTATTGGTGTTATTGATTTTATTGACCCTACCGTCCGTGATGTCGATGCTACTGTGTGAGCCTTTTGCATGCAGCGTGTAGTCAGTGATCTTCCCTTTAATGTCAGCATGAAATTTTGTAGAAGAGAACATGACGCGTGCTGGGTCTTTGCCTATGACCATTTTTATCGTATTGGTTGTGGAACTTGGTTTTATCTGGAAGGAAGCAATGTCAAGATCTACTACACCTGATTTCTTCTTCAGATTGTATTTCCCCTTACCAAATGCTTTTCCAAGAAAATCTTGCTTGTGTCCCAACATCCCCAAAATATTTTCCAATGGTACATTATCTATAGTAGTGCGAAGGTCATCTCCTACTAACGTAGAGCTTATTTTCCCTCCCAAGGTACCTGTCTCTCCTGTTACAGTTAGCATCTTATCTTTAGACCATTCTCCTTTCATCACAAGAGGGCCATAAAGCTTTTTATCTATCACTTTTTGGAGTTCTTTTAAGCTTGGGATATCAAGGGTATAGGTACCTTTATGGGTCTTTTTCTGTGTATCAACCACGATGTTGTCAAGGACAATATCCCCTAAGGAAGTCTTTATTTTTGTATCTATATATCCTTTACCCTCTTTGAATGTTCCTGATGTATCTAATGCGACATTGACTTTTAACGCATCGCCTATCAGTTTTTTCATCTCAGCAGGCTCCGTCACAAGATCGGTACTTTTAAGCGTAAATGTTCCTTCCGATGGGGTAAGGTTTGTTAAAACTATTTTACTGTCAATCGTTCCTTTAGCGTACACAGGCACACCGGCTAATGCCAGTATCTTCTCGATAAACAGTTGCGAAGCATCCACTTTGACTGTTTTACTGTCATAAGAAAAGGCTAACTTGTTACCCAAGCCTTTTGTGTCCCCGGAGATACTGAGTTTGTCTTTAAACTTGAGTTCACCTTCTACACTCGCAGAAGTCCCTTGAGCCAGTTGTGATTTAGGGATCAAAGCATTCATGTCATGCAACAGTAACGCATAGTGGGAGACAAGAGTTTTCTCGTTAAGAGCATACTCCAGGTCCGTAAGTTTCACATCTGCCAATGTTGAAGAGACTGTGGCGTTTGCTGTGAGTTTTTTATCGGCTATTTTTCCTTTGGACTCCAAGAAAAAGGCATTTTTCTCAGGAATTTGGTAACGGGACATCTTATCAATAGCTTTAGAGGTTAAGACACCATTTTCAATACGCAATGCGTATGTCCCCTCTTTCTTATTTTCCTTATCCAGTTCCACAGTACCGCTCACCTCACCTTTTGCATAGGCAGGTTTTTTAAATAACGGCAGGATCTTCTCAAGAGCAAGCTTTTCCAAGGTTATTTGCGTTGTTTCCTCTTTCGTAAAATGAAGTGCTCCTCCCAAAGAGTTGCTTGTACCTGTCACACGTACCTTTTTATCTTTCTTCACCACTGTTCCATCCAGTTTTAAAGGTCCGGCCAGCTTGTTTTTTGTCAATATACGCATATCCTTCACATCTAAACTGTACTCTGCTGTGAATTGATTGAAAGCCATATTCACTAAAGCATTTTTGATCTGCAACATAAAGAGATTACTCTGAACATCACCTAACAGTTTAATATTTTTTCCCTCCAAATTCGCATCTATCGTTCCATAGACATAACTTTTGTCAGGAAGGGCGTAGTCGTAAAGTTCTTTGACCAATTTACGGTTGAAATAGGCCTTGTCTAATACAATATGCCCATATCCGATTGCCGTATGTTCACCTATATCAGGCATATTGATCTCTACATCTATCTTTCCTTCAGCCAGAGCAGGATGTCCATAGAGTTGTAACACTTCTGCAAGCTGTGCACCTTTCATATTAACCAGGATTTTCTGAGCTTCATTATCGATGACATTTAAACGGTAATCTACCTTTGCATCCAGAGCGCTACCTTTACCCTCTATGTAGATATCTTCTGCCACACCTTTAAAGTTCCCTTGAATATCTGCCTTTTTGAGCGTTACATCATCATACGTAAATGTGTCCGATTTGATATGATACATCCCCTCAAACGACTGGCTCCATAAGTTATACTGTGACTCTACATTGACCAGGGCTTGCTTATCAATGACAAAATCTAAGTTTGATGTCCCAGCCTCAAGTCTGAAGGTTTTGATCTCAACAGGCAATCCTATCTTCTCTGCCAGTTTTTCCTTGACATAGGGTTTTAACATAGTGTTACCCGTTGGACTGAAAATGAAAAGAGAGAGGCCCGATATCGTGAGCAAGAGGACCAGTAGTATCGAAAGTGTGATTATAAGTAATTTATTCATGGTTTATTATACTAAAATAACCATAGAAGTGTTAGAATGTCTATATGCATTTCACATTTGGTTCACCATACCTATTGGTTCTACTTTTACTGTTACCTTGTTTTCTCTGGTGTAAACAGTATAGCAAACCCTACTATTTTCCCAAGTTGTCATGGATCACAAGACAGAGCCCTCTTTTAAGTTGGGAACCTTGGCTGAAAATGGGACTGTTTACACTGATGGTCTTTGCCCTTGCAAAACCTTTTGTCTATGATGAGAGTTCTGATCAACACAAAAAAGGACGTGACCTCATTTTGGCTATCGATGCGAGCGGATCTATGGCACAAAGTGGGTTTCAAGTCAAAGATCGCATGAAAACCAAATATGATATAATCACCGAACTCTCCAAGGACTTCATCTCCAAACGCTTTGATGACAACATGGGGGTTGTCGTCTTTGGTACCTTTGCCTATACTGCTTCGCCTCTCACTTATGACCTCGAGTCACTCTCTTATCTGCTTGAAATGACCAATGTCGGACTTGCAGGAGAAAGTACGGCTTTAGGGGATGCCCTCATGCAGTCCATCCGTACTCTCTCTTATGGTGAGGCTAAGAATAAAGCCATCATCCTGCTCACAGACGGATACCATAATGCAGGACAGCATTCACCCAAAGAGGCTGTTAAAAAAGCCAAAGAGTTAGGCATCAAGATCTATACCATAGGGATAGGAAAAAAATCTGATTATGATGTGTCCCTGCTTGAGACCATTGCCAAACAAAGTGGCGCCAAAAATTATGCCGCCTCTTCAGCAAAAGCCCTTTCAGGCATATACAAAGAGATCAATGCTCTGGAACCCAGCGCTATAAGAAGCGAAAACTACCTCAACCAAAGGCTGCTCATTCTCTACCCTTTAGCCTTAGTATTTATATTGCTTTTAGTCTGGGTACTCTGGTCAAAAAGGGGTGAAATATGACACTCCTCTATCCAAGCTTTTTATGGTTACTTCTCCCTTTGGCTTTACTCTTATGGGGCAGTTCACGCAAAGTGATGCACGTGGTACATCTCATCATCCTTATGCTTATCGTGCTGTCACTCGCCCGCCCTGTACAGGAAGAGACCCTACAAGAATCGAGCATAGAAGCCAAAGACATTATCATTGCCCTGGATGTTTCGTACTCTATGAAAGCCACAGACATAAGCCCTACGCGTTATGACTTTGCTAAAGAGACCATCTCTGCATTACTGCAGGCAAATCCTGCTGACAACATCATGCTTATTGCCTTTACAACGAATCCTCTGCTACTCTCTCCCCCTACCACAGATCATGCACTCATCAATGTTGCACTTGAAAATCTAAATCCGGAGTTTATCCTCACAAAAGGGACCTCTCTGGAAAAACTCTTTAAGAAACTTGCCTCCATGAAGATGAGACATAAAAACCTTGTACTCATGTCAGACGGAGGAGAAGAGGAGAAACTCGGAAAACTCACAACCCTTGTACAGAATGCCAATATCTCTTTAACTGTATTGGCACTGGGAACCACACGGGGAACGACCATCAAAAACAAAGACGGAAACCTGCTTAAAGACAAAGAAGACAACCTTGTCATTTCTCGCGTCAACCCTCTTTTAGAATCACTGGTATCCTCTGTCTCAGGTGCTTACTTTACTGCTTCAAATACACCTAAAGCAACAGCAGATAACATCAACGATGCCCTGCAAAACAATGCCAACAAAGCACAAAGAGTAGAGAAGATGCAACGGAATTACCTGGAGCTTTATCAAATACCTCTAATTTTAGCTCTTTTGTTGTTCTTTATGGTCCATACACGTGCTGTCAAATACCTGCTCATACTCTTTACTCTTTTAGGGGTGCACGCCGAAGCCTCTATGCTTGACAACTACCATTTAAATCGTGCTTACAAAAGTTACCAAGGGGCTGATTTTAATGAGACAAAAAGACAGCTAAAACAGATAAAAACCCGTTCCTTGCAAAGCCAAATGGTGCTGGCAAATACCTACTACAAACAACGCGCCTTTAAAAAAGCGATCCAAACCTACAAATCTATTCGCTCTACCTCACCAGACATCAAGCAACAGCTCTACTACAACATCGCCAATGCCTATGCCATGCTGGAATCGTATGATAAAGCCAAAATTTACTATACTAAAGCATTACAATTGGGTGAAGATCCGGATGCGAAACATAATCTGCATCTGGTTGCGCTTCTGAGTGATCAAAAAAGTGCAGATCTGGGTATCGCTCATCCTAAATCACAAGACTCCTCTTCCAGTAAAAGTGAATCGCAGGAAGAGAGCGAAGAGTCAAAAAGCGAAGATGAGCCGAGTTCAGGAAGTGGCGGAGGCGGAGAGAGCCAGACACAAAAAGAACAGGAAAAGAGCCAACTTATAAGTGATGACAGTCAAGAGCAACACCCCCTAGGCTCTAAAGTCTATGAGCTCATCAATAAAGGATATATACGTGAAAAACAACCTTGGTAAAATATCTTTATATCTGTTCATTTTTTTCCTAAGTTTCATCACGCTTCAGGCAGAAGATTTTACCTATTCGTTTAATACCGATCATCCAACGCCTTATGTCAAAGAAGCTGTTGTGCTTACCCTTGATCTCAACCAAACTAACCATGATGTTGTTTTGCTCTTTAACTTTAGTATTGACAAGAGTGAAGATTACACTTTTCAAAGACTAGACATCAAAGAAACTGACAGCTATCACAATGCTAAGATCCATTATGTCTATCTCGTCTACCCTTTAAAATCTGGTGATGTCAACATCACCTTCAGCCTTCTTAAACAAGTCACCACCGATGACAGCGTCGCTTACAGTTTTTCTGGAGACAGAGACAATGTAAAAGGCCTGGTAACGACAGATACACACATCAATTTGCCTCCTTTACAGCTCAAGGTCAAAGCACTCCCTGAAGGAACAGCACTTGTAGGAGACTTTGCATTAACCTACGACATCAAAAAGTATCAAGCTAATGCCTATGAACCTCTGCCTTTTCATGTAAGTATTAAAGGGGAAGGCTATCCTCCTCTCATCGATACACTCCTCCCACAAGAGGGGAACTTTACACGCTTTACTGAAAAGCCTATTGTCAAATCTATAGCAACGAGAAAAGGGTCACAAAGTACTGTGACCTATCCGATGGCGCTTTCGCATAGTCAAAGTTTTACACTCTCTCCTATCGTTCTTAAAGCATTTGACCCTCAAAGAGAAAAAAGCTACACACTTGAAGTCCCTTCACAACATTTCGATATTCAGGAAGTAGCTACACATAGTTTGGTTGACAAAGTAGACTCACCAGATGTTTTAAAAGAAGACTGGTCTTGGCTTAGCACACTATTGGGGTACCTCGTAGTATTTTCTGCAGGATATCTCACTGCACTGAGCTGGAAATGGAAAAAGAAACAGAGCAAAAAAGAGGAGCACCCATTGATCCAAAAGATACAAAACTGTAAAGATGAAAAAGCTTTACTGCAAGTGCTTATCGCAGCAGACAGTAAACATTTTACTTCAAGCATAGAGAAACTGGAAGCTTCTTTATATGGAAATGGTAAAATCAATTTGAACAAAGTCAAACAAGAGGCAGAGGAACAGATATGAATGAACAGATAAACACACTCAAAAAAGAACTAAGCAAAGCCGTTATAGGACAGGAAGCCATGATAGAAGGGTTGCTCATAGGACTGCTTTGTGATGGACACATCCTTGTAGAAGGTGTACCTGGACTTGCAAAGACCACCACCATCAACGCCCTGTCACGTGCCATAGGATTAGACTCAAAACGTATACAGTTCACCCCTGACCTCTTGCCTTCAGATATCATTGGTGCTCAGATTTACAATCCTCAAGACCATAGCTTCAGCATCAAAAAAGGCCCTCTTTTTACGAACCTTCTCTTAGCAGACGAAATCAACCGTGCACCTGCCAAAGTACAATCTGCCCTGCTTGAAGTGATGCAGGAAAGACAGGTCACCATTGCTGAAGAGACCTTTAAACTTGACAGTCCATTTCTGGTTATGGCAACACAAAACCCCATAGAACAAGAGGGAGTCTACGCACTCCCCGAAGCACAGCTGGACAGGTTTATGATGAAGATTGTCGTACAACACAACTCTGAAGAAGAAGAGCTCGAGATCATGCGTAAAGCCGCAAGTAAAAGTTTTGGTGAAGTGCAAGCCGTACTGAGCATAGATGATTTGCATGCACTCCAGGCAGAAATAAGCAAAATCCATATCGATAAAGAACTAGAACGTTACATAGTGCAGATCATCACTGCCACAAGAGAACCTGCCAGATTTGGGTTGGATGACATTGCTGAGAACATTATGTTCGGGGCAAGCCCAAGAGCATCCATTGACCTCTACAAAGCAGCCAAAGCCAAAGCCTTTTTACGTGGCAATGAATTTGTGAGTCCTGCAGATATCGGGTATGTGATCCACCATGTACTGCGTCACCGTATCGTCCTTTCTTATGAGGCCAGAGCCAAAGGGATACATACAGATGAGATCATCTCTGCTATCATTGAGACTTTGCCGATACCTTAATGAATACAGCCCTCAAAGCACTGCAACTCAAAGCCAGACACCAAGTTTACACCTTACTTAGTGGACACAACCTCTCAAAGCTTCATGGAGAGGGGTATGATTTTTCAGAATTGAGAGAATACCAAAGGGGAGATGACATCCGTAAGATAAACTGGACCATCTCAGCCAAGCTTGGTCTACCCTACATCAAAGAATTACATGCCAATCGTGAACTCTCCATCGTAGTAGCTGCATTTATGGATGCAAGCCTCTATTTTGGCTCAGGAAATGCTAAACAGGAGAAGATGACTGAAGTAGCTACCATCTTAGGCTATGCTGCACAGCAAAACAATGATCTCTTTACAGGGATGCAGTATACGCAAGACCAGACCCATGCGACACCACCCACCAAACAACTCTATCACATAGAACAATTTTCACAAACACTCTATGACACTTCTCTACTCAACAGTACACTTACACATAGTACGGCCATACAAGACCTTTTCAAAAGACTTCATAAACCTTCACTTGTCTTTGTTCTGAGTGACTTTTTAGAAGAAGTAGACTTGTCCCTGCTGGCACAAAAACACGAAGTCATTTCGATCATACTCAGAGACAGGGCAGAAGAGGTACCTAAAAAGCTTGGAGAAGTCACACTCTCTCATCCACAAGACGCTAAGCAGATGGACACCTATTTTGGTCAAAGAAGTATAGAAAAGTATCTGGCAAAACTCAAAGAGAATGATGAGAAACTGGCTGAACACTTTGCCCGCTACGACATTCGTTCTGTCAAAATATTCACAGATGACGAGGTCGTGAGCAAATTAGTGGGACTATTTGTATAGTGTAAATATTGTTCTGTATCACAGATCTAAAGCTAAAAACGACAAGGGATTGTCGTTTTCCTCATTATGTCAAACAAACAATAAGTAAGCAAACACCACAAACAAGATCACATGCAAGAAACCTTCAAGCATGTTGGTTTCACCGTCATTGAAGTTGACTATACTGACAAGCAGGGTCAGCCCCAACATCACCCCTTGTACCGGGGTAATAGCAAGATTAAGATCCATACCCATATAGCGTGTCACAAGGATCACGGCGGGAACGGTTAAAAGTATGGTTGCCAAAGAAGCCCCCAAAGCAATATTGACAACCGTTTGCATACGATTATCCAATGCCGCACGTACAGCCGTAATGAGCTCTGGTGCAGCAGAAATAATAGCTACACCTACCGCTCCTATAGAGAGAGGCAATCCATATGTTTGCAGCGTATTGCTCATAAAAATAGCCAAGACTTCAGAGAGTACCCCAATAGTAATGATAGCCAAGACAAGATTCACACTATGATACCATCCGCTGATATGATGATGATCGCAGTTGCCCTCTGCTTCACATGCTTCAGCTTCTTCAGGTTCATACTCAAAAAAGTATTTATGCGACGCTACCTGAATACGTGTAAATGTGATATAGAGCAAAATAAACATCACCACATTAAACATC
Source organism: Sulfurovum sp. (assembly GCA_023955225.1). Lineage (GTDB taxonomy): Bacteria > Campylobacterota > Campylobacteria > Campylobacterales > Sulfurovaceae > Sulfurovum. Next base: position 46,146 of record JAGSGJ010000006.1, read on the forward strand.
ATATAGTTATCTATATGGGCAGAATCCATGAAATGCGGTACCACCATAGCGATACCTATGGCAACAAGAAGCATGGAGAGATAAGAGTTTGAAGAATCCACATTGTAAGGCTGTTCTCCATACTTGATCCCTCCTATGATCGCTGCCAATCCCAGTAAGGCATTGATATCAAGCATAATAGCAGCATAGATGGTATCACGTGCAAGCACAGGGTTATGCTCATGTATCATCATGATAGCGATGATGATTATCTCGACCACTACAGCAGAGATGGTCAAGATCAGTGTCCCGTACGGCTCTCCAAATTTTTCTGCCAGCATCTCTGCATGGTGGGCTACAGACATCGCTGCATACATAATCACTGCGAACAGAACAGCAAAACCTATGAAATTCCCCATAGTTGACTGCACCAAAGTATGTTCAAAGTTGCTGATCACAAAATAGGTGATAATGGCTAAAAAGAGACTATACTCTTTTGAAAAATTTTTAAGTACTTGCATTATTTCAAGAGATCCTTATAGCTTTTGTTTGCGTTGACCTTGAGTTTATCTTCTACTCCCATGATGCGTTCATCACCAGATCTATACGCTTTTTTCAAACGTTTTGTGATCTTTGCCTGTTCTTTTTCTTTTGTGATCTTGTGCTGTTTGAAGAACTTTTTAAGTCCTACCCAGTGATCTTCTTCGACCTCCACACTCTCTTCTTCAGAGATCACTTCTATCGCTTCTTGTGACTTTTTTTGCTCTAACTGATGGACATAGAGTGTACGCATCTCATAAAATGCCTCTTTGATCAAGTCTATCTCACCTTTAAGCGTAGTAGATATCTGTTTATTTGATTTTTTGAGGTCTTTGACAGTGCCTTTAAGTACTGAGATAGTCTCATCTTTGGCTTTCAACAACGCTTTATAGTCTTTGTTGTCTGTTGCAGGTATAGAAGTTTTGGTTGCAGTAGACCTTTTTAGAGGTGCAGTTGTCTCTTTTTCACTAGAGGTTGTTTCCTGTACACTATCATTGTCAACTACGATGTAAAGTTTACCCTCTACACTTTTCGCTGTCAATATACCTCGCTTGATCTTCGCGTAGACTGCCTGTCTTGAGATACCAAGTTCTTGTGCATACTCAGCAGGCTTCATCAACTTTTCCATATTTATCCCTGTTTACAATTTTGTAAATGATAGCATAAGTTTTATGAAAGGTTTACAAAAAATTATATTACATGTTTGTCAAAAGATAAAGTAGTAGCTGTGCTTGTATTTAAGAACTGCCTAAATAATGTGAAGAATTACATTTTAACAAGAATCGAGCTTGTCAAAATACTAATGGGTGTTAAATTTTTTATTTTCCCTAAACTGCATTTGGGCATGAGAGAAACTACTTCTTATGTTTTTTATTGCTTTTATTTTTTTTGTGTTTTTTATGATCATCATAATAGTCATGCTGGTGTTCACCTAGATAGTGTTTATTGTGCTTGTAGTAGCCATTCTTATGGTTTGGGTGTTTTTCTTTCTTATACTTTTTTTTGTAGTCTTTTCTATGCTGGTCATAATATCCTCTTTGATAGTAGCGACCGCCATTTAATCTTCTACCCTCATAGTAATACTGCCCATTTCTCCACTCGCCACCATAGTAGTATCTGTTATTGTTAAAATAGTAAGGCCTGTCATCTTGATACCGAGGTTTATCATAAACACCTAAAATAACATCCGTCACAACTCTTTCTAGCGAAGACTGTGCTGATACCTGTAAAGGCATACATACACTTAGACAGAGTAAACTGGTCATAATCAATTTTTTCATAACTTCTCCTAGCATTAGATAATTCATATAATAATATAATAATTTGAAAATATTGTATAAAAATCATTTTTTTAGAGATTTGTATAGTATTAGAGGTTTATAACTGCAATAAAAAGTATTAATTTATTTTTGCGTACCGTCTAGTACCGGGACAAATAGACACTGTTCGATTGTTTCAGAAGTAATACGACCGTTTTTCTTATAGTAACGTGTGATGATATGGTAGTTTTCAGCCTCTTCCACAGGAGCTACCAATATACCCCCTTCAGCCAATTGTTCAAAAAGTACTGCAGGTATCTCTTTGGCCGTTGCAGAAAACAGGATACGTTCAAAAGGAGCATACTGTTTCCATCCTCTTTGCCCATCATCAAAACGTGTAATAATATTGTGCATTTCAAGGGAAGAAAAACGGCGTTTTGCTTCTTTGAGAAGCTCGTCGATACGTTCTATGGTAAAGACACGACGACAGATCTTACTAAGTATTGCTGCTTGATAACCGCTTCCACAACCGACTTCAAGAACAGAATCAACGCCTTCAAGCTCTAAATGTTGTGTCATTTTAGCGACTGTCAGAGGAGAAGATATCCACTGGCTTGCGGCCAAGGGGAGTGCCTCAAGCTGGTATGCAAGATGTTTAAATTGTGAGGGAACAAAAGTCTCTCTGTCAACAGCTAGAAATGCCTCTTTGACATGCTCATCCAATGCAAAGTGTTTCTCGATCTCTACAACAAGATTTTGTCGCTGTCTCGCTTTTATCATCAATTAAAGTCCCTCATCCCAAATAATGCAGGAATTCTATCTAAAATCTAGTTAAAAAGGCTTTTGAGCTTATCCCAATAATAGTACACATAGCAATTGCATTCTTTTATCCCTCTAGTCCATCACTATGTAGCGACGCATTTTTTTAATTTCTCTGAAGTCTATGCTTCCCTCTACTGCCTCTAATTCATCATTCATGGTCACTTCTCCTGTAGGAGAGATGATAGAAGATGAGCTTGCCATATCTTCATCACAAGAGTTTGAGACAACAACATAACATTGATTCATTACAGCTAGTGCACGTGAAAGTACTTCCAAGTGTGTTTTGCGAGGCTTCCCCCATCTTGAAGGGATAAACACTACATCTGCACCTTCTACCTGTTCCCATAACTCTTTAAACCGTAACTCAAAACAGAGAAGTATGGCATACTTCACCCCTTCTATCTCAAAAGGTTTGATCTTCTTCTTTTTCCCCGCTTGAAAATAGAGGTCTTCATCTCCAAGTTTAAAGAGTTTTACCTTCTCTTGACGATGTACTATTTTATGCTTATGAATAACCACTGCCTGATTGACAAAATTCTCACCCTCTTCAAGGATAAGTGTGAACACCACGATCTGTTCATTCACCTCTTTTTTCAGCGTTTTGAGTGCATTGGCCGAAAATTTTGCTGCTGTAGCCATATGTTCATAATCAAATGCCGTCAAAAAGACTTCCGGTGCCACAACGATATGTTTATCTTGATGTTCTTTCAGGTGAAAAAGCAGTGTATCCAGGTTTTCCTGATACCGTTTCCGAGAAGGAAGCTGCAGTGTAACAACTTCCATGGTTTTAGGCATGCTTAACATGTTGAGACCTAAAAGTCGTCAAGGTCCAGACTTCCTTTGGAATAGTTCGTTACATTCCCTTCAAAGAAGTTTGTCTTTTGGTCATTGAATTGTGAGAAATTATCTACCCATTTGATAGGATGTTCTACATTATAGATCTTTTCAAGTCCTACTGCATGGAGTCTTTTATCTGCAAGATACTGAATATACTGTTCGATGATATCATCTGTAAGCCCTAGTATCTGCCCTTGTGTGATATAGGCTCCCCATTCACACTCAAGTTTCACTGCAGACCTGAACATTTCATACACATCATCTATAAGCTCTTTGGTAAAAAGCTCCGGTCTCTCTTTTTTCGTAGAGTTGATCATGTTCTGGAACAAAAGAAGGTGTGTCACTTCATCCCTTTGGATGAAACGTATCATCTGTGCTGTTCCAAGCATTTTATCTGAACGTGCCAGTGTATAGAGGTAGGCAAAACCGCTGTAAAAATAGATACCCTCAAGAATCTGATTGGCAAACATCGCTTTTACGATATTTTCATCTGTAGGATTACTTGTAAGCTCATCATACACGTTGGCTATAGCATCATTTTTAGACTTGAGCATCATATCTCTTCTCCAAAGATCATAGATCTCATCAGAGTTTGTAGAGATACTGTCTACCATTACCGCATAACTCTGAGAGTGTAACGCCTCTTCAAATGCCTGTCTCACCAAGATAAGATTCACTTCCGGAGAAGTAATGTAAGGGTTAAGGTTATCAATAATGTTATTGGTTTGCAAAGAGTCCATAAAAATAAGTTGCGCAAGCACTTTGTCGTACGCAGACTTCTCTGAATCCGTGAGGTGTTTATAGTCATTCACATCACGGGTCATATCTACCTCTTTAGGGAACCAAGTGTTATTTAGCATCATCTCCCATAGGTTATAAGCCCACTGGTATTTGATATCATTCAGTTCAAATATCCCTGTAGGATCTCCACCAAATATTTTACGTTCGCTTGTTTTTTCTTTTGAGTCAGGGTTGTATATTTTTTTTCGTTCCATCTGTATGCCTTGATAGTTTTTTCGTCTATTATTTTAAAACATTATACACATTTTGGCTGATTGTTTAGTTAGAATAAATCCATGATGAATGGCTACGCATTTTACAAGATTGCGATTATGTTTCTATACGCACCACAGATGACATTTTCGAACACTACAGTATCATCATTACAATGCATATACATGGACGCAGAGATTAAATAATTTTATATTACAGGTAGCTTTTCGTGGGAAATATATTTGAAAAGAAATAAGCATCTATTACGGGAGACAAGGATGCAAAATAAAGTGAAAAGCTACCTAGAAAGTCTGAAGTATCAAAAAGGGATAAGAGTCATTCATGACTTTCATGGCGATAGTATAGTCTCAGTGTATGAAGTAAGTGTGAAGTCTGCCTACCTACTAACCATAAAAGAAAAGCATTTTTATATTTGCAATGTTATTTTTGATGGATTTATATTTTTAAGACAAGGCAACTTTTGTACTGTTTTAAAGGAGGGCATCCAAACAGGGAAAGCAGGATGCCATATAAAATAAAAAGTTACTTAGAAAACCCTAGAGGCTAAAAAGGGAGGGAGGAGCCCCCTGTGGTCTTCATACTGCTACTATAGCCTTTTTGTGTGTACTGATTGTGAAGTCTACAGGTAAGAACAGCAATAATCTGTGATAGTTGAAACTTTTACTTGAAATTTAGAGTTTGCAGGTACATTAAAAGATTCTCCACCCTGAATGCTTACCCATGCATCACTCCCTGGCAGTTTTATCTCCAGCTCTCCTGCTGTGATCTCCATGAGTTCTGCTGCTGCTGTACCAAATTCATATTCACCAGGCAACATAAATCCTAAAGTCTTTTTACTTCCGTCAGAGAAATTTACCGTACGGCTTGTGACTGCACCGTCAAAATAGCTATTGCCTTCTAGTTCTACACTTACATTTTCAAGGTTTTTCATCAAAATATCCTTTTTTTTGATAGGATTATAGCGAAATCATGATGCTTATTGTATAATAAAATATTGTGAGGGATTTGTATGAAAAAATTATTGTATATAACAGACCAAGATGAATATATGGACCATAGTTTCATGGCTCCTTTATTTGAAAAGTATTTAAGTCAATATGTAACTGTTGACATTGTCTATTTTACAGAATTTAAATCTGATTTTGAACAAAAAAATGAGCATAATTTTACTATGCCAACAAGATATAAAGATGTACTTCTTGATGAACTTAACAGAAATGATGTGCATATTGACAGCTATGCTTATGTGATGGTAAGAAATGATATAGACATCATGAAGCATGTACTTAAAGAAAAAGACAAATACCAATACAAAACTGCCTTTAGGCTCTCTACTCCAAAGAGAAGAATAAAGATCAGATGTTGTATCGCGGAGGGGGAAAACACCCTTTTAGATACAGTGACAGATAAGTTTAAAACCTTCTCTGAAACAAAGATCATCAACATGTGCGATGTATTTTTACCTACTTCTCATAGTATGCATGAAGTATTTTTCCCTAAGGTAACGACAAAAACCATTATCTGTCCCCCAGGGATAGACCCAAATATGCTTCATCCGAACATACAGCATAAAGGAGAAGAAAAAAGATTTTTTTATGCAGGGACTTTAGACAAGGTAAGAGAATTTGAAACTGTATTGGAAGCTTTTTCGAAAGTGGCAAGTGATAGCTGGAAACTGAGTATTTCAACCAGAGACCCTCAGTATACACTTGAAATGATCAAACAATATAAAAACATAGAGAGCAATATTGAAATTCATAATGCCAAAAATAGAGATGAACTGCTTGACCTCATTGCCAAAGCAGATATAGGGGTGGCTCTTTTACCTGATTATCCTGTGTACAATACTTCCACTCCTGTAAAAATATTTGACTATTACTCCTCTGCAATCCCCTGTATCATGACAAATTCCGGACATACCAACAAAATCTTTACAGATTGTAACGATGCCTGGTTTTGCAAGTTTGAACAAAATGATATAAAAGAGAAACTTGAATACATCATATCTCTCAGCAAAGAATCCATTTCCGAGATAGGTATTAAAGGTCAAAAAAGATTATTGGACATACGAAATTATGAAAAAACCGCTAAAGATTTAGCAATGAAACTAGAAGCACTTTAAAACAACATGGAGAATCAAACAGTGAAAAACAAACATTATGATGTTTTAATCGTCGGAGGCGGAATCTCCGGAACAGCGCTCTTTTATGAATTGGCAAAATACACAGATGTAAAGTCTCTGTGTCTACTTGAAAAATATGAAGCCCTATCTACCCTAAATTCTAAAGGTACAAGTAATTCGCAAACTATCCACGTAGGCGATATAGAAACAAACTATACCCTGGAAAAAGCAAAAATCACAAAAAGAACAGCAAAAATGATAGAGAAATTTTGTTTACAGTATGGTTTGGAAGACAAAATCATGTTTGCACATCAAAAAATGGCACTGGGTGTGGGGAAAAAAGAAGTTCATTTTATCGAAAGTAGATACAATGAATTTAAAGAGCTCTTCCCCTATCTTGAACTTTGGGATGTAGCGAAGCTAAAAGAACTTGAACCAAAACTTGTCTATGCAGACAAAGAACAAACAAAGATACGTCCAGAGCCTATCATTGCTATGGGAACATCCACCCAATATACTACAGTGGATTTTGGTGAAATGTCTGAAGCGTTAGCCTTGCAGGCGCAACAAGCATCTGATGCCATTACGGACATTTTTTACCATTCGCAGGTTGAGCAGGTTGAAGAGATGGGAGATAAAACCTTTAAAGTCACAACGACTAATGGGGAACAGTATACTGCTGATTTTGTTGTAGTGGACGCAGGAGCACACTCACTCTTTTTGGCACATCAGATGGGTTACGGAAAACATATGGGCTGCTTGCCTATGGCAGGCAGTTTTTACATGACAGATGGACATTTCCTCAATGGAAAAGTCTATATGGTACAAAACAATAAACTTCCTTTTGCAGCACTTCACGGTGATCCGGATATTTTAGCAGAAGGAAAAACAAGGTTTGGACCCACAGCACTCATGCTGCCAAAACTTGAAAGATTTAAGCCGGGTACCTATTTAGATTTTTGGAAAACCTTAAATTTTGACTTAAAAATAGTAAAAATATTTTGGGATCTACTTAAGGACAGTGATATCAGAAACTACATATTTAAAAACTTTTTGTTTGAAGTGCCTTTTATCAATAAAAAATTATTTGTACAGGATGCCCGAAAGATCGTACCTTCATTAAGTGTAGATGACATAGAGTATGCAAAAGGATTTGGAGGTGTTAGACCACAAGTTTTGGACAAAGAAAAAGAAAAACTCATGTTAGGAGAAGCATCCATTAATCCAGGATGCGGCATCATCTTTAACATGACCCCAAGTCCGGGGGCAACCTCATGTCTGGGGAATGCCGAAAGAGACCTCAAAGTTGTAGTTGAGTATCTTGGATTAGAATATGATGAGGCTCAATTGCTTAAAGATTTAACAGAAGAAGCCCTTTAAAAAATAAAGGGGACATCTAATAATAGGTGACACCCACATTGGGTTTTTGCAAATGTAAGATTGTCCAAGAGATTTGCAAGTCCTAGCCAAAGCTAAGACGCTGTAAATATTTTGTGTAAGATTGCGTTTGCAAAGCCCACCATTCGGGCATCACTAGCTTTCGCCTATGCATTGTTACTCTTTTTCGACTTAGCTAGGGCTAGGTCTGTAAAGAGTGCTAGCCCAGACAAAAGCTAGAGATGTTGTAGGTATGACCTATTGCTAGAGGTTCCCTGAATACACACACATTCTACACACGTACACTATAGTAGAGACATATTGTAAATCTCTATTATAGGACATGTCACATGAAAAAAAACACTATGACGCTCACTGACAATCGCACAAATAAAATTTACGAATACAATATTTTAGAGGCCTCAAGGGGGCCCGCTGTCCTAGACATCCGAACTTTTTTTTCTGACTCCGGCATGTTCACCTATGATCCTGGGTTTACCGCTACAGCAGCCTGTGAATCTACCATTACTTTTATAGATGGGGGGAAAGGTGAACTACGTTATCGTGGTATAAGCATAGAAGATTTAGCTAAAAATTATAGCTATCTGGAAACATGTTTTCTCCTTCTTAATAGCCGACTTCCCTCTAAAAAGGAACTGACCGACTTTGATCTGGAAATACGGCACCGTACCTTTTTACATGAAGGACTCCGACATCTTTTTTCCGCTTTTCCGGACAATGCACACCCCATGGCAACACTCTCTGCTGCCGTTACCGCACTCTCTGCCTTTTATAATGATCATATTGAAATGGACAAAGAAGAAGAGTACCTGGAGATGGCACATCGTATCATCTCTAAAATACCCACCATAGTAGCCTTTTCATACCGCCACTCTCTAGGTATTCCTTTTATCCAACCCGATATAGACTTAAGTTTTACAGAGAATTTCCTCACAATGCTACGTGCTTATCCCGGAGGTAAAATGCACCTTTGCTCTGATGGACATGAAGAGATAAAGGATGTTGAAGTGCGTGCACTTGACACGATCTTCACCCTGCATGCCGATCATGAGCAGAATGCATCTACCACTGTAGTCCGTGGTGTTGCCTCTACCGGCGCACACCCTTATGTGGCCATATCATCTGGGATCTCAGCACTTTGGGGAAGAGCACATGGCGGAGCCAATGAATCAGTCATCGCTCAACTTGAGCACATCGGTTCTGTTGACAAAGTAGAAGAGTTTATAGCAAAAGCAAAAGACCCCAATGATAATTTTCGTCTTATGGGCTTTGGTCACAGAGTCTACAAAAATTTTGATCCAAGAGCCAAAATCCTCAAAGAGTTACAGGATGAACTAAGGGAAGAGCTCAATCTTGATACAGAACTCATGGCTATAGCAAGAAAGATAGAAGAGATTGCATTAAGTGACGAATATTTTGTTTCAAGAAATCTTTACCCAAATATAGATTTTTACACCGGCATCATTTTAACTGCCCTTCAAATATCAAAAACCATGTTCACTCCAATTTTTGTCATAGGACGAACCGTTGGATGGATAACCCAATGGATAGAATTTAAAAAAGATAAAACGTCTAAAATTGCCAGACCAAGACAGTTTTATAGCGGTGCATGATAAAACGCATCATTTTATCATCAACATGGCCTCTTTCTAGAGGCTATAATAAGCATCTTTTTTATTTTTTCCATACCATGGGTTAAAAAAGAGTTTAAAGTGGGTTATTTTTTGAGTTAGGTAGTTTACTATCGATTTTAAAGGTTTTTCAGACTTTCTGATACAAATTGATAAATAATTTACTCCAAAGAGTCATATATAAATAGAAAATCAGATTTTCCGCGTTAGCCGTTTGTACTTTTATCTTTTGGGTTCGTTTTTGTCTATGCGTGCAACGTGCTTTTTTTGCGGATGAAAAAAAAGAAAAGGAATAAAGAAGATAAAGATAAAAGTTTTAGAAAAAGAAATTTTAAAGTATTCATTCACAAACTGAGTTTGCGAACAAGAATCAAATCATATATCTACTTTAGTGCATAAGCATCCTTAAGCATAACTACATCAGTTAGCTCAATATATTTTTGATGAATTGCATCAGCATTCAACAAAATAAATTTTTGTAAATAAGATCTTTGCTCTCTTGTATTGTCAGACATATACATTTTTTCCAATATTCTGAGTAAATCATTAAACACAATCCGGTCTTCTTCTGAAAGAGCTTCATGTCCAGAGATATAATATAACTGCTCTCTTGCCGTGTTAGCTCTTGTAAATAGTATCGATGCATTTAATATGCTCATGCTTGTTCCTGCTCAATTATTTTGTAATTTATTGACAACCCACACATTCTTGTGAACGATCTTCCACATCTCCAGAACTCTCAGGCGACTGAGATCTTAGATAGTACGTAGACTTCAATCCAAACTTCCAAGCATTCATGTAGATCTCATTCAAGTATTTACCGCTTGCTTTATCAAGTGTGATAAAGATATTTAAAGATTGTCCTTGATCTAACCATTTTTGACGAATAGCCCCTGCTTTAATGAGTGCATTCTGGTCTAGGTCATACGCGGGTGTATAGTACTGCCATGTATCTGCAGAAAGGTTAGGTGCTACTACAGGGATAAGTCCAGAGAGGTTTTCTTCAAACCACTTTCTTTTATACACAGGTTCTATAGCTTGTGTCGTACCTGTCAAGATAGAGATAGAACTTGTAGGAGCAATAGCCATAAGGTACCCGTTTCTCATACCGTCTGTTTTTACTTTTTCTTTCAGCCCCTGCCAGTCATGACTGTACCCAAAGAGACCACCTCTGTCAACAAGTTTACAAGCATTCTCATTTGCTTTGTCAATAGGAAAAATACCCTTAGACCAGTCTGAACCTTCAAAAGTCGGATACTGACCTTTTTCCAATGCCAGGTTACTGGATGCTTCAATTGTATAGTAAGAGAATGATTCCATTACTTCATCTACTTTAGTGAAGTGCTCATGACTTCCCCACTCTATCTGTTTTTCTGCAAGCATCTGTGCTTCACCCATCACACCCAAGCCTATTGATCTTGACTTCTCATTGGTTTTCTTTACTTTAGCCAGTGGGTAAAAGTTTAAGTCAATGACATTGTCAAGCATACGTATCGCGGTAGGGACAACACGTTCCAAATCTTCCTGCGTATGCACTTTAGAAAGGTTTACAGAAGCAAGGTTACATACTGCAGTGTCACCGTCTGTTTTCTCTTTGTCCACGATCCAGATCTGTTTACCGTTAAGGCTGTCAAGGGCTGTCACTTTTTTAGCTGGTTTTGTCGTTCCGTTGTCTACAGTCAACATCTCGTTTTCATCATAGGCTTCTACGGAACCATCTTCAAATGTAAACTGTGTTTTATATGTATTCGGTCCTGTATTTTGAAAGATCTCGGTACAAAGGTTTGTACTTCTGATGACACCCACATGCTTGTTAGGATTCGCTTTATTTGCTGTATCTTTAAATGTAAGGAATGGATTTCCTGTCTCAAAGTAAGATCTAAGCATCTCTTTCCAAAGACCCTTCGCTGAGATTCTTTCTCTAGTAATCTTCTCCTCAGAATTTTCAAGCTCGATGTAACGTGCTTCAAATTCGTCACCGTAAAGTGTTGTCAATTCTTTTACTTCGAAGGGGTCAAAAAGTGTCCACATCTCGTCTGCTTCTACTCTTTTCATAAAGAGGTCATTGAGCCAAATCGCAGGGAAAAGGTCATGTGCTCTACGACGCTCTTCCCCTGAGTTTTTCTTCAAGTCAAGGAAGTCACGGATGTCAACATGCCAAGGCTCTATGTAAACAGCTATGGCTCCTTTACGTGTTCCAAGTTGGTCAACTGCAATGGCAACATCATTGGCAATCTTGAGAAAAGGGACAATACCCCCAGCAGCATGCTTATGTCCATCGATATATGAACCCATACCACGAACCAGTGACCAGTCCCAACCGATCCCTCCACCAAACTTGGAAAGCAATGCCATCTCTTTGTATCCGTCAAAAATACCTTCAATGTTGTCAGGTGTTGACCCAATGTAACAAGAACTGAGTTGATGTCTTGGTGTTCTGGCATTTGACAATGTTGGTGTTGCCGCCATCACTTCAAACTTACTCAAAATATCATAAAACTTTTTCGCCCATGTTTGACAGTCAAACTCATTTTGTGCCAAGAACATTGCCACGCCCATAAAGAGCTGTTGAGGCAATTCAATAGGCACACCAGCACGGTCTTTCAGTAAATATCTGTCATAAAGCGTACGGATACCCAAATAGTTAAACTGTAAATCACGCTCAGGCTTAAGGTAATCGTTAAGATCATCAAGGTCATACTTCTCTTTAAGTCCAAGAACGATACGCCCCTCTTTCTCTCCGCGCTCAAAATGTTCACGTAAATGGTTGTATCCGGTAAAGCCCGTTACCTTATGGTAGATGTCATAAAGGAAAAGTCTTGACGCTACAAACGTCCAATCTGGTCTGTCAATGTCAATCTTGTCAACGGCTGTTTTAATCAGTGTTTGCTGTATCTCTTCGGAGCTGATCATGTCACGAAACTGAAGTTTTGCATCCACTTCAAGTTCACTTTGACTTACCCGTACAAGTCCCTCTACTGATGCTGCCGTATACTTTTGAATCTTTGCTACATCTAAAGTTTCTACTCTACCATTTCGTTTTACAACTCTGATCATATATTCGCTCCTGTCCTGAGTATCACTTCATTTTTTTGTGATAAATATTAATCCGATTTTACTCAAATTTACCTTGTGTATTTTTGAAAAGTTGTATCATTTTTAGGCATCTTTCTTATAAGCTTTGGTGATAGTTTTTAAAAGGCTGTCTGAGTGGGATGTTTCGAAAAATATAAGGTTTATTTATAGAAAAAAAGAGTAAAAAAAGTAACACACTCTAAATCGATTAGAGTGTGAAATATAAATCTATTTAAAGACACGTGCAAATATTTTATCTACGTTCTTTGTATAATAATCAAAGTTAAAACATTCTCTGATTTGTGTTTCAGACAATGATTCTCTTAATTCTTCGTCAGCCAATAAATACTGAAGGTAAAGTGACTCACCTTCATCATTTGTAGTAGACTTTCCTTGTTGGATTTCTTCCCATACTTTCATTGCATTACGTTGTACGATCTTATATGCATCTTCACGACTCACACCAGCCTTAGGAAGCTCAAGAAGCACTCTTTGAGAGAAAACCAATCCACCAGTAAGGTTTAGGTTTTTCATCATATTCTCTGGCATGACTGTAAGGTTTGCGATTACATTATTCATACGGTGCATCATGAAGTCACACGTAATGAAAGAGTCTGGTAACCAGAAACGCTCTGTCGATGAATGTGAAATATCTCTCTCATGCCATAACGCTACATTCTCCATAGCTGGTGTAATGTATGCTCTGACCATACGTGCCAGACCTGTAATGTTTTCAGTAAGAATTGGATTTCTTTTGTGAGGCATTGCAGAAGATCCTTTTTGACCTTTTGCAAAATACTCTTCACACTCATATACTTCAGTACGCTGCCAGTGTCTTACCTGTACGGCAAACTTTTCAATACTTGATGCAAGAAGTCCAAGTGTTGTTGCTAGTCTGGCATAACGGTCTCTCTGGATAACCTGATTTGAGGCAGGAGCAGACTTAAGTCCAAGTACTTCCATCGCATAATCTTCAAGTTCAAGAGGAGCATGAGCGAAGTTACCCATGGCACCAGAGATCTGTCCAACAGCGATAACATCCATAGTCTGCTCTAAGTTCTCTAAGTGTCTAGCCATCTCGTCATACCATACAGCAAGTACAAGACCAAAAGTAATAGGCTCTCCATGGATACCATGTGAGCGTCCTACCATCAATGTCATTTTATGTTCCATCGCTCTTTTTTTGATTGACTCCATCATCATTTTCGTGTCTTCTATAATGATCTTAAGTGAAGCTGTCATCTGTAAAGCAACAGCGGAGTCAACAGTGTCTGAGCTTGTCATACCGTAGTGGAACCATCTGCTCTCCTCACCCAGTGTTTCAGAAACAGAAGTTGTAAACGCGATAAGGTCATGTCTTGTCACTGCTTCTATCTCGTCAATACGTTCAATAGAGAACCCTGCATTGTCAACGATCTTTTGTGCATCCTCATCTGGGATAAGCCCTAGTTTATTCCATGCTTTGACAACTGCGATCTCAACATCAAGCCATGCTTGATACTTTGCTTGCATTGTCCAGTTCTTTGCCATCTCTTCTCTTGAATATCTTTCAATCATTGCATACCTTTATGTCTATAAAAATTTGATACAATTCTACCAAAATAGCAGTTAATAATACGACTAGTCGTATGAGATGACTGCTGAAGTCGACCAAGTGTCAACGTAGTCTTTTTGGACTTTGTTCAAAAAGCGTCCTATCAATAAAAAAGGTGAAGAAGAGATGCCATTTGTCAAAGAGAAATTTACTGTACCCAAGAAAATGCCCGCTTTTCTATTTATTATGCATACCTTTAACTTTACGCAAGGACAGGCTCAACGTGTATTGGCAAAGGGCAGACTCCTCATCAATGGTGTCTCAATATTTAATACCGGAGAGTCTATAGAAGGTGAAATAGAAGTCGTCTATTTTAAACCTTCATCAAAAGGAAACAAGCCTCTCTTTCACAACAAAGATTTTATGGTCTTTGAGAAATATTCCGGTGTTTTGGTCCACCCCAATACCATGGCAACCCCCTATTCACTACTTGATGAAATACGTAGCATTGCCGGGGATAATGCCAATGCCGTTCACCGTATAGATATGGAAACTTCCGGATTGCTTTTAGCAAGTAAAAATAAAAAGGCAGAGTCTTATCTGAAGATGTCATTTGAAGACAGAAGTATTAAGAAATCTTACCTTGCATGGGTAGAGGGTAAACTCACAGAACCCTTTTCTTCAAGTGAAAAAATCAAGATTAATAATGACTATAGCCAAACCAAACACAAGGTCTTTATCTCTGATCAGGGGAAAGCATCGCACACAGACTTTACTCCCCTTCAGTATGATGAAACACTTGATGCCACCCTTATGGCCTGTTATCCTCATACAGGAAGAACCCATCAGATAAGAGTGCATTTGTTTCACGTGAAACATCCTATTTTAGGTGATCCTATTTATGGGACAACCTTCGAAGCTGCCAATGCATATCTGGAAGATGAGCTAAGCCCTGAAGAGCGTATGAAAGAGATGGGAGCTAGCAGACTGATGCTGCATGCACAGAGCTTGTCCTTTACCATAGGGGCTAGATTTCACATAGAGAGTAAAAGTAATTTTTCGGAGATGAAGCATTTAATATGTGAAAAAGAAAGAAGAGTATTTAACGCATAAAAGGGGATTTAACACCCTCGAAGAATCTTACCAAAGATGGAATATATTAGACCTCGTCAGCTTTCCACATTTTTATTTTATGTATACCGAGACGGTGCTTCTTTTGGTTTCCTTTTCTGCTTAGTTGTGAAACAAAGCAGAAAAGGAATGAAAGAGATTACTTCTCCTCATCACTTCGAGATTCATAGATAAACCAACCTAGCCCAACAGCTGCAACAAGTATGATAAACCCTAACATAAAAAGTTCCAAGCCTGGCATTAACCTTCTCCTTCTAATTCTTGTTCTCTCAGCTGACCACAGGCTGCTGAGATGTCTAATCCTTTAGACTCACGGATTGTACAATGCAACCCTCTTTTGGTGAGATACTCCTGGAATTCTTTCATATCTTTTTCACTCGGACGTTTAAACTCGGTGCCTCCATACGGATTAAAATAGATCAAGTTTACTTTGGCTTTAATGCCATCCAGAAGTGAGAGTAGTTTCTTTGCTGCAGAGATATCATCATTGACATCCTTGATGACAAGGTACTCGAACATGACCCTTTTTCTGTCATTGACAGGAAAGTTTTTCACTGCGGTGATAATAGAAGCAATGTTGTACGCCTTGTTAATAGGCATCAACTGTTGTCTCAATTCATCGTCAACTGCATGTAATGAAATAGCCAGATTCACACCTAACTCCATCTTGCCCAGTCTCTCTATCTTTGCACTAAGCCCTGAGGTTGATATAGTTTGTCTATGTGTAGCTATGGCCATACCTTCCGGATCAGCAAATATCTTTACTGACTTTGCCACATCTGTCAGGTTGTCAAGTGGTTCACCCATCCCCATGTAGACAATATTGACACGACGGTTGGCATCGATCTCATTGTCTTTTTTAATCATTCGTAACTGTTCTACAATTTCTCCGGCTGTCAGGTTGCGCATAAAACCGCCCTTTGCAGTCAAACAAAAGGCACATCCTACCTTGCACCCTACCTGAGATGAGATACAGACCGTATAGCGTTCCTGATGCTTTACAGAGCCATCTTCATGGTACTCTTTGTCTCTCATCAAAAGAAGTACGGCTTCAACCGTATGTCCGTCATGAAGTTCAAAGAGATATTTGCGACTTCCGTCTTTAGAATTTTGTACCATGACTGTTTTGAGGGGAGCAACGGTATACTCTTCATCCAGCTTTTCTCTCATCTCTTTTGGAAGATTTTTCATATCTTCAAACGAGTCTGCATACTTATGGTAGATCCAGTTGTATATTTGTTTTGCACGGAAAGAAGGTTTGATCATTTCACCTAACTCTTCTTTTGTCAGATCTTGTATTATTTTTTTCATTTATTTACTTTCTTTTATATACTCAGTGATTCTAAGCATTGCTTCTTTACGATTATCCATAAAGTCTTTATGTGCATTTTCATCACAATAGTTTGTCACTACAAAAACACCCGCAGCAGGTATATCAAAAGATTTTGCTACTTTCAATACGGCATAGTATTCCATATTTTCTAAATGGATATTTTTAGAAAGATACACTTTGCCTAAGCTTTTATCTGTAGTAATATAATTAGATGTATTCACTATTGTTTCACGTGAAACATCTTCTGCAGTGGAAACCATATTATCTATAGGAGTATATGAACCTCCCGTAAAAAAACTGTTTTCTATGTTCACAGCTGTCTTTGATTCTATAATGTCAAAAACTTTCTTTTCCCCATACGAACCTGCCGTACCAACAAACAATATAAATTTTGGTTTTTGAGCCAAACACAAACGCGTTAAATTAATAGCCGTATCTGTCATGCCAATGCCAACCGGCAAAGCAAAATCAAACTGCTCACCCTCTCCTGCACAAATTATCATAAACTACATTCTCACTGGGATATTTTTCCCTCTAAGATAGCCTTTTAATTCCATAATGTCAATCTCTTTAAAGTGAAAGATCGAAGCTGCCAATGCTGCATCTGCATTACCAAGGGTAAATGCTTCTTCTATGTGTTGCATAGTTCCTGCTCCACCAGAGGCAATGACAGGGATATTTACGAGTTCACCTATCATCTTGTTCAAGATGTTATCGAAGCCGGCTTTAGTGCCATCTGCGTCCATAGAAGTCACAAGTAATTCACCTGCACCTCTTTCGTAGGCTTCTTTCGCCCATTCAAGTGCATCCAACCCTGTATCGTTACGTCCGCCATGCGTAAAGATATGCCATTTATCTTCGGCAACTCTTTTGGCATCTATCGCCACTACAATACACTGGGATCCAAAACGTTTTGCACCCTCTTCAATAAATGCCGGGTTTTTAATGGCTGCTGAGTTAATACTTACTTTGTCACAACCTACATTGAGAAGGTTATAGATATCAGAAAGCTCTCTGATCCCTCCACCAACAGTGAGAGGGATGAACACTTCCTGTGCTACTTTTTTCACTACGTCTACAATGGTATCACGCCCTTCATGACTTGCACCGATGTCAAGAAAAGTAATCTCATCTGCACCCTCTTCATTGTAACGTCTGGCAACTTCTACAGGATCACCTGCATCACGTAGACCCACAAAATTAACACCTTTAACTACCCGTCCATCATTCACATCAAGACAAGGTATGATACGTTTTGCAAAATAATCCATCTAATAAGCCATCTTCCTCTCAAAATTATGCTAAGATTATACAAAAATTATCCCAAGTGTGGGATTAGTATCAAGCATAAAGGTAGATTATAGTATGATTATTAAAAATTTAGCCGAATTTGCAAGTAAGAAATTTGGTCAGAACTTTTTGAAGAATGATATCTATCTTCATAAAATCATCCAAGCGATGCCCAACGACGATTTAAAAGTCGCAGAGATTGGGCCTGGCTTAGGTGATTTAACCAAAGAACTTGTAAAAGTTCGAAATGTCACAGCATTTGAGGTTGATAAAAGATTATGTGAGCATCTTACGACTGAATTTAAAGAACCTATGAAAAATGGGAACTTTGAACTGCGGTGCGGAGATGTGCTTGAGCGTTGGGAATCAGGAAGTCTGTTGGATGAACCTTATCATCTGGTAGCCAACTTGCCCTATTATATCGCGACCAATATTATTTTAAAAGCATTTAAAGATGAACACTGCCAGTCTATACTGGTTATGGTTCAAAAAGAAGTTGCCGTTAAGTTTGCAGCAAGTGTCAAACAAAAAGAGTTTTCTGCTCTTTCTGTTCTTGCAGCAAGTGTCGGAAAAGCAACACTATGTTTCGAAGTTGAGCCCGAAGCATTTGTTCCACCACCAAACGTTACTTCTGCCGTGCTTTTAATAGAGAAAAACCAGTCACAGGATGACGAGAAGTTTGAAGCGTTCTTAAAGATCGCATTTGCGCAACCGCGTAAAAAACTCTCTAAAAACCTTATAGCTGTTTTTTCTAAAGATATTGTAAATACAATTTTCGCAAAGTTGGAACTTGATTCTAACTTACGACCTCATGAAGCTGGGACATCTATTTATCATCACATATATAATGAATTAAAGGATAATTTAGATGGAAAACAACAATCAGAACAACGAAAAATCTCAAAATCAAGAGCAAAGAACTCCCAGAGATAGAAAGCCAAACCCACATAGACAAAATAGACCAAATACGCAGAGTGAGAATACGCAGGACACTAACCGTCCCAACCCAAATCCAAATAGAAAACCTCACCCAAACAGAAAACCAAACCCTAACAGAACGCCTAATGGAAATGTAGCAACTACAGAGGGTCAAGGTAACACGCCAACCTCTAATAGAAAACCAAACCCCAATAGAAACAATCCTAGCCAAAACCGTGATAACCCAAATAGAAAACCAAACCCAAGCAACAGACCAAGTAATAAACCGGGCGCTAAACCAGCTGGTAACCAAAACCGTAGTGGCGGAGGTAATAAGGGCAGAAGCAAAAGAAAGAATGTTACCACTGTAAATGATACAATGAGAGCTTCTCTCGAGGAAAATGCACGCGTTAAAGATGCTACCATGAATCCATGGAAGCAGATAGACATGTCAGCAAAAGGTAAAATACGTTTCACACCGCTAGGTGGGCTAGGTGAAATCGGTGGGAATATGGCGGTTCTCGAGACTGAAACAACTGCTATCATCATCGATGTGGGTATGAGTTTCCCTGATGAAACGATGCACGGTGTAGATATCCTGGTACCTGATTTCTCTTACTTGCATACACTTAAAGAAACAAAAGATGTCTATGTCATTATCACACACGGCCATGAAGACCACATTGGTGCAATGCCTTACTTATTTAAAGAATTACAATTCCCTATTTATGGAACGCCTCTAGCACTTGCTATGATAGAAAATAAATTTAATGAACATGGACTCTCACAGTACACGAATAAATTTAACTTTGTAACACTGAGAAAGCAGTATCAAATCGGTGACATGAAGATAGAATGGCTGCACAACACTCACTCTATCATTGATGCATGTTCACTTGCTGTAGAGACACCTGCTGGAACCATCATCCATACGGCTGACTTTAAAGTAGACCATACTCCTGTAGACAACTACACAATGGACTTCCACCGTTATGCCTATTATGGTGCCAAAGGGGTACTTTGTCTTTTCTCTGATTCGACCAACTCACACAACCCTGGGTATACGAAAAGTGAAAAAGTCGTTGGGAAAACATTTGATTCACTCTTTGACCTTGCAAAAGGAAGAGTGATCATGTCAACATTCTCTTCAAACGTTCACCGTATCGTCCAGGCGATGGAAAGAGCAGTACAACATGGTAGAAAGGTCTGTGTTATCGGTCGTTCTATGGAGCGTAATGTTGAAACCAACAGAGCTTTAGGTTTTGTAGATATTGAAGACAAACACTTCATCGAAGTACACGAAGTACCTAAGTACTCTGACAATGAAATCCTCATTGTTACTACAGGGTCACAAGGAGAAACAATGGCTGCACTGAACCGTATGGCAACCGATGAGCATAGACACATCAAACTGAAACCATCAGACACAGTCATCATTTCTGCTTCAGCTATCCCAGGTAACGAAGCTTCTGTTTCAGGACTCATGAATAAGCTTATCAAAGCAGGCGTAACTGTACGATATAAAGAGTTTGGGGACATTCACGTTTCTGGTCACGCATCACAAGAGGAGCAAAAGCTCATACTAAGACTCATTCAACCTAAATTCTTCTTACCTGTTCATGGTGAGTATAACCATATCGCTAAACATGCAAAAACAGCTGTAGAGTGTGGGGTGGATGAAAGAAATATCTTACTTATGAGTGACGGTGATCAAGTAGAGATCACAACAAAGTATCTCAAAAAAGTAAAAACGATTAAAAGTGGTAAAACATATATCGACAACCAAAACAATATGACGATCGAAAATGATGTTGTACTTGACAGACAAAAGCTTGCAGAAGACGGTATTGTGAATGTAGTTGCACAAATTTCACAAAGTGACCAAAAAGTAGTTGGTAAGCCAGTAGTCACTTCACATGGTCTTGTTCCAGATAAAGATGATAAGAAATTTGCAAAAGAGATAGAAGTACTACTTGAAACAATGCTACTTAACATGAAACCTGAGGCACTCAAAAATCATAAAGACATTGAAAATGATATACGTTCCGTAGTAAGAAAACATGTAGTTCGTACGACAAAGAGATACCCGCTTATTATTCCTACTATCTTCATCGTTTAACTCCCTTCTGCCTTGGGGCAGGAGATATTGTCATTTTCCTCATATGTTTAATCCTCATTCGTTCAGAAGAACCAACATCTCTCCTAGCCTACTAATTATGCTATAATCATTTAAAAATAAATAAAGACTGAGCCATGGATCTTATCAAAATTGCACGAGAAACTTTTCACACTGAAGCAGATGCCCTATACAAAGCAGCCGAACGTTTAGACCAAAACTTTCTGGATGCCATTTCGCTTATACTGGGGACAGAAGGGAAGCTTATCATCACTGGTGTAGGAAAGTCCGGGCTGGTAGGTGCTAAAATGGCTGCTACATTTGCAAGTACTGGTACATCGAGTTTCTTTTTACACCCCACAGAAGCACTCCATGGTGACTTGGGGATGATAGGGAAAGGCGATACCTTACTTGCCATAAGCAGTAGTGGAGAGAGTGAAGAGCTTACCAAGATTCTTCCTCATATCAAACGTTTTAATATCCCGCTTATTGGGCTGACTGGAAACGAGAGTTCATCTCTTGGCTCTTACGCGGATGTTTTTCTTGATATCTCTGTAGAGAAAGAAGCATGTCCATTGGGGGTGGCACCTACAACATCTACCACACTGACCATGGCACTGGGTGATGCTCTGGCTGTAGCACTCATGGAACAAAGAGGATTTAAACAAGAAGACTTTGCCTCTTTTCATCCTGGAGGGTCATTGGGTAAAAAGCTTTTTGTGAGGATCAAAGATCTCATGAGGACAACAGAGCTACCTATCATCAACTCTACTACTACACTGAAAGATGCTATTGTAACGATGAGTGAAGGAAAACTGGGCACGGTCCTCATTGTAGATGAGACAGATGCCTTTATCGCTATATTAAGTGATGGTGACCTTAGACGTGCATTGATGAAAGAAGGATTTAGCTTAGACCATCTGGCTATCAAGTATGCCAGCAGAAATCCTAAGAGTTATACAAATACCGAGCTACTGGCAAGTGATGCCCTTGAAATTATAGAAAATGGACGCATACAACTTTTGCCTATCACAAACGAAATAGGCAATATCATCGGTGTATTACACATCCATGATCTGATCAATGCCGGCATTAAAAGCAAATAGAAAACGAGAAATAATGAGACTAAACAAATATATATCACATAATACAAAGTATTCAAGACGAGAAGCAGACAAACTCATAGAAGAGGGTGAAGTCACTTTAAACAAAAAAGTCTTAAAAGATTTCGGACATGAAGTAGAAGAAGATGAACACATCTATGTAAAAGGCAAAGCAGTCAAAGAAAGTAAAGAACTTACCATCATTGTCTACAACAAACCTAAAGGTGTTCTTGTCACCAAAAAAGATGATAGAGGTCGTGCAACCATCTATCATAAGCTTTCAGGTAAATACAGACACTTTGTGCCTGTAGGTAGACTGGACTATGCCTCTGAGGGACTTTTGCTCTTGACGGATTCCCCAGAGGTTGCAACTGCTCTTATGGAGAGTGGTTTAGACCGTACCTATAATCTGAAGATAGACAAACCAATCACTCCGGAGATGATCACCGCAATGAAAGAAGGTCTTGTGCTTGATGATGCCCGTGCAGGTGCACATGAAAAAAGCAAGATATTCAGCATGGAATTTGCCCCTTTTGCACACTTTGAAGTGAGAGCAGAGGGACAAAGCTTTTCAAAGCTTCGTGTCACCATTACCGAGGGTAAAAACAGGGAGCTAAGACGCTTTTTTGCACATTTTGAAGCAAAAGTAGTTGACCTCAAACGTGTAGCCTTTGGAGGGATAGAGTTAAACAATCTACCTACGAACAAAACGCGTTACTTTACGCGAAGAGAATACGATGATGTGCATAAGTTCATGAAACGCAGAAGAGAGAACGCCGAAGCAGAGGTTAAAAACAAAATTAATGCACGCAAACAAGAAGAAAAAAATAAACGCGAAAAAGAGCTCGAAGAGAAAAAAGCTGACAAATCAAAAAAGTTTAACAAAAAAGATTAAGTTTTGCCAAATCTTGCACTGAAATATCGTCCTAAAACACTTGATGAGCTAATAGGTCAATCACACCTTTTAGGGGACAGTGCCATCTTACGAAAACTCATCACCACAGATGCCCTATCTCATACTTTCTTTTATGGACCACCGGGTTGTGGTAAGACAACCCTTGCCCGGGTGATCGCTAGACTTCTGGATAAACCTTTTTATGAAATGAATGCCACCACAATTAAGA
>JAGSGJ010000022.1 GCA_023955225.1 Sulfurovum sp.
GATTATTTGAGAAAAAAAGATAAAAAAGTTTACTATGAACCACTATTTAAAATAAACTTTTGATGTGGTTATCTAATATATTTCTGTACAATACTAAGAAATATAATCAAAAAGGCTTTAAGTTTTAAAACATTTAGTGACCGTTGTAGTGACCGTTTTAATTTTAAGAGCTAGGAAATACCGTAAATAAGGGAGTTTAGCATGAAGATAAGGGTCTATTACGAAGATACAGATGCAGGGGGTATTGTCTATCATACGAATTATATAAAATATTGTGAACGTGCACGCTCAGAGATCTTTTTTCAAAGAGGAATGAAACCTACCTTAGGTGATAAGAGTGGTTTTGTTGTACGTGACATCAAGGCCAGTTTTTTAGCCACTTCTTTACTAGGTGATACCCTGGAGGTTACAACAAAGATTTTGACGTATAAACGCTCATCTATAGTACTCTTGCAAGAAGTGTGGAAAGAAGAAGTGAAAGTCTTTAGTATGGAAGTTGTTTTAGTCTATGTCGATGAAGGAAAACCTTGTCGTATCCCCGAAGAATTCGAGGATATCTTTAAAACATATTAAGTCAAGAAAAGATGTGTAGCAGCAACTGCAAATGCAGATGCACCTATATACCCTGCACCGAACATAAATGAAGAAATGAGTTTAAGCAGAGGCTGAAACCTCCATTTGACCAGTAAAATAATAAGTGATCCAATCACTGATGGTAAAAATACATATGCCATACTATATCCTAAACCAAAACCATTTGGTATAAGAATTTGTGTTGAGATCAATAATCCAATAATAAATACAGCGATAACATACATTCCCATATATTTGATAGTGCCATATTTTGATAAACTCTCATCTAAACTAAGTTCTTTTGTAAAAGCATCCTTAATATCAGAAAAATCAGAATCTTTTAATGACATTTCTTCAGCAATAAAAAACATCATAATCCCTCCAAAAAATCCTATCCCTATAGCAATCATTAACATACCCATGTTCAATCCTTTGATTTATGATTTATGACTCAATTTATTGTAACTAAAATAATATAATATTAATTTTAATTATATGATTAGTTAAGAAAATATGCTTAAAGTGTAGAAAAGTATATTGTGTGATATAAGAAAGGAAGAAAATATTTGAACTAGTGATTAGCGTTTCCTACCTTTAAAAGGTAGGAAAGAGGGGGAAAATGTAGTGTTTACTACTCAACCATAGCAACAAGTTCTTCTTTAGAAACTTTGTTGAAGTTTAGGTATTTGTAGATATCGTCGCTCATTTCTGGCTTGATCTTATCTGCTACGATCTCTGCATATTCAGCTGCCGTTGGTAATTTACCTTTAAGTGCAACTACCGCAGCAAGTTCTGCAGAACCAAGGTATACTTGAGAACCTTTACCAAGTCTGTTATCGAAGTTTCTCGTTGATGTAGAGAATACCCATGCATTTTGCTTAACAGCCGCCTGGTTACCCATACATAAAGAACACCCTGGAGGCTCTATACGTGCTCCAGCCATTCCGAATACTGAGTAGTAACCTTCTTCTTGAAGTGTTTTCTCATCCATTTTAGTTGGAGGACATATCCATAGTTTAGTTTCAACTGGACCTTCACCTCTTAGTACTTCTGCATTGGCTCTAAAGAGACCGATGTTTGTCATACAAGAACCAACAAATACTTCATCCATCTCAGTTCTAAGTCCTGCAGCGTGTACTTCAGTGAGTGTTTTAACATCATCCGGGTCGTTTGGACAAGCTACGATCGGCTCAGTAATTTCAGACATATCGATTTCGATAACAGCTGCATACTCTGCATCTGCATCAGCTTCAAGAAGTACTGGATTAGCGATCCAATCTCTCATTTTTTGTGCACGTCTCTCAAGTGTCGCTTTATCTTCATACCCTTGAGCAATAAGCTCTTCGATAAGTGCCACGTTAGACGCTAGATATTCAATGACAGGCTCTTTATCAAGCTTAACTGTACAAGCAGCAGCTGAACGCTCAGCAGATGCATCAGAAAGTTCAAATGCTTGTTCACATTTAAGTTGTTCAAGACCTTCAATCTCAAGAATACGTCCAGCAAAGATATTTTTCTTACCCGCTTTTTCAACAGTCAAAAGACCATCTTTTATCGCTTGATGAGGGATAGCATTTACCATATCACGTAATGTGATACCTGGTTGCATTTCACCTTTAAATCTAACAAGAACAGACTCAGGCATTGTAAGTGGCATAGCACCAGTAACTGCTGCAAACGCAACAAGACCAGAACCAGCTGGGAATGAGATACCAATAGGGAATCTAGTGTGTGAATCCGCACCAGTACCAACTGTATCTGGAAGACACATTCTGTTTAACCATGAGTGGATAACACCATCACCTGGTCTAAGTGTAAATCCTTTTCTGTCTGTCATAAAGTCCGGCAGTGTGTGCTGTAATTTAATATCTGCTGGTTTTGGGTAAGCAGATGTGTGACAGAATGACTGAAGTACAAAGTCAGCACCAAAGTTAAGTGCTGCAAGGTCTTTTACTTCATCTCTTGTCATTGCACCAGTTGTATCTTGTGAACCAACTGTTGTACATACTGGCTCAGAGTAAACACCTGGTTTAACACCATCCATACCAGCAGCTTTACCTACCATTTTTTGTGCAAGTGTAAAGCCTTTACCATTATCAGCAGGTAATGCTGGTGTCATAAAGATATCTCCAGCGTCCATACCTAGTGCTTCTCTAGCTTTTACTGTAAGACCTTTACCAATGATTAGTGGTACACGTCCACCTGCTCTCATCTCATCTGGAAGTGTGTTTGGCTCAATATCAAATTCAGAAACAACTTTTCCATCGATTTCAATTACACCGTCAAAAGGCTTAAGTGTGATCACGTCACCTGTGTTAAGACTTCCTGTAGGTGCTTGGATAGGTATACATCCACCATCTTCTGCAGTGTTAAAGAAGATCGGTGCGATGATGTCACCAATCACCACACCGCCAGTTCTTTTACCTGGAATGAAAGGAATGTCTTCACCCATGTGCCATTGAAGTGAGTTGATACCAGATTTTCTTGATGAACCTGTACCTACAACATCACCAACGTATACAAGAGGGTTACCTTTTGCTTTAAGTTCTTTCATTTTATCTAATGGATTATCCATTCTATTTACAAGGAATGAGTTCGCATGAAGTGGCACGTCTGCTCTTGTAAATGCTTCAGAAGCAGGAGAAAGGTCATCAGTGTTTGTCTCACCTGGAATTTTATATACAGTAAGTGTGATCTCTTTTTCCATTTCTGGTTTGTTATAGAACCACTCAGCATTTGCCCATGACTCTATTACTTCTTTAGCCAGTGCGTTACCACCGTCCATAAGTGCTTTAACATCGTTAAATGAATCATATACAAGAAGTGTATTTTTAAGTTGTGTAGCTGCTGACTCAGCAATAGCTGCATCAGATGAAGAAAGTGCATCTACAAGAGGTGCTACGTTAAATCCACCTAGCATTGTTCCTAAAAGTACTGTTGCTCTTACCGCGTCGATCTCAGTACATGCTACGTCACCTTTAACAATGTCATTTAGAAATGCTGCTTTGATATAAGCTGCATCATCCACACCTGCCGGGATCTTAGTTTCAAAAAGTTCTATAGCATACGCTGCATCTGCAACTGGTGATGCTTTTAATAATTCTACAAGTTCTGCAGTTTGATCTGCTGTAAGAACTAGTGGTGGTACACCTAATTCTGCACGCTCAGCTGAGTGAGCTTTATATTCTTCTAATAAGGCCATTATGGTCTCCTGTGGTTTATAATTTGTGGGATATACTAACAAAAAATTGGTTGATTTACTGTGATATAAGATGAAGATATGAAAGGGATAATTTAGTTGTATCGTATTGTTACAGAAAAAGAGCCCCTTGGACTCTATTTTCAGGTTTTTTTAAGAAATCAGACGATTTCTCTGTTACCTTTTGCGTTTGGTGCACTCAATACACCCATCGCTTCAAGCTGTTCTATAATATTCGCAGAACGATTGTAACCTATCTGCAATTTACGCTGTAAGTAGGATATAGAGGTTTTATTGTCTGTTAGGACCACTGACTTCGCTTCTTCATAAAGAGAATCAAGATCTATATCTCCACCCTCACCTTCACTTGCAGATACACCGCCTGCAACAAGATAGCTTTCATCATACTCAGGTACACGTTGGTCTTTAAGAAACTCAACGATCTCTTCTATCTCTTCTTCGGTATTCCATGGTGCATGCAAACGTACCAGACCTGTAGAACCCGGAGGCGTAAAGAGACCATCACCACGGCCAAGTAAACTTTCAGCTCCCATTGCATCCAAGATCACTTTGGAGTCAATACGTTGACCTACACGGTAGCTCAGTCTAGAAGGAAGGTTGGCTTTAATGAGTCCTGTAACAACATCCACACTCGGTCTTTGAGTTGCAACAATAAGGTGTATCCCACTGGCTCTTGCCATCTGTGCAAGTCTTGCAATGGAATACTCTACCTCTTTACCGCCATTCATCATAAGGTCAGCCAATTCATCTATGACAACAACAATAAAAGGGAAAGGCTCTGCAGAACCATCTTTTTTTACTTTTTCATTGTAATTATCTATGTTTTTTGTACGGTTATCCGCCATTAGCTTATAACGACGCTCCATTTCCCCTACCATATTGGAAAGTGCTGCGATGGCTTTTTTAGGTTCCGTGATCACAGGTGTGATCAAATGCGGTATGTCGTTATAGATCGAAAATTCCAGCATCTTGGGGTCAATGAGCATTAACTTCAACTGATCAGGATCATTTCTGTACAGTAAAGAAAGGATCATCGCATTGATACCTACAGATTTACCAGACCCTGTGGTTCCCGCTATAAGAAGGTGTGGAAGCTTTTTGATATCTGTAATAAACGGTTTACCTACGATATCTTTACCCAATGCTACAGTTAAAGGAGAGCTAGAATTTTTAAACAGATCACTCTCAAGTATCTCACGAAGGTAAATGGTATCTATGCTTTCATTTGGTATCTCTATACCCACAACGTCACGCCCAGGTATTGGTGCTTGTATCCGAATAGTTTCAGCTGAAAGTGCCATCGCAAGGTCATCTTGAAGATTTAAGATCTTAGAGACTTTGACATGAGGTGCTGGTTTAAACTCAAAGGTTGTAACCAGTGGTCCACTGTAGGTACGTACCACATCACCATCTACTTTAAACTGTTCAAGTTTTGCAAGTAGCTCTTCTATCTTTCTGTCTATCTCAGCTTCATTGACCTTTTTTGTTGCTTTAGGTGCTTTCTGTAAAAAGTCAAGTTTAGGCAATTTGAAATTTTTAGGTTTAACTACCGCACCTTTATCTATCTGATCCATCAACTTGGAGTTTTCTTCAAGCTCATTGACTATCTCAACATTTGAGCTATTTGTGACACTCTTGTCTGAAGAAGTGCTCATTTCCATCTCATGTTCAAGTTCGAGTATCTCATTTAAGACAGGGTCATCTACCTCATCAAGCGTTTGTACTTTGAGTGTTTCCGGTTTAGCTAAAGCCTTAGGTGCAGCCGTTTTTCTTTTTGCACGTGTTTTCTTTGGTTTTTCTTCTGCGACATCCAACACAGGCATCATTTCATCTTCAAGAGAAGGTGAAGCAAAAGGGTTTGTAAATATCTTTTTTAATACTTTCACCAGTATAGAAAAAGTACTGCTCAACCAAGAAAAAGAGAGGGATAGCTTAGGTGTTTTCATCTTAAATCCGGAGAATTTGAAGTCATCATCTATGATGAATACCAAAGAGAGTGCCAAGATCATCAACCAAAACAACCAGAGTCCTGCTTTACCGATAAGGGGGTATAAAAACTCTACTATCTGTGTACCTACCAAACCTCTATCTTGCGCTTCCAAGACCAAAGCGCTAAAGAGTATAAGTGCAATAAAAAAGAGTAGCCATCCCAAGTAAAAATCAATATCTTTTCTCATACGGGCATCTGTATAAAGTTTATAGAGAGGATAAAATAAAACAAAAATATTGATATACGCAAGGTAGCCAAATAAATAGAGGTTGGTATCCCCTATTTTTTTCCCGATATCACCCACCAACGCTGTTTCATGGAAGATAGTAGAAAATGCAGCATAAATAAAAAGTATAGCCGTAATAATAATCGTAATTTTCACTTGAATCCCTAAATTAATATTAAATAATGAAGATATTATAACAAATTAAAATAAGTCATCTATGAAAAAGTGTCAAAATGGCATATTTACCTGCATACTCAGGGATAAATACGATGGATTCTGTACATTTCATCATTAAACGATCTCTATTTGATACGATTTTTAAAGCCTGTATTGATCCGCAATCGAAGGCCCAGATAATACGCATATGTGATCGCTTTTTTAAGTAGGTAGGCTGTATACCCTTTCACTTTAATATACTTTAACATCTCACCCACTGCATATTTTCCACCCAATGCAATAAATATACCCTGCACATCAGCATCAAATGCTTTTGACTGCACACCGTCTATTCTTTGCTTTATGGTTTTAGCCACATATTCTGCACTTTTTTCGGCAATTTGTGCGGTGGGAGGCAAGATGTTACCTTCTGCGTCTTTGATCTCAACACAGTCACCTATAGCAAATACATCTTTTTGACCTTTAACATTGAGCTCTGGTGTTGCAATCAGTTGATTGATGCTGTTCTTCTCATTTTCTATGGTATCGTTCAGTGCTGTCCCTTTGATCCCTCCTGTAAAGATCATAAAACGATAGGGTAATTTTTCACCATTTTTAAAATATATGTGTGATGCATCCACATTGTTGATAAAAGCACCTGTGAGGATCTTGACACCCAGTGCTTCCAACCTTTTCTTGGTATTGTTTATGCTGTATTGTCCCATACCCGGAAGAATAGTATCACTCGCATCGATCAGATAGATATGTATCTCTTTTGCTGTATCACCGATCGTTTTACTGTAGTTATCCAGGACATATGCCATTTCAGCTGCAACTTCTACTCCGCTAAGTCCTGCTCCTCCGACGGCAATGTTAAGTTCACCTTCTTTAGCACCCTCTTCATGTTGCAGTTTTTTATAGATAAGGTTTTCAAACTCCATTCTGAAATTGTGTGCTCTTTCCAAATTTTTTACGCCATAACTATTCTTTCTTAACCCCTCAATAAATGAAAAAAAGTGGGTTTTTGCACCCGTGGCTATAATCAGATAGTCATAAAATAGATCTTCCCCATTCAGATGTACGCTCTTCTTCTCAAAGTTTATAGACGTAACCTCTTCATGGATGAACGCGACTCTCTCTTTAAACCCTTCACACCAATTCTTCAGATCGATTGCAACATTATGCATGTCAAATTGGCCTGCGATATAGCCATATGCCTCAGTTTGTAAGTAGTGATAGGGATTTTTATCTATCAGTGTGATCTCTATATCTTCATATTTATATAGCGTCTCTATGGCACGTAATCCACCATAACCTCCGCCAATGACCAATACTTTTTTCATCTATACGTATCTCCAAAAGTTGCTTTAAAATCCATTTTACACAGTTAATATAAATATAATGGCCTGATCGGACTATTTATGCACATTTTATACGATTACATTCTCCATGTACTAACCCTTCTTTAAGCACTTAGTATGTAAAATCCTTTCTACATTTTATTATGTATGCCGCAGTGATGGAACTGGTAGACTTGGTAGACTCAAAATCTTCTGCTTTAGGGCGTGTCGGTTCGAATCCGACCTGCGGTACCACCAAAATATTTATCAATTTATGCGGGCGTAGCTCAGTGGCTAGAGTTCCTGCCTTCCAAGCAGGCTGTCGAGAGTTCGAATCTCTTCGCCCGCTCCACTTTAACAAACTCTTTTACACACACATTATGGATATGCGGGCGTAGCTCAGCGGTAGAGCATAACCTTGCCAAGGTTGGGGTCGACGGTTCGAACCCGTTCGCCCGCTCCATACACATGAATCTTCAGATCAAATCCCAAACTCTTAATTTCTTTTGCTATAATCCTATTTATAAAAAATAAGGCATATTATGAAACTCGTCGTGGCAATTACCGGTGCAAGTGGTGTTCAGTTAGGTAAAAAGTTTGTCGACTATTTACCTGAGCACATTGAAGTTCATGTAGTCGTTTCTGATAATGCCCTCACTGTAGAGTCTTTTGAAAACAAAAAAGTGACTTTGCATTCCCGTGAAAACATTGCAGCGTCCATCTCTTCGGGTTCGTTCAGAGTGGATGCTACGGCTATCATTCCGTGTAGTATGAATACTTTGGCAAAGGTGGCCTGTGGCATCAGCGACAACCTGCCTACACGTGTAGCAGCAGTAGCACTTAAAGAGCAAAAAAAACTGCTCCTTGCACCTAGGGAATTACCATTTTCTGCCATTGCGTTGGAGAATATGCATAAGTTAGCCACTCTGGGAGTCATCATCGCACCGCCTGTGATGGGATACTACTCTGAATCATCTTCACTGGAAGATATGGAAAAGTTTATTATCGGTAAATGGTATGATGTCTTAGGCATTGACAATAATTTATATGAGAGATGGAGTGAACATGAGTGAAGTAAGACGTGCGATATACCCTGGAACTTTTGACCCTGTTACCGTAGGCCATTTAGACATTATGAAACGTGCTTGTAGTATGTTTGACGAGGTAGTTGTGGCAGTAGCGAAGAGTGCTTCCAAGACACCTATGTTTACCTTTGAACAACGCATCGCCATGCTCGAATCCGCGACTAAGGACTTCTCTAAGTTGAAAGTCGTAGGGTTTGAGGGGCTACTTGTTGATCTTTCCGATCAGCTAGATGCAAAGATCATCATACGTGGACTAAGAGCGGTGAGTGACTTCGAGTATGAGATACAGATGGGGTATGCCAACTCTTCACTCAAAAAAGAATTGGAGACCATCTTTCTTATGCCTAGCCTAGAGTATAGTTACGTGAGTTCTTCTGTTGTACGTTCCATCTTGCCTTTTGATGGTAAAGTAGACCACCTCATACACCCAACTGTACTCAAAATGATAAAAGAGTATAGAAACTAATGTATGTACTTTTTGAAGGCATAGACACCTGTGGGAAAAGTACACAGATCGACCTCATCTCAAAAAAACACCCTGAGATTATAGTCACACATGAACCGGGAGGGACTGCATTTGGTAAAAAAGCCAGAGAGATACTCCTTTCTGATTCATTGGCTTCCAAGCGTGCGGAACTTCTACTTTTTTTGGCTGACAGAGCAGAACATTACCAGGAAATCATCTCGCCAAATAAAGATAAGATCATCATCTCTGACAGAGGATTTCTCTCTGGCATAGGGTATGCTCTCGCAAATGGTGACTTTGATTTTGATGAACTTGTAAATCTGAATAAGTTTGCACTTGAAGGTCATTTTCCAGACAAGGTCATCTTGTTCTTAACAGATATGAAAACCTTGGAAGAACGAACTTCTGCCAAGAGTCTCGATGGTATTGAGTTACGAGGATTAGAGTACCTTCTCACAGTGCAAGAGCATATGAAACAAAGTATACTCAAACTTGATATCCCGCATCTATTTGTAGATGCAACAGAAGATATAGAAACGATACACACACAAATTACAGGTTATTTAAGGAACACACTATGATCAATCCACTTCGAGGCATGAAAGACCTTACTTTTGACGAGAGCCAACGCTTTGTACACATTGTAACTACTGCCATAGGTGTAGCAAAGAAATATGGTTATGGCTATATAGAAACACCTATACTTGAAGAGACTGCTCTGTTTAAACGTTCTGTGGGTGACAGCTCTGACATCGTAAGTAAAGAAATGTACCAGTTTGAAGATAAAGGGGGCAACGATGTATGTATGCGTCCAGAAGGTACAGCGGGTGTAGTAAGAGCCTTTGTTCATAGCAAGTTGGATAGACAACCGGTAAAACAAAAGTTTTACTACTACGGACCTATGTTCCGATATGAGAGACCCCAGAAAGGTCGTTTAAGAGAATTCCACCAGTTTGGCTGCGAAAGTTTTGGAGAAGGTTCTGTCTATGAAGACTTTACCATCATCACTATGATAAGCCAGATATTTTCAGAATTAGGCATAGGCTTTGACCTTCAGATCAACTCACTTGGATGTGTTGAATGTATGCCTCCGTATAAACAACACCTTGTAGGCTTTTTGAGAGAAACACAGGAAGAGTTATGTGAAGACTGTAACAGACGTATAGATACGAATCCTATACGTGTACTTGACTGTAAAAACACAGCGTGTCAGACACTACTGGTAAATTCTCCAAAACTTATACAGAACCTTTGTGGAAACTGTGACAGTGACTTCAATAAACTCACTGCCCTACTTGATAATGCAGGCATAGAATATCAGGTAGATACAAACCTTGTAAGAGGACTGGACTATTACAACAAAACAGCCTTTGAATTTGTCAGTAACGACATCGGTTCACAGTCTGCTATCGCCGGTGGCGGACGGTATGACAAACTTGTAGAGTTCTTAGATGGTAAACCTACGCCAGCTGTAGGTTTTGCCATAGGTATAGAACGCATCATGGAACTTGTACAGATGCCAGAAGTACACAAAGAAGGTATCTACCT
Source organism: Sulfurovum sp. (assembly GCA_023955225.1). Taxonomy (GTDB): domain Bacteria; phylum Campylobacterota; class Campylobacteria; order Campylobacterales; family Sulfurovaceae; genus Sulfurovum. Next base: position 10,605 of record JAGSGJ010000022.1, read on the forward strand.
CGGTGCCATGACAGAAGAAGCCATAGAAGCTCTCTTTCCTATCGCTGCGGCTAAACGTAAAGAGACCAAAGTAACCCTTGAGTACAATTCAAAAGGTTTCAAAAGCCATATGAAAGGTACTGATAAGGCCAATGCACGCTATTGTGTTCTTATAGGTGAAGATGAGTTAAAAAATGGTACGGTTTGGGTGAAAGATCTGGAGACCAAAGAAGAAAAAACAGTTACAGTAGAAGCATTTTAAATGCTTCTACAAAAAGTCTTTAACGATTAAAAGTTAAACATTACACCTGCTAATAATGCATCTCCATGTGGTCCTTCTATCGTTGAATGTTCATATTCAACTAGCAATTTATACTCTTTATTGAGTGAATATTCAACACCTGCACCAAATACAACTCCATCTTCTCTCTCATCGATGTCAAATTCAGAGATCCTTTCCCACTCAACCTCATAGCCTACTTTACCGAAAATACCTATATTTTCTGTCGCTTCATAAGTGTAAACTATGTCTATTGCTGATGTGTGGTATGTTGATCTAGCTTCTACTTCTTCATCTACTGTAATTTCATGAACAGTATTCTTTCCATAGGTATAATCATACTCAAGTGCAAATCCATTGCCAAGTCTGTACCCTACATCAATACCAAAACCGTAGCCATAGTCATTATTACCATCAAGGAGTGCATCACCATGTTGAGCCACGTCTCCCAGTAGCATCATACCAGCAACTACAACATAAAATTTTGACTCTTCATGATGTCCATGTGTATGCTCTACTTCTTCCAGAACTGGTTCATTTATCTCTAAAGGAGCGATATCTCCCCCGGCAAAAAGTTGTGTTGTCAATTGTGTTGAAAGTGCAGCCGCCAATAATGCTTTTTTCATCTATTTTTCCTTTGTGTGAATGAAATCAAATAATTAATATTATATATGTTAATACTTATTTGCTTAAATAAACAATTCTTTTTGGATAAAAAAAGATTTTTCATCAAATATTATGATAATAATATGTTTTTGTACTTCTAAAGTAAATAAAATAAATTAGATATGTCAATTTTATTTAAGCCATTTCAATAAATCTTCACAAAGTTTAACGATCAGTCTATTGGTTGCTGTTACATACCCTTTTGCATCTTTTGTTGGTGTTTCTTCTTTATAGCTGAACCTTTTCGTTTTTACCAGACGTCCAGTCTCTGTACTTATGAGGTTAAACTGTATAGAAACGATAGCATGTGACGCTGTTCCCCTGACGCTATGTTCAAAAGCAAAAATAGTACTCTCTAATCTATAATCTTCTTTCAGCGTTGATGTATCAGACAGCACCACTTTAAAGAGTTTACTCTCATCCAAAACTTCTATAAAAGTGCCTTGTAAGAGTTTTCTCATATTGTTGGACCACTCAGAGTTTTGATAGGTGCCACTGTCGATACTGCTATAAGAGAAGTTCATTTTTTGTGATACCTTGTCTTTAAGACTCTGAGGGTATGTGACTTTAATACTTTTGTTTGTATGTATATTTCCATGCACAGCACTCATTGTAGGCGTGTCTAAACTGTAGATTTTCATTGCTGGTTGTTTTGTACATCCTAACAATCCTATGAGTATGATGATAAGTGCTAGTTGACTACTTTTTCTCATTCGCCTGGTCCTCTGATTGATTTTCTGGATTTGAATAAAAGATCACTTGGGTTATTTTCTATACTTCGCGACATATCATTCAACTGACCTAACAAGATATCTATATCTATAAGCATTGGTTCAAAGATCTTTTGTAAATTATAATCCCCTCTCTCTATACTCTTTTCAACTTTGAGTGTAACACGATTGAAATTTGTACTCGTTTCCATCAATCTATCAATCGTAGGAACCGTGACTTTTTTAATATCTGAAAAATCTGTCGTGACTTTATCCATAGAAATCCTAAATTCTTTTAATACAGTATTTAGCTCTTCAAGGGTAACAATGACTTTCTCTTCCAATTCCTCAGCTCTAGCTGTCACTTTTTCTGTATTGTCGAGAATATCTTCCATCGTTTCAATGTTCCGATCTGAAAGCAGTTTTTCACTCTGGACTAAAAGATCTTCTAGTTTCCCACTCACTCCACCAATGTCACCTGTTAACTTCGATAAAAAGGAAGGTTGAGTCTTGATAAGGGGGATATACTCTTTTGTAGGTATTAAGGTTTTAGCTGTATTCGTACCACCATCTATCTCTATAGATAAAAGTCCTGTAACACCAAACATTTGTGTATGCGCTACCATGTCCTCTTTGATAGGTATACCCTTCATTATATTTACAAATACCTCAACCATTTCTATGTTTTTGGGATTAATTTGCATTTTACTAACTTTACCTACATCTACACCACGCAGTTTAACACTAGAGTCTATGGAAAGTCCTGCAATAGACTCTTTCATCTCAAGTCTATAGGTATTAAACTCTTCTTCCAGACCATACTTGGCAAGCCAAAAAGCAAACCATACCATCCCTGCACCAAAAAGTAATACGAAAATACCTACAATCGTGTAATTGACTCTGCTATACATCTTTTACCTTATCCTTAAACCGCTCTTTTGTGTACTCATTCTTAAAGAATTCTTCTACAAAGGGATGCTGTGATTGTAACACATTTTCAAGTGAACCTTGTGCCACCACATGTTTATCTGCCAAAACAGCCAACCTGTCCACAATACTGAAAATGCTCTCCAGATCATGTGTGATCATCACAACGGTGATACCTAACAAGTCCCGTAACTCCACGATAAGTGCATCAAAATTTCGTGCGCCTATAGGGTCCAGACCTGATGTAGGTTCATCCAAAAAAAGTAATTTTGGCTCCATTGCCAATGCCCTTGCAAGCGCAGCACGTTTCACCATCCCACCACTAAGTTGAGAAGGATAAAGTGCACCTACATGCGGTTCAAGTCCTACAAGTGCTAATTTGGATTGTACCAATTTATCTCTCATGGTCTTAGAGATATTTGTAAATTCTTTGAGTTGTACTTCTATATTTTCAGCGATGGTTAAGGAAGAGTAAAGCGCTCCAAACTGGAAAAGGACTCCCCAGTCACTGCGTAATTTCTGTGCATCTTTAAAACTTATACGATTTAATGATTTGCCTAGAACAGTTATATCTCCTGCACTAGGTTCCAAAAGCATGATCATCTCTTTCATCAGTACTGATTTCCCTGACCCACTTTCACCCAAAATAGCATAAATCTCATTTTCATCGATATGAAGATTGATCCCGTCATGAATGGTCCTTTCACCAAACCTTGTTACAACACCTTCCACTTTTATGACGGTATTCATAGTCCAAGCTCCGTAAAAATAACTGAGAAAAGTGCATCAAAAGCAATAACTAAAAAGATACCGTTAACCACTGATTTGGTGGTATGCAATCCGATACTTTCCGTGTTAAAAGAGACTTGAAATCCTCTAAAACATCCTACAGATGCGATAAGAAATGCAAAGACCGGTCCCTTCATCATACCCAGTAAATAGTGTTTAACCTCCAGAACTTCATAGACTCTGTCTATAAACTGTGTCATAGAGATACCCAGTTGCATCTTGGATGCGACCATACCTCCAAATATACCCATGATATCAGCAAAGAAGATCAATAATGGAAGTGCTATCATTAAAGCAATTACACGAGGAAGCACTAAAAATATGTAGGGATCAAACCCCATGGTACGCATGGCAGATATCTCTTCAGTGATCTTCATAGCCCCTATCTCAGCAGTATAGGCAGATCCACTGCGTCCTGCAATTACAATAGCGGTTATCATAGGTCCTAACTCTCTGGTGATCGAGAGAGCTACCGTATCGACAATGAAAATATCTGCACCAAATTTAGCTAACTGAACAGAGCCCTGATAAGAGATAACCATACCTACTAAAAAGGAAGTCATCGCTATGATGACAATCGCATTAAACCCTGATTGGTGAATATGATACACCGTCTCTTTAATACGTATGTCACTGGGTTTAATAAAAGTATGGAACATTGCATAAAAAAGATGTCCGGTAAAGGTAATGAAACTTGTAAGCTCTTTATAGATCTCAAGGGTACGTTTACCCAAGTTTTCAAGTGTGCTTTTTTTTCCAGAGATTTCGATCTCCGGGATATTCTTATTGAGTAGCTTGTACATATCTTTTTGATTCTCAGTGTAGCCCACTACTTCTATCTCTGTTTCTTTCTGAAATCGTTCAAAATATTCTATAAAAAGCAGTACTCCCGCACTGTCAAATTCACTGACTCCGGAAACATCCCAAATGATCTTTCTATCATAAGGGATTATGCGTAATATGTTTTCTATTTGAAGCACAGAGTTCAGTGTCCATTCCCCTGTAGAGGTAAGCTTAAGATGATGCTGATCTACTTCATACGTTAAATACTGTTTCATCATAATAATTATTATAGGTAAGATTAGATTAAGTTTGGCTATAATTATCATAATAAACAACAAGGCAGCATAATGAAAAATTTTGGTTTAGACATTTGGGGTGATGAAAACTTTGTCATTCAAGATGATACTATCAACGTTAATCATGCTTCTAAGCCATCACTAATCTCTATTACCCAGGAAATACGTGACAAAGGCTATAAAGGCCCCCTGCTTCTTCGTTTTCCTCATCTCCTAGAAAAACAGATCTCTACACTTTTTAACACTTTTGAAAAAGCCAAAAAAGAGTTTAACTATAAAGGAAATTTTCAAGCTGTTTTTCCTCTTAAAGTCAATCAATTTCCAAACTTTGTACATGCACTTATGGATGTTTCTCAAAAATATAACTATGGTCTTGAAGCGGGAAGTAAAGCAGAACTTATCATTGCGATGAGTAAAACGCCTCTGGGTGCACCTATCACAGTAAATGGATTTAAAGACAAAGAGATGATATCGCTTTGTTTCATCGCAGCGAAGATGGGTCACAATATCACAGTAACTATAGAGGGGTTAGGAGAACTGGAGACGATTATTCAGGTCGACAAAGAGTTTAATCAAGATGTAAAAACTCCTGTAGCACCTAAAATAGGCGTACGTATACGCCTACACAGTTCAGGTATAGGTATCTGGGCAAAAAGTGGTGGATACGGTTCTAAATTCGGGCTTACTTCCACAGAGCTTCTTGAAGCCTATGAGATGCTGAAGAAAAATGCTCTTTTAGACCACCTTTGGATGATCCATTTTCATATAGGCTCACAGATGGGAGATATTGCTCCACTTAAAAAAGCATTAAGAGAAGCAGGACACATTTACGCAGATCTTAAAAAACGTGGTGCAGATGCTCTGGGAGCCATCAACATCGGTGGTGGTCTTGCTGTAGAGTATAGCCAACATGAAGATAAACAAGAAAGAAACTATTCTCTAAGAGAATTTGCTAATGATGTGGTTTTTCTTATGAAAGATATTTCCAAAAGCAAAGGGGTTGCAGAGCCAGATATCTTTACCGAATCAGGGCGTTACATTGCAGCTTCACACTCTGTACTTGTTGCACCGGTACTTGAACTATTTTCCCAGGAGTATACCAAGAAAGGACTGCGTCTTAAAGAAGTCAATCCCCCTCTGATCCAGGAGCTCTATGACCTTTTTAACGCTTTAAGCCGTGAGCGTGCCAGAGAGTACCTGCATGATGCGCTTGATCATATGGAAAGTCTACTTACACTCTTTGATCTAGGGTACATTGACCTTGAAGACCGTTCAAATACAGAGATACTTGTCAATCTCATTATCAAAAAATCCATCGCCTTACTTAAAAATGAAGACAGTAATGAACTCAAAAAACTGCAAGACCGTATTCAGGAAAAATACCTTGTCAATTTTTCAGCTTTCCAGTCACTGCCTGACTTTTGGGGATTGTCACAACACTTCCCTATCATGCCTTTAGACCGTCTGGATACAAAGCCAACCAATCCCGCAAGTATTTGGGATATCACCTGTGACAGTGATGGAGAGATAGGTTTTAATCGTGATTTACCCCTTTATCTGCATGATATTGATGTAAGTAAAGAAGAGTATTTTTTAGGCTTTTTTCTTACAGGAGCATACCAGGAAGTATTGGGCATGAAACATAACCTTTTTACCCATCCGACAGAAGCTGTGATCCACTTTGATGAAGAGGGAAAATATACTGTAGATAATCTCATAGAGGCGCAAAATATTATGGATGTTTTAGATGATCTGGATTATGATACCTATCTTATGGATAAAACACTCAAATACAATATAGAAGAATCTGAACATCTTAATCATGAAGAGAAACGTGAACTTTTAGGTAAACTTTACCTTTATTTAAGTGAAAATAGCTATCTTAAGACCATTCAAGCCATTGACGAGGAGCGTTAGACGTGAACCCATTTAGTCTTATCAAAGAAGATTTTCTTAATGTTAAAAGAAATGACCCTGCCCTGCATTCAACCTTTGAACTCTTTTTTAACTACCCAGGTCTTTGGGCACTTTTGTTTCATCGTATCGCACATTGGTTATACAAAAAAGGATTACGATTCCTTCCACGGTTTATCTCTGCTATCGGGCAGTTTTTAACGGTCATAGATATACACCCTGCAGCAACTATTGGTCGTAGAGTTTTCATTGACCATGGTGTTGGAGTTGTCATTGGGGAAACAGCCATCATTGGTAATGATGTCATCATTTATCAGCAAGTCACATTGGGTGGGGTAAGTACAAGTAAAGGGAAAAGACACCCTACCATCGAAAATAATGCAGTTATTGGTGCTGGTGCTAAAATACTAGGTAACATCACTATAGGAACCAACTCAAAAGTAGGTGCCAACTCTGTTGTGGTTAAAAATGTACCCGCCGACTCAACTGCCGTAGGTATACCTGCACGCGTTCTTAAACGAGGATTTGACAAAACACCACTCAGTCACAATAAGCTCCCCGATGTCAACAAAGAGATATTTGAATATCTTCTCAAACGTCTTGCCATAGTTGAAACTGCTGTTGAGACTGGTGACCATAAACATATTAAAGAAAAAGACCATGAACTCGAAGAGCTCTATGATAACTTTATCCACAGTATGGATTAAACCTACACAGTAAAAGAAACTTGCGTTTGACATAGAGCACTTCTTAGTCAATTATCAACCACTTTAAGTTATAATATCTCAATTTATCATAAGGGTTTTTTCATGCTTTCAGATCGTATACAAACACTTTCTCCATCACTTACTATTGCCATCTCTTCACTTGCGCGTGATTTAAAAGCACAAGGCAAGGACATTATTTCTTTCTCTGCTGGGGAACCAGACTTTGGTACACCCCAACGCATCAAAGATGAGGCTATTAAAGCGATCAATGATGGGTTTACTCAATACACTGCCGTACCAGGCATACCAGAGCTTTTAGAAGCTGTAGCAGCCAAACTTAAAAGAGACAATGGTCTTGACTATGCACCTTCAGATATCATCGTAAGTAATGGTGCGAAACAGTCACTTTTTAACCTGTTCCAAGCTGTACTAAACGAAGGTGAAGAAGTTATCATCCCTGCGCCATACTGGGTAACATATCCTGAACTGGTCAAATATGCAGGTGCCGTACCGGTTGTTATAGAGACAGATGAGATCGGTGGATTTAAGATCACTGCTGAGCAACTCAGAGCTTCTATTACACCTAAAACAAAAATGATTATCTTGACGACACCATCGAACCCTACTGGTTCTGTCTATTCAGAATCTGAACTTCGCTCACTTGCTGAAGTACTTGAGGGAACAGATATCATCGTAGCAAGTGATGAAATGTATGAGAAGCTTGTCTATGACATTGACTTTGTTGCAGCTGCAAGCATCAGTGAAGATATGTACCAAAGAACTGTAACTATCAATGGTCTGAGTAAATCTGTAGCGATGACAGGATGGCGTTTTGGGTACTTGGCTACACCAAACAAAGAGCTCATAGCTGCTATGAACAAGCTACAGAGTCAAAGTACATCGAACATCAACTCTATCACGCAAAAGGCAGCTATTCCTGCCCTGCTTGGTGAAGTAGATACAGAGATAGAACAAATGAGAAGAGCCTTTGAAGGGAGAGCAGATGAAGCGGTTAAACTCTTTAATGACATTAACGGTCTTTCTGTACTTAAACCGCAGGGTGCATTTTACCTCTTTGTAAATATCAAGGATATCTCAAATGACTCTATAGAATTTTGTAAAGAGTTACTTCAAGAAACTGGTGTTGCCGTAGTTCCAGGTATAGGTTTTGGGTCTGAAGGGTACTTTAGATTTTCGTTTGCTACAGACATCACAACGATCCGTGAAGGTATCAGACGTATTGAAAAGTTTGTACAGAGTAAAAAGTAAAACTCTTTTTACACTTTGGACCAAGATACTTTCTTGGTCTCATTTAACTTTTAACTACTTTTTCTTCTTTGTCATATTTTCCAGAACAAACCATACAATACCTATAATACTAAACAAGATCACTGGTGCTATCCATGGGTTTATCTTGATATATTCAAACACTGCGATGATGGCCTCGCTTGAATAATACGCACTCAATCCTATCGTCAATACAAATACGATAGAGGCAAAAATGTTATAAAACGCAAACTTCCTAAAGTCATACTTTGAAAGTGCCATAGAAAGAGGTACAAGGGTTTTTATACCGTACAGGAATTTCTGTATAAAAATAGCCGCTATCCCATACTTACGCATAATGAGTGTAGCAAGGGCTATTTTACGTTTATGTTTTGCAAAGTAAGGCTGAATCTCTTTTTTCTGGTATTTCCCCAGATAAAACAGAAACATATCTCCCAAATAATTAGAGACGGTTGCTACAGCTAAAGCTGTCGTCAGATCCATCTTCCCCATAAAAGAAAATACACCTGCAGCGGCAACGATGAACAGCGAACCGCCAAATGCAAAAAATGCTACAGCCAAGTAACCCCAAGTCTCCAAAGAACCAAAATCCATAAAAAATCCTAAAAATATAATTAAAGAATCATATCTAAAATAAGTTAACCCAAAATAAGTTATAATCCTTCTCATGATTGAAACACTAATGAGTATACTCTTTGTCTATGTCTTCATACTTTTAGGCTATATGTCCAAACGCATCTTCAAAGAAGAGATGCATACCAAAACACTTACACTAATGTCTGTCTACTTTTTACAGCCCTTTGTGACCATTTGGGGGTTCAGCACTGCTAAGTTGCATACAGAACATATTTATGTCCCTCTGATCTATCTTGCGATAATCCTTGCACTACTGCTTCCCACGATAGTGCTCAGTAAACTAATATTTACAAATATAAAAGACCGTGCTATCTTCTCCATTGCAGGGTTTGTAGGGAATACAGGTAACATCGGCATCCCTTTAGGTATTGCTCTCTTTGGAGAAGCATCTGTCATCTATACCACCCTCATCAATATCGCCAATGTTTTTGTCGTCTACATCATCGGTGTGTATATCTACTCACGAGGTTCATTCAGTATAAAAGACTCCCTCTTCAATATTATAAAGATACCTATCATCCCTGCTTCTCTTATTGCCATATTAATTAATATATACGATATACCTCTAAGCTCTCAGATAGAAGAATTTTTCAAAATGGGTGCCTACGCCGGTATTGTCTTGCAACTCTTTTTACTTGGTACCTTTTTGCAAGGCATCAGAATCAAAGAGTTGCACCCAAAACTTTTTATAGGAACCATAAGCCAAAAGTTCATCATCCTTCCTTTGGCTACCGCTGTCATACTTTCCTTTACGAACCTGCCACTTTTTGTGCAAGGTGTGATATTTATGGAGATGATGGTACCTCTTGCTGTTGCCAACATCAACCTGGCTTCTTTGTATAACTGTAAGCCTAAGGATGTTACTTCTCTTATATTGCTTAGTACCCTACTCTTTATTCCTCTTCTTTTTGGCTTGAGTTATGTTATAAATCGCTACTATTTGTGATAAAATAACCATATAACCTTTAGAGGAGTTTTCATGTTAAGAATTAAAATTCAAAGCAAGCGAGGCACTAAATGCTGAATCGTACTAAAAAAACCCTTATCATCGGTGCTGGTGGTGTCGGAAATGTTGTTGCTTTTAAGTGTGCTATGAATGCTGATACTTTTGGAGAGATCACACTGGCAAGCCGTACTGTCAGTAAATGTGACACGATTGCTGCGAATGTCAAAGAACGTACAGGCGTTGAGTTAACAACTTCACAAGTTGATGCAGATTCTGTACCTGAGCTCATAGAACTCATTACAAAGACGGCTGCAAGCATCGTCATTAATGTGGCGCTTCCTTACCAAGACCTTACTATCATGGATGCCTGTCAACATTGTTGCGTAGATTATCTGGACACAGCAAACTATGAGCATCCCGATACTGCGAAGTTCGAGTACGAAGAACAATGGGCAAGAGACGAAGAGTTTAGAAAAACAAATATCATGGGACTTCTTGGATCCGGGTTTGATCCTGGAGCAACCAATGTCTTCTGTGCCTATGCACAAAAACACTATTTTGACGAGATACACACCATAGACATACTTGACTGTAATGCGGGCGATCATGGTTATCCTTTTGCAACCAACTTCAACCCTGAGATTAATCTTCGTGAAGTTTCTGCTAAAGGTCGATATTGGCATAAAAACGATGCTGGACAAGGGGAGTGGATAGAGACAGAGCCTATGGCCATAAAACAAGTATGGGATTATCCTGAAGTGGGGCCAAAAGACAGTTACCTGCTTTACCATGAAGAGATGGAGAGTTTAGTCAAACATATCAAAGGACTCAAAAGAATCAGGTTCTTTATGACCTTTGGAGAGAGTTACCTTACGCATTTGAAATGTCTTGAAAATGTAGGAATGTTAGGCATACAAGAAGTAGAACACAAAGGGCAAAAGATCGTTCCTATGGAATTCCTCTCTACCCTGCTTCCAGACCCTGCAAGTTTAGGTCCGCGAACCAAAGGGAAAACGAACATTGGTATCTTTGCCAAAGGGATTAAAGACGGTAAAGAGAGAACTGTCTATATTTACCAGGTTTCTGACCATGAAAAATGTTATGCAGAAGTGATGAGCCAAGGTGTGAGTTACACAACAGGCGTACCAGCTATGATAGGTGCAAAACTCATGCTTGAAGGTAAATGGGAAGGTAAAGGTGTCTTCAATATGGAAGAGTTTGATCCTGATCCGTTTATGGAAGAGATGAACAAACAGGGCTTGCCTTGGCAGGTGATGGAACTTGAAGCTGATGAAACACGATTAGTGCCCTAACAGTCAAGTGTAACTATGGACTTTATACTTAAAAAAATCATCTCTATGTTCTTGATGCCTCTGCCTATTGGGGTGTTGTTCATCATAGTTGCATTAATATTAATTCATATTAATAAAATAAAAAGAGCAAAACCCATGCTCACACTAAGCATAGTGTGGTTTTTTATATTTTCATATGCACCTGTTGCCAACATACTCTTACATAGCATAGAATCCAATAACCCAACCCTACATACTGCCCCTAAAAATATCAAATATATCTATGTTCTAGGTGGAGGTCACCATACAGATGAAAGTTTACCCATTACTTCTCAGGTAGTTGAAACATCTGTTGTTAGATTAAATGAAGGTATACGTCTTTATGAGCAATTAGATAGAAATGCAAAGATCATCGTTTCAGGATATCATGGTCTATATGATACGACAGAACATGCTGTGATGCAAAAAAAATTAGCCATATCCCTCGGTGTCACTAAAGAAGATATCATTTTACATCTAGGGACTAAAGATACTCAAGAAGAAGCAAAAGCAGGTAAGAAATTATTGGCAGATGAACCATTCATATTGGTTACCTCAGCATCACATATGACACGTGCACTCAATTTCTTTACACATGAAGGACTTGATCCCATACCTGCACCAACCAATCACTTGGCAAGTATTCAACACCCAAACTATACTGATTTCTTTTCATCAGAAGCACTTACGAAATCTCGTATCGTATTTCACGAAGTGCTTGGTCTGATCTGGCAAAAGCTAAAAGGAATCTAATGCAGTTTACCGGTTTTCCCAAAGAAGGTCTTGACTTCCTGGACAACATCATCATTAATAACTCTAAAGAGTGGCTTGATGACCATAAAGACGAGTATGAAAAATACATCCTTGCACCCAATAAATTCTATATAGAAGAGATGGGTGAGCATTTACAGATACTTGTACCTTCTATTCATGCCATTCCTAAAGTCAACAAATCACTCTTTCGTATCTATCGTGATGCCAGATTTCATAGACTTGATCCCATCAAAGAGCGTATAGGCATTATCTTTTGGCAGGGTGCGACACACCGTATGCAAAGCAGTTCTTTCTATATGCATTATGATCCTTTTGAAATATTTGTTGCTACAGGTATACGCAACTTTAAAGCACCCCTGCTTGCTACCTACAGAGAGTACATCAAAAATGATGCAAAAAGAGAATCACTACATCACATATTAGAGGAACTAAAAAGAAAAGGCTACACTATTCCTGAGCCCCAATTCAAACGTTACCCTTTAGGCTTGGATAAAGATGACAAATATGCCTACCTTTATCTCTATGGTGCCATGTATGCGTATACGGTATTTCCACCCGATGAAATATTTCACTCTGAAGCCATCATAGAGAGGAACTTTAAAATCTATGAAGATATGCTCGACCTGCACCAATGGGTCTATGAACTTACTTGTGTTATAGAAAACTCACAAGAGGATTTCTGCTAAACTATACTATTCAAATCCATCAATAAATATGACAGGGAAAAGTACATGAGATCACTTTTTAAAATCGCTGGATTTACACCTTATATACTTATCATCATACTTAATGCAATGACAGATCTGGGACATAAGATCATTCTTCAAAATACTATTTTTAAAGCCTATGAAGGTCCGGAACTCATTATACTTACTGCCATAGTTAATGCTTTGATCCTTCTACCTTTTATCTTCCTCTTCTCTCCAGCAGGATTCATCTCTGACAAATACCCTAAAACAATGGTCATAGAGTACACATCTATGGCTGCCATTGGAATCACTACGATGATACTACTCTCTTATACTATGGGCTGGTTTTGGTTCGCATTTGTTTTAACCTTTGTTCTGGCGGCACAAAGTGCGATCTATTCACCTGCAAAGTATGGACTGATCAAAGAGATGACCGGTAATGAAAAATTGGCTGAGGCAAATGCTTTAGTACAGGCTGTGACCATCGCTTCTATCCTTGCAGGTGCAGTGATCTATTCTATCTTCTTTGAGAACCTGCTTCAAGATGCCAGCACTCTTCCTTCAGAGATACTCACATACATTGCTCCTGTGGGCTATTTGCTTATAGGAGCTAGTACCGTAGAGTACCTTTTGGCCAGACGACTGGTAAAGAAGTTCAAGGCTGTTGATATAGACGAAAGCATGACCTTTGAACCTAAAGAGTATAAGAACTTCTCTTATTTAAAACAGAATCTTTCTGTCATCAAACAAAACCAAACGATCTGGTTAAGTATCATCGGACTCTCTATACTTTGGGGTGTTTCACAAGTCGTCTTAGCTATATTTGGAGAACATCTCAAAAGCACACTGGGCATCACCAATACCATCACAGCACAAGGTCTTCTGTCACTAGCTGGTGTAGGAATGATACTGGGTTCCATAGTTGCAGGACGTGTGAGTAAAAACTACATAGAAACGGGCATCATACCTCTTGGAAGTCTGGGTGTGGCGCTTTCACTCTACATGATCCCTTCTCTTAACTCTATATGGTCATTGGGTACAGCCATTTTATCTTTTGGTTTCTTTTCAGGCCTTTTCATTGTTCCACTCAATGCGATGATCCAGTTTGCTTCACCTCATAATATACTGGGTAAAGTCCTCGCGGGCAATAACTTTATGCAAAATGTAAGTATGTTCCTCTTTCTAATTTTAACTGCTATTTTTGGATACTTTGAATTCTCTTCCATAGGACTGTTTTACATTATATCTACCATCGCTTTCATAGGTATGGTATATACTTTTATCAAGTTACCCCAGTCACTCATTCGTTATCTAGTTCGTATGATCGTAGGAATGAAATACAGCCTTCACGTAGAGGGTCTTAAACACATCCCCTCAGATAAAGGCATACTGCTTTTAGGAAACCACGTATCATTTTTAGACTGGGCTATCTTACAAATGGCATACCCTAAACAGATACGTTTTGTGATAGAAAGAGCTTACTATGAAAAGTGGTACATCAAACCGTTTTTAGACTTTTTTGGGGTCATACCCATCTCCAGTAAAGGAAGCAAAAGTGCATTGACCAAAGTGACTGAAGCACTCAATCGTGGTGAGACAGTAGCACTTTTTCCAGAAGGGCATCTCTCACGTAACGGACATTTAGGTGTCTTCCAAAGAGGTTTTGAAATGGCAACAAAAGAGGTAGAAGATGCCGTGATCGTACCTTTTTATCTCAGAGGACTTTGGGAAGGCACCTTCTCTTGCGCATCAACAAAAATGAAACGAAACAAGAGTAAAGACATCACTGTAAGTTTTTCAGAAGCTATTCATATTCACTCCACGGCTTCACAGGTCAAGAAATCTGTATTTGATCTCTCTGTGCAAAGCTGGAAGCATTATGCCGAGTCTTTACCCTCCCTGCAAAACGCATGGATACGCTCAGCTAAAAATGTAGGTAACAGACTTTGCATAGCTGACTCAACAGGTGTAGTACTGAATGGTCATAGATTTATTACAGGCACAGTATTGATGGCAGCATCACTCAAACCGAAAGTAAAAGAGAGTCAAAATATAGGTCTTATTTTACCCACCTCTGCAGCAGGTTCTCTGGGGAATATGGCTTTGCTTACACTGGGGAAAACTATCGTGAACCTAAACTATTCCAGTGGAGAAGAGAGCCTCTTGCATGCATTAAAGGTAGCCGACATCACTAAAGTTGTTGCGTCAAAAAAATTTATAACAAAACTCAAAGCTAAGGGTTTTGATATGACGAATGTACTTCAAGATGTTGACGTCATCTATCTTGACGAGATCAAAGAAGATATGAGTAAAACCAAAGGACTCTTCACACTTATGCTGGTCAAGGTATTACCAGTATGGTTACTGAGTCTGTTATTTATCAAAAACACTCATGCACATGACACGGCAGCGATACTCTTTTCCAGTGGAAGTGAAGGTACCCCAAAAGGCATAGAGTTAAGCCATACAAACATGATGGGTAACATCAAACAGACCACTACCCTGCTCAATCCAACAGATGATGATGTGATGTTAGGGACCTTGCCTATTTTCCATTCCTTTGGATTAACGGTCACTACACTCTTACCGCTTATAGAAGGTATCCCTGTTGCTTCTCATCCAGATCCTACAGATGGATTGGGTATAGGGAAAATGGCTGCAAAATACGAAGCAACCATACTCTTTGCTACAGGAACGTTCCTTAGACTCTACACAAGAAATCGTAAACTTATCCCTCTTATGTTCAGGCACTTACGCATGGTGGTAGCAGGTGCAGAAAAACTGCCTATGGAGATACGTGATGAGTTTAAAAAGAAATTTGGTCATGATATCTATGAAGGCTATGGTGCAACAGAGACTACTCCGGTAGCTTCTTGTAATATATCTGATGTACTCATGCTAGACTCATGGAAACCACAAATAGGTCACAAGATAGGTACTGTGGGCCTTCCTCTGCCAGGATCTGCTTTCCGCATCGTTGACCCTGAAAGTTTTAAGATTCTTGAGACCGGAGAAGAAGGCATGATACTCATAGGTGGTACACAGATCATGAAAGGATACATAGGAGATCCGCAAAAAACAGCTTCAGTGATCAAAGAGATAGACGGTATCAGATGGTACATCACTGGAGACAAGGGTCGCCTGGATGAAGATGGTTTTCTCACCATTGTAGACCGATACAGCCGCTTTGCCAAAATTGCAGGGGAGATGGTAAGTTTAGGTCTTGTAGAAAATGAAATAGTAAAAGTACTGGGGGAAGAAGACCAAATCTCTATTACCGCTATACCTGATGAGAAAAAAGGTGAAAAACTTATACTACTTTTAGAAGGAGAGATGGAAGTGGGACTTTTAAAAGAGAAGATAAAAGCCTTAGGCATGAACCCTCTTTTTGTACCAAGTGAGTATTTTAAAGTGGATGAACTTCCAAAGCTTGGTACAGGTAAATCTGATTTTAAAGGTTTAAAAAACTTAGCTCTTGCTCTGAGTGATACATAAATAGAGGAACAAAAAGATATAGTATTTTAAAATCTATAATACTACACAGACATTACACACAAACTTGTTACTATAAATCAGTGGCAATACTCCTAGAGTTTAGGAGGTAGGTAATGGGTCATCATGTCTCATACTTGGTAAGAGTTACGGAAGCATCGCAGAAATGCGACGACTAAGTAAAAATCCGGAAATCCAAGTGACACGCATAGACCACGGTACTTATCACGTTTTACACATAGAGAGCTTAGAAATCATTTCTGGCAACACTTCCCTTTTAGAGACTATATTTAGTCTTCCTGTTTTGTGTGTGAACTATGTAAATGTCACTTTTAAAAATTGTATGCTTTCTTCTCTTATTATTAAACAGAAAGTCATTCTTCTCAACAAGGGAAGAAGCGTACGATACACGTATCATCCCCCCCTACCCATTATCATAAAATGTTTATGCGATAGAAAATTATAGATCTATAGCATATTGCTTCAATGTCTCCAGATCGATCAGTTCAAGCATTTTCATGTGTGTCGCATGGATAAAGATGTGTGGAGCCATACCATCCATATGTGCTTTGACAAAACTATGTCCACCAAGACACCAACTTTGTCCAGGTTGTACCCCGGCAAAACTATACTCCGGCATAGGTGTTGAGAGGTCATTCCCTGTCTTTTTAGAGTATGCTAAAAATTCTTCCGTTGCATAAATACAGACAGCATGCACAGCAGGATTATGCTCACCCGTATTACAATGTCCATCTCTATGAAAGCCTGTGAGAGGTTTTAAACTACAAGGTTCCAGTGGCTCACCTAAAACATTTAATGATTCATCCATGATATATCCTTCGTTCTTATTTGAAAGATTATAACTAAAATGCACATCTACCAGGTAAAGGATCATGTATTTCTAAAACATTTGAAAACATAGGTGTATTTTTGACTCTTTTAAAGCCTTTACCTTGCTATCAAGTCTAGCGTATCATAAAACTCATCCGGTTCCTGATAACCGTAAAACTTATCGTCTTTCATCTCTTTACCATCAGACCCTATAAACACAAAACCTGGAGGTCCAAAGACTTGAAACATCACTTTAAGTTCTTCTATCTTTATATCTGATTTATCAGTCATATTGACACTCACTGCTATATACTCTTTTTTGAGTTTCTCTTGTACTCTTTTATCTTTAAATGTCGTGTCTCTTAAGTGTTTACACACAGGACATGTATCTGTGTGAAAGAACATGATCATCGTTTTACCCTCATCCATCGCCTGTCTTCGTTTGATGTCATAGGCTGTAATGTTTGCTATCTCTTCAAAAGGCATTTCACCAGAAAGCATGATTTCAGTATTACCTTTTTCTACATAGGTCACAGAAGATTTAGAAAGAGGATGATAGATATCTTGTTCTCCATACCCTGCCCCTACCATGAGTATGGTACCCCATATGAGTAACACCGTAGCAAAAGCTTTTTGGAGTTTTTCCCATCCGTTACTTTTTAAACTGAGTCGTTGTGTCACACCCAGATAGATACTGATACCCACTGCATACACACCCCAAAGTAAAAGCGTATTGACCAGCTCTAACGTAGAAAATATCATGATCGCCACACCAAGGAGTAAAACCCCAAAGAAGTACTTCACTTTATCCATCCACATCCCTGCTTTAGGTACCAGGTATCCTGCACCAAAACCAAGTAACACAAGAGGCACACCCATACCAAGTGCCAAGGAAAACATAGTCAAAGCACCTAAAGTTGCATCAGAGGTTGAGATGGCCACCGAAAGAAATGATATAAGTACAGGTGACACACAAGCACCGAGTATTAGCGCAGAGATCATCCCAAGAAGAAAGACCATCCCCATGTTACCGCCCTTTATACCTTGAGACTCAGCATTGAGTCTGGACTGTATGAATGACGGCAGTTGAATGGTAAAAAGCCCAAACATTGACAAGGCCATCAAAACAAACACGATACTTATCGCACCTATCGCCCAGACATTTTGAAAGTAAGACTGTAACTGCTCACCCGTTGCTCCTGCCAATGCACCCATGATGGCATAGGTCACGGCCGTACCAAGTACATAAGCCACAGCTAGCATCACCGCCTTTGTCTTCGTCACATCTTCACCCTGCCCCGCGATGATACTCGAGACTATGGGAACCATAGGCAGAACACAAGGGGTAAAGGTAAGTAGTATCCCTGATACAAATGCACCTAATACAATGCCTACTGTACTTTGAGTTACACCAGTATCAGCAGCTAAAAGTAGTGTACTTGAAACTAAAAATAATAACGCTACAGAGATGCCCTTTTGATGTTGTTTTGACATAATTTTTCCTTGTCCTTATAAATCTAACATTTATTCTACACTATTCACTCTGTACTCTATGTGTACTGCACAAATACTTGGCTACAATACAAAAAAAGGAAGTAGAATGACTCGAGAACGTGAAGGCGAAGTACTCATGGTAGGACTAAGTGTCTTAGAGGCATGGTTTCCCATACTCTCCATCGTAGCTATGTCTTATGTGGGTGCTTTGCATACATACATGTATAGTCTTGTTATCGCTTTCTTTTTCTATATGGCTATTATGTACAAGCGTAAACGATTTGTAGAGCTCAAAAACAGGGCTGCATACAAAGACTTGTTCCTCACAACCTTTTGGATCACGACTATCTTTACGCTTATTTTCATCGGCATGCGTTACACTACCGCTGGTAATATGGCCATCATAGTCTTTTTACAAGTCTTCTTTTCCTACCTCTATTTCAATGTCTTTGGCAAAGAAAAAATGGATGTTATACACCTTGCAGGTGCCATGATGATGGCAATAGGAGCCATCATCATTCTCATCCCTGATGATATGCAGTTCAACAAAGGAGACTGGCTCATCCTCCTAGCCTCTGCCATGGCTCCCATCGTCAACCTCTACCAAAAACGTGCAAGAGAGTATTGCTCTGCTGAGACCATACTCGGGTTTAGAACTGTAGTCGGTTTTCCTTTTGTGGCGCTTTTGGCCTACTTTTTAGAACCAGCGGTCTCTTATGAAAACTTTATGTCTGCCTTACCCTACCTATTTCTCATAGCCACAGGCATTTATGTAGCAGCCAAGATCATGTGGATAGAAGCCCTCAATCGCATTACTATCACTAAGCTTTCTGCTATGCTTGCACTGCTTCCCGTTTTTACGCTCATTTTCGCATACCTTTACCTAGATGAAATACCGGAATTACGTCAAATAATAGGCATCATACCTGTACTAGTGGGTGGATATTTAATTACGAAGCCTGTCAAGGCTTAAGGGGTTATCACCTATTAGACCAAATGGTGTGTCGAAGCATAATTTTTGTAAAATAAGAGAAATAATTCCAACAAAAAGAGTGTCTATGTCAACAACTTTAGTACAGAATGCCTCACAAAATCTAACAGATGTACTTCGTGATGTTTTTTTACACGATGACAGTAGTACGGATTTGGTCATTTATGATTTAGACTCTCCTCTAAGCATACTACTCACAGATGCGTATCGTATAGCTTTACCAAACGCTATATTTATAGATTTTCACAACACAGAAACAGAAGAAATCATGTCACAAATGGAGTCTTTACAAAGTGGTGATTTTGTAGCACTTATACAATCTTCTAGTTTTCGTTTATCGGCTTTTCGCATCAGAATTGAACTCTTTAAAAACAATATAAAAGTAGCAGAACACCCACACCTAGGCAGAATGATAAAAGATGTTGAAGTAAAACACTATGTAAATGCACTAGCTTACGACAAAGAGTATTACCATCACATGGGCCATACACTAAAAGATATACTAAAAGATGCCGAGGGTGCTGTGGTACATAGCGGAGATGAAAAGCTCATCTACCCTGGTGGTTTTGAAGATCCCAAGATCAACATTGGCGACTATAGAGAAATGAAAAACATAGGCGGTCAGTTCCCCATTGGAGAAGTATTTACAGAGTTAAAAGAGCTCACCTCATTAAATGGAAGAACAAACATCATTGCCTTTGGTGACATGAACTACCAAGTAACCATACCTTCACCTCCAATCACTTTAGTCATAGAAAATGGTCAGCTGACAAGAACAGAAAATAGCTGTCCAGCATTTGAAGAAGTACTAGATATGATAAAAGAAGAGGAAGGTCTAGTCTGGGTACGAGAACTCGGCCTTGGACTAAACCGTGCATTTAGCAAAGATAACTATGTCTCAGACATGGGAACTTTTGAACGTATGTGTGGTCTTCACCTCTCACTGGGTGCAAAACATGGCATATACGCCAAAGAAGGCATGAAAAGAAATAGTGGTAGGTTTCACATCGATGTGATGATAGATACTACCTCGTTTGAGATAGATGATAGGGTTGTTTATGATGGTGATAAATGGGTGGTGTAAAAAGGTACAGTTTACACCTTTGTTTGAATGGCTAGTACTTATTGTACAAAATACTCAGCTTACAAGGTCTAACCCAAAATCAAGAACAGGTTTATATGTTACACTACCTACTATCAGATAGTGAAATAATCGTAATTTAGTTAATATCTAAAATTTTTACAAGGATTAATAATGACTTATAATGATTGGTTTGAAGAACATGCTAAAAAGCATGCAGCAATTATGAAAAAACTTGAAGGACTCGATGAATATGATATTGTCCAGTACTTTATCTTTGAAAATATGGTAGAAAAAGAGCCAGACTTTTGTGAACTTTACGCTACAAATACAAAATGCCATGAAATGTATGAACTCAACTGTTATATGTGTGGATGTCCTCACTTCAGATTCAACCAGTCACCTGTCATGCAAGATGATCTAGAGTTTCACTCTGTTTGTTCCATTAACTCAAAACGCGGAAAACGATCTTACACAGATCAACAAGTACACCAAGACTGCTCTGGGTGTACCATACCTCACGGTGAAGATTATATACTCAGTAACTTTGATCGCGACTGGCTTAAAATGATGAAAAATGTTAAAAATTAGGTGCTATTCGTGATTATATTTTAGAGTTTCAAGCTCTAAAAGAAAAGATACAAAAGTTTACAATATTTCTACAAAACAAATAAATCATAGGAAATATATCCAATCCAAAGCTATCTTTGATATAACAGTTCATAAACAACCTATACAAAAGGAAAACATCATGCCAAATAATGAACCAACACCTAAAGAAGAAAGTAAAGCGTATGAGGTCATAACCTACACAGATATTGTAGCGTTTAACTACACGCTACCGGGTGAAGAAGAACCACAAACCATAGAACATGAACTAACAATCGTTTGGGAAGATACGCTTGAAAAGTTTATTGAAGAACATGGTGCCGATAGACCCTACAAGATTCATACCTTTAAACGAGAAAGAGAACAAAACAAACTCATAGAACAAATAGAAGGTCTAGCTGAGGACTTAATAGACGAGGTACAAGAAGAGATAGCCAACAAAATGAAGTTTGGCTTTGACTTTAGTGGACAACTGCATAATGACGACTAAATAAAATTAATTTAGCGTCTCCCTAGGTTGAAAATTAGGATGAGCAGCTAACATGGGATATGCCTCCGACCTCAAAGAACCGTGATGGCTTCAGGCTATAGTATTTCCCTTCCACGTCTTTGGACTGCTCAGCGTATGGCTGTGTCATTACTTCCTGCAATTCTCTAAGTAAAGCATAGTTCCCCTCTTTGGCTTGCTGATACGCAGGCACAAGAAACCACTCTCTCAAAGTGTATTTTGGGTTGACAAGTTTCATTTGCTGTGAGAGCTCCTCACGGGATTGGGGCAAAGCAGCATTCACATCGGTTGTATTGGAACTGCTGATGAGCGATTTCCATTTTTCAAGCCACAGCGACCAGCGCTTTTGGATGCCTTCATCATAGCTCACATCCTTGTAGAAGCTTTTTTTAAGAGGCTCCATGTCTTCAGGTAGCTGTGAGAGTTCACGAAAGAAGAGTGTGTAATCCACAGAAGTTTGCACCATGAGTATTTGGAGCTCATTGAACAATGCTGCGTCAAAAGTACTAAGTCCAAGTTTGGCAGCCCACATCTTTTTCATTTGCGTTTGCATACCTTTAGAAAATCCACTTTTAATCTCGTCCAGTTCAAGTAGATGGTTCTGATGCGATGTCAACAACGGTTGCAACGCTGTGCAAAACGTATGAAAGTTTCGTTCCGCTGCCAGCGGCTGGTTTAGGAACGCGAAGTGCTGTCCTCCACCTGTCCACGACTGATAATTCGGGTCAAACACATCACAGAATCCGAATGGTCCATAATCGAGTGTGAAGCCTCCTGCTGCACAGTTATCACTATTGAAATTCCCTTGGCAATAGCCGACGCGAATCCAGTTTGCCACAAGAGACGTAAGGCGACTGCGGAACTCACTTGCCAGCAACACCACTTTTTCTGCGGTGCTTAAATTCTTGTCTATAACCTCACTATACTCACGATCAATCAAGTGCAACACAATCTTCTCAAGCTCTTCCATTGCTTTTGGGTGTTCCTTTTTGCGGGCACGGCGAGCAAAAAGTTCGAGCTGCCCAACCCGAATAAACGAAGGTGCAACGCGCGTAGAGATAGCCACGGCCTCCGATACCATCATGTCGGGATCCTTCGAATATGAACCTTCCGAATACCACGGCCGTTTGACCTTTTCTGTTTTTGAAGTGAACAAACTCAAAGACCGTGATGTTGGCACTCCAAGTGCGTGCATGTGCTCCTGTGCAAGAAACTCACGAACACTCGACCGCAAGACTGCTCGACCGTCGGCACCTCGGCAATATGGCGTCCGACCGCCACCTTTGAGCTGCATTTCCCAGCGCTTACCGTTGATCACGGCCTCAAGCACGGAAACCGCCCGACCATCGCCGTATCCGTTACCAGTTTGGAAGGGGCACTGCTGGTAGTATTCGGTACCGAAGATCGAAAGAGCATACCCACATGCCCAACCGACTTTGCTGATCGGTTCTGGTACGTGCGAGATGTCGCCAGAGAACATACGAACGAAGTCGGCCGACTGCGCAAGGCTATCGGCGAAGCCCAGTTCACGAAATAGGTTTTTGCTGTGCGCAACGTACTGGGGGTCTTTGATTGGCGTTGGGTTCACGGGGACATAGTGGCCGCTGAAGACTTGTCGCGGATGGTGGTCGACGCCGTCTGCTTTAGCTTCTGGATCGCTGTTGAGCGTATCCATTAGCGAGTAGTTTGCTAATGCTGCTAGATCGGAGAGTGTTTCTACAGTCCGAGACTTTTGTTTTATTACTTTCATATATCTTCCTTAAAATCTGAGGACAATAAACTTAAGGGAACCTCTAATAATTTCTCTTAGTATCAATGCCAGTTATGGTTTGAATTTTATCATAAAAAGTTTCATTAATACTATTTGAGGTACAAATCCATAAAGGTAGCAAAGAATAGAAAGTATAGGGGTCAATTTTAGGGGTCTATCATTCTGGATAGAATCTATTTAACCATTGATTTATTTGTATATCTAAGGCATCGTGTTGTGACAAAGTGGTATAAAATTCTTCATCAAACTTGTTTGATGCCAATCCTATTATTGTTCCTAGTACAGATCCTCTATGTGCATTTTCTCCTCCTAGGTTTGTATTTATAAGCAGGGCTTTTCGTGGATTTTCATAATACTTGGAAGCTAGATAACAAACACTAGGCCATGAATCTGTTATATAGCATGCAAGAGAGTAGAGACGACCAACTACATAAGAATCTTCCTTCTTTTGGCTAAGTAGTTTACCAAGCTTGGTACCTGGAATAACATTGGCAGCTTTTTCAATTGCATCTTCTACTGATTCATTTATAGGACGATTAAGGAGGGTATGTAATAAAATAACATAGCTATCGACAACATACATCAAGCTTTTATCTGGATGTGTTAACCATACATGTTCTCTACACTGTTGTTGTACTAGGGGCAAAGGTTCAGAGGCTAGAAGTGCTAAAGCTAATGGTGCTATTGTTACCAATGCACCCATTGATGGGGTATCGTGAGTAACAGCTCCGCAATCTTTTGGATTTTTCCCAGAGATGTAGTTTGCGAAAAATCCTCTATGACAACTTTCAGCATAGGTATCTGGGTGTGCAGGTTTATCTGCAGTCATCAAGTCTACATACTCTCTTACCCAAACTTCAGAATTATAATGACCATCTCTAGCTAGACTATTCATTAGCCATTTTGCCCACCATGCGTTTAGTGTATTTTCTCCTGCTTGCATACCATGGTGATAGTGACCATTTGGACGACCCCAGAGGTGGCCTTTATGTTTTAGAATGACTTCACCGACAACTTCTTTTTGAATAGTATTATTTCTGTTTTTCCTACCACCACTCGTAGTTGAGTGTAGTTTCATGATTGAGCTTGGATGATATTCAGGAGCAGCTTCCATTTTGCGTATTCCATGAGGAGGAAATGCTTTGAGAATATTCACTGGATTGTAGAACCAGTGTACTGGCATAGAAAGAGCATCACCTATATACAGATTTATCAAAGCAGCTTTGGCTCTGGAACGTTTTATGCCTACTGTTAATGGCTCTAATTGATCTGATATGCTCATGCTCTACTCCTCTTTACCACTCCATACACCGCCTGTTGTGATACTCCCAATACTTTAGCAACCCTATGCTGAGAATAGCCTTCTTCTAACTACTCTTTGTTCTACGCCTCTATTGATAATATGATAGTAACCTGGTATCTCTATACGGAGTCGTCTTGGCATACTTACTCTTTGGGTGATGTATAGCGTAGATTTTACTAGGTTATCATTGTCATCTGCCCCCTATACTACGTCTTTTAGAGAAAATAGCATACATTCAATTGATTTTTTGTCAAATAAAAACTCTCATTACATTTAGAATTATTGGTTATTATAGGCGATGCATAAAAATACACAAATGGTTTATACCTATCACAATGAAACAAAACATACCCAACAACGATATGCTAAGTCCTTAGGATATATGGATTGGGCAACACAGCCAAATCCGTATCGTAGCTACACAGATACTCAAAAAACGACATTACCTCTTTCTTTTGAAAATAAAAGTTTGGAATACAGTCAAATATTTACCCAAGCAAAAGAAGAAAAAGTAGTTGCTCCTTTATGTTTAGAGTCCGTATCACAATTTTTTCAGTTTTCACTAGGACTCGCAGCGATAAAAGAGTTTGAAGGACAATCATGGGCTCTAAGATGTAATGCTTCAAGTGGTAACTTACAACCAAGTGAAGCCTATATCATCTCTAAAGATATAGAAGGGATAGAAGATGGTCTTCATCACTATGCTCCACGGGAACATCAACTTGAATTACTTTCTAAAACAACCAGTGATTTAGCGTTACCCACTCATAGTTTTTTAGTCTCTTTGTCTTCAATCGTTTGGAGAGAAGCTTGGAAATATGGTGAACGATCTTGGAGATATACCCAACTTGATTGTGGTCATGCACTAAAAGCGTTAGAAGTCTCTGCTTTAATCTTAGGATGGAAAATAGATGTTATCAGTACCAAAGATACAGAACTTCAAAGTTTAATAGGTTTTAACCAAGCACATAGATATGTACCTGAGGAGAGAGAACTTTCCGATATGTTATTATTGGTCACTTTA
>JAGSGJ010000025.1 GCA_023955225.1 Sulfurovum sp.
GTGAAAATGAAGCAGCAGATAAAATAGATGATGCGATTAAAAAAGCATTGAGTGAAGGTTATCGTACGGGTGATCTTGGTGATTATGATGCAAAAGAGATCTGTACTTGTACTGAGATCGGTGATATTGTCGCTGGCTATGCCAGTAAATAGAAGGCAAAACGAACAAAGTGTGTTAAAATACTAACACTGAGTCAACTTTTACGGTTGGCTCTTGTAACTTCCAATGATTTAGAAAGGGATACCATGCCCACTATCAAATCTTTTCCAAACTTTTTCTCACAAATAGACCCTCATATACTTCAAAATATCACTACAGTAACAGATTATTTAGTACAAAATTATAATGCCAAATGTTATGTGGTCGGTGGTGCTGTACGTGATCGCATTTTGGGACATGACTGTAAAGATTATGACATCGAATGTTTTGGTATCTCTGTAGATGATTTTGAGATGGCGATGGAGCATTTGGGTGCACAAGGTGTAGGTAAAAGTTTTTTTGTTTATAAGTATCATGATCTAGATATCGCATTGCCTCGTACTGAGCAAAAAGTATCAGAAGGGCATCGTGGTTTTGAAGTCTCTTTGTCAAGTGATGAAAAAGAGGCATCAAAAAGACGGGATTTTACGATCAATGCCTTGATGTATGACATTCAAAATGAACAGATACTTGATTTTTGGAGTGGGTTGGATGATCTAGAAGATAAAGTACTGCGTGTGGTAGATGAAAACTCATTTGTGGAAGACAGTTTACGTGTATTGCGTGCGATGCAGTTTGCTGCACGCTTTGGGTTTAAAGTGGAAGAACAGAGCTGTAGGCTTTGTCAGAGTATCTCTTTGGATGATCTCCCCAAAGAACGCATATTTAAAGAGTTTGAGAAAATGTTTTTGGGAAGATACTTGCACTATGGACTTTATTATTTATGGGCACTGGGTATTGGAAAACAACTCTTTAACGAGCGTATGGATAAAAAAACCTTTATTATGTTAAGTAAAGTATTACAACAAAGTCAAAAGCATTTTGTGAAAAAACTAAGACCTTATTATTTTCTTTTTATTTGCAAAGAATATTTTTCACTGGATATCAAGGAGCTATTAGATAGATTGGGTGCACCCACTAATTACTATAAAAAAGTCGTAGCATCACCAAACCCTACCAATATTACTATCTCTTTCGTAGCTAATCTATCACTGAAAGAGGGCATTATAGAGTATGTAGGAAACTATCATATAGATGTGATAGAGATGGCAAAAAAATTGGATGTGTGGGACAAACCTTTTGACAGAGGAGTGACACCTACAGAGTTGATAGCTGAAGGCTTTTCGGGTAAAGCTCTAGGTGACGAACTAGATAGACGTACGAGAGAAAAAATTAAGGGCATCTCTAATAACCCTATATGCTCATAGCACCACTAGCTTTCGTCTATGCGTTGTTACTCTTTTTTGACTTAGCTAAGACTAGGACTGCAAAAGAGTGCCTAGCCTAGACAAAAGCTAGTGGTGCCCATAGGGTGTGCTTTGCAAACGCAATCTTTCACAAGATACTTACTTCATCTTAGCGTTGGCTAGGATTTGAAAGCCTCTTGCAAAATCTCACATTTTCAAATCCCATTATGAACGTATAGGGTTATTAGAGATACCCTAAAGAGTTTGAAAGAAAAATAGGTATAATTTTACAATTAAATAGCAACTAGGGTAAATATGGAAAAGAGAGCAAGGGTTTTAATAGACTGTGAAGATGCAAAGGGATTAGTATATAAGATTTCCAAAGTCTTTTATGACAGAGGTCTAAACATCGATAACAACCGTGAATTTGTTGACAAAGAGCATGGAAGATTTTTTATGCGTACAGTAGTGTCAGGGCTGTTTGATATTCAGGAATTGCTTGAAGAACTTAAAGCAGTCACACCTGAAGATGCACACATAAGAGTCATAGAACCTAAAGATAAGAAAATTATACTTATGGTAACGAAAGAGTCGCATGCACTTGGTGATATTCTTGTGCGTCATGCGAATGGTGAACTTGATGCACAGATAGAGTGTGTGATCGCAAACCATGATACACTTGAGACATTTGTACGTAGATTTGACATCCCTTTCTTTCATGTTCCAGCAGATAATATGACCAGAGAAGAGCATGAGCGACATGTGATGAAGCTTGTAGATGAATTTGAGTTTGATTATATTGTTCTTGCAAAGTATATGCGTATACTTACACCTGACTTTGTTAAAGCATATCCAGAAAAGATAATCAACATTCACCACTCTTTCCTTCCGGCATTTATAGGAGCCAATCCGTATAAACAGGCATTTGATAGAGGTGTAAAGATCATTGGAGCCACAGCACACTTCGTGACTGACGATTTAGATGAAGGACCTATCATCGCGCAAGATGTAATTCCTGTGAATCATCGTCTTTCCTGGAGAGATATGCAAAGAGCAGGACGTGATGGTGAAAAGATCGTACTTTCACGCGCCTTGGCATTGGTACTGCATGACAGAGTGTTTGTAAACGGCAATAAAACGGTAATATTTTAATGTTCAATATTGTTTTAGTAGAACCTCAAATTCCACCTAATACAGGTACCATAGGTCGACTTTGTGTGAACCTTGGTGCAACATTACATCTAGTTAAACCACTCGGATTTGATATAGATGATAAAGCGGTAAAGCGTGCAGGGCTTGATTACTGGGATAAGTTGGACTTGGTTGTATGGGAAAGTTTTGAAGCGTTTTTAAAAGAACATCCTATTGGATCTAATTCGTATATGGCAACCACAAAAACAGACAACCTTTACTTTAATGCCGAGTTTAAAAAAGACGATTATATTTTATTTGGTTCAGAGACCAAAGGTATAGATGAAAAAGTCTTGCTTTCACATCCTGATCGTTGCATTACCATTCCTATGGGTGGAGCGGGGAGAAGTTTGAATCTTGGTGTGAGTGTGGGGATAGTCATCTATGATGCACTCCGTCAAAACTATGAAGGTTTTGAGAAAATCACTATAGCCAACACTCTGGAGAAGTAACATGTCCTTTGGCGATATACTTTATATCATCGCAATGTGCTTATTTGCATTTATTACGTTTGGCATTGTAAAAAATTATTATAAAAATAAATTTGATGACGAAGGTAGACGTATCGATATGAAAGATGAAGCAGACAAAGAGGAAAAGTAGGACTAACCCCCTCTTTACCAACTCTTAGGTAAAATAATAGCTATTAATTTCACTAGGAAACCCTAAATGACACAAGCACTACTTATCGAAATTGGCGTGGAAGAACTTCCCGCGATACCACTACTTAAAATTGTATCTAACATAGAAAAATCTTGGAAAAATATACTTGAAGAGTACAAGCTTTCTTGTGACTTTGAGTTTATCTATACGCCTAGAAGACTTGTTTTAAAACATAGTGCTATGGCATTAAGCCAAGCAGATAGTACTGTAGAACTTATGGGCCCACCTGTTCAGGCTGCGATTAAAGATGCTGAGCCGACTCAAGCAGCCCAAGGGTTTGCACGTAAATGTGGTGTAAGTTTTGAAGCACTTGGTCGTGCAGAGAAGAACGGTAAAGAAGTGCTCTACTTTAAAAAAGAAGAGAAAGGTGCAGAGACTGTTTCTCTTCTTGAAGAGATGTTAGTTAAATGGCTGGCATCCATGTCATTTGGAAAGATGATGCGTTGGGGATCAAGAACAGATGAGTTCATCCGTCCTCTCAGATGGCTGCAAGTTAGACTGGAAGACACCTCTGTTCCTGTGGAACTTTTTGGTGTCAAATCAGACACGAAAACATATGTACATCGTATGGTGACCTATGATGCGGTAGAAGTTCCCAGCATAGATGCTTATGAAGGTATCTTGGATGAGTGTGCAGTGATGTTGCACCCTGAAGATAGAGAAGCGAAGATCTTGGCTGAATTTGATGCGTTGGAATCGACATATAACATCATCATAGAAAGAGATAGAGCACTTCTTGCTGAAGTGGTTGCGATCACAGAGAACCCTAAGGCACTGGTAGGTACTTTTGATGAACTTTTCTTGGAACTTCCACCTGAAGTGATCATCACGTCTATGAAAGAACACCAACGTTATTTCCCTGTATTTGAAAATGGGAAAATTGCAAATAAATTTGTAGTAGTTAGTAATGCCTACACAAATGACTACAGTAAAGTTGTGGAAGGAAATGAACGTGTACTTAAACCACGTTTAGCAGACGGACTCTTCTTCTACAAAAATGACTTGAAAAATGGACTAAGCACAGATGGTCTTGAAAAAGTACAGTTCATTGATGGTCTGGGAACTCTTTCAGATAAGATCACAAGAGAAAATAATATCGCTATCAGACTGCTTGCCCTGTATATGGACAGAGTAGAATCAGGAACAGGAGAAAGTTCTGCAGCACTTGAAAAAGCAATGGACAAGGCAGTGAATCTTGCAAAAGCAGACTTGATGAGCGAAATGGTGTACGAGTTTACAGAACTTCAAGGGCTTATGGGGTACTACTATGCAAAAGCACTGGGGGAAGAAGAGCTTGTATATAATGCTATAAAAGAACAGTATATGCCAGTAGGTGAGGGTGCTGAACTTCCAAGTTCTGTGTTCTCATCTATCGTGGCGATGAGTATCAAACTGGATACACTCTTTGGACTCTTTAGTGTAGGAAGAATTCCTACAGGTTCTAAAGATCCATTTGCTTTACGTCGTGCAGTAAATGGAATCGTACGTATCGTGACAGAGTATGATCTGACTTTTAACATTGACGATATCATCACGTTGCTAAAAGGGAATTATGATGAATTTGATACTAATCTGTTGAGTGAATTCATTATAGAACGTATTAACAAGTCACTCGATGCCAACCCATCAGTTATAGCTTCTGTGCTTGCTTCTGGTGAAAGAGACATCAACGAGATAGCGAAAAAAGTGGCTGCACTGAATGACATCGTAAGTAGCGATGCCTTTAAAGAACAGTTCTCTACCTTTAAGCGTGTAGCGAATATCTCTAAAGATGTAGATTTAGAGTCAAGCTTGGATATAGATATTTCATTGTTTAAAGAAGACGCTGAGGTAACACTCTATAATGCTTATGAAAAAGTTATCAATTCTACATACAGCAACTATAAGGAAGAACTCGAAGCACTTTTTGGACTGAAACGTGAACTTGACGGTTATTTTGATGATGTTCTGGTAAATACAGACGATGGAGCATTAAAAGAAAATAGACTTCATACGATAGGATCTATCTATAAAACGTTTAGAAATATTGCGGATATTAAAGAGATATCGGTTTAGATGTGATGTCTAAAACCTATGATAGTATCATCATTGGTGCTGGCATATCAGGAGCTTCTACAGCGCATGCAATTACACAAAAAGGTCAAAAAGTCCTGGTCCTCGATAAAAGAGGTATAGCCTCTGGTGGATCTGGAGCTGCGGGGGCTTTTGTGTCTCCCAAGATAGGAAAAGGTTCACCTCTTCAAACACTTACCAATACATCTTTTTCTTTTGCCAAAGACTTTTATCTCTCTACTTGTCCTACATTTTTTCATCAAACTGGCGTGATACGAATCCCCAAAGATGAAGCGGATGCCAAGAAGTTTTCTGAGTATGAACCTTTTAATAAAAACAAGTATGAAAACTACACAAAAGAACAACTTCAAGAACAAGGAGTACGTACCGCGTTTGAAAGTTTTTACTTTCCTGAGGCCGGGGCTTGTGATGCAAAAGATGTATGTAAACATTTATTCTCAGACATTGAAGTTGTAAAGTATGAAGTCAAACAGATAACACGAGAAGATGGATTATGGAATGTGGGTGAGTACAGTGCTAAAAACCTTGTGCTGGCAACAGGTTATGAAAGTGACTTGGCTGACTTGCGTTACATGGGTATCAAGGGTACTTGGGGTACTAGAGGAGACTTCTCTTCCAAGCTTTCTTTAGATGTGAGTATGCATCAGTCTATGTCTGTGGGAGCCAATGTAGATGGCATCATTAAACTGGGTGCCACACATGAGAAAGAGGTAAAAGAAGTGATACGATGTAAAGAGGAACAAGCCTTACTCTTAAAAGAGAAAGCTTCTTCTCTCATAGATACTTCAGACTTAGAGTTAAAAGAGACTTTCTGTGGCATGAGATCAGGTTCGAAAGACTACTTTCCTTTGGTAGGAAAAGTGATAGACGTACCTTTTATGCTAGAAACCTATCCAGCTATCATACGTGGTTCTACGCCTGAGATGAAGTATATAGATAATCTGTTTATTTGTAACGGTCTAGGGGGGAGAGGGTTTGTCTTTGCGCCGCTTATGGCGAAGATTCTGTCTGAATGTATTATTGAAGGTAAAGAGGTAGATGTTAGAGTAGATCCTGACAGACTGTTTTTAAAGTGGTGTCGTAAAAGTCCTGAGTTAGACGCTTTACGGTAAATCCCATTCTGTCCAGGCAGGTTCTTCTGATAGATGAGGAAAACCATCTAGCAACTCTTGGGGTTGGAAGTTTGGTTTGTAAGCAAATGCTTTACACCCATCTACCCAATACCCTAAGTAGATCCAAGGTAGTTCAAGTATCTGGGCCAATTGTATTTGGTAGAGCAGTGAATAAGTTCCAAGTGACAGTTTTGCATAATCAGGGTCATAGTAAAAGTATATAGAACTGATCCCGTCATCCAGTATATCGATGAGGTCTACACCGATAAGTTTCTCATCTTTGATGTAGAGTACTTCTTTCCCAAATTCATGTGCACCATCTACAAAGTTTTCATGGTATTCACGCTGTGAAATGTTTCGGTGTTGCCACTGGTCTTTTTCATGTTTGAAACTGTGATATCTGTTGTAAAGATCTAGATGTGCCTGTGTCAGCGTAGGCTTTTGAACGATGATTTCAGTATCAGCATTTCGTTTTATGGACTTTTTTTGCGATTTTGTATAGTGATAGTTCTTGACATCTATACGGATGCTTTTGCATTCATTACAGCCATTACAAATAGGGTGAAAGAAGTACTTTCCAAAACGTCTCCATCCTCTTGCTATGACAGCAGTAGCAAATTTTTTACTTGCGTTACTTACATACTTGTAGTTCATACGAACCTTATTACCAGGGATGTATGCACAGTCATAGTCCAGCATAGAAAAATCTGTTGATGGTGGGTTCAGTAAATCTAGTTCTTCGTTCATAATCTCGATTATACTGAAATTATTGTAAAATTCATAAAAAATAGAGGTGTATATGTTTCTTTATCAACCGACATCAGGTTACTGCTACAATAGTGACTCTATTTTCTTATATGACTTCATCTCTACGTTTAAACCAAAAGGTTCTTTACTTGATGTGGGCTGTGGTGTAGGTATTATCTCACTTTTGTTAAGCCGTGACTTTAACATAGAGACAAGTATTATTGACAAACAGGAAAAGATGCTTAACTATGCGAAACATAATTATGTACTCAATAACCTGGAAGTACAAAGCCATCTTGGAGATTTTACAGAGTGGAAAACAGATGTGAAGTTTGACTATATCATCTCAAATCCTCCTTTTTATGACTCAAGAGTTACCCAAAGTGAAAATACACACCTTAACATTGCCCGGTATGCACATCATTTACCAATAGAAGATTTCATAGCCAAGGTAAAAAAACTATTGAAACCCAGAGGATATTTTCTCTTCTGTTATGATGCGAAACAAGTAGACTTGTTATTGCATCATTTAACTTCCTATGGTATAAATGTTGAAACAATGCAGTTTGTGCACTCCAAAATAGACAGAGAGTCCAAACTTGTGATGATTGCAGCGCGTATGGGTTCAAAGTCCATGATACAAATACTTCCTCCATTTGTGGTCTTTGATGATAAGAGTGTCTATCAAGACAAAGCGATGAAAGTATTTGAGCGTGCAAATACAAATAGTATAAAAGGTGACTACTAGTTATAGAACGCATATAAGGCAAAGCCTCATATTGCTACGTTAACACTGTGTTTACTTCAGCAGTAGGCTCAGCGACTAGTCGCATAAAAGGGAATTAATGGAATTAATGACACATGAGCAGTACACGTTTAAATTTAATCCTAATGAATGCGAAGCCTGTGGTGGGCACTGTTGTACAGGAGAGAGCGGTTATATCTGGGCTAAATATGCTGAGATAGAGAAAATGGCAGAGTTTGTTAACCTTAGCGTAGAAGATTTTGCTACAATGTATTTAAGAAAAGTAAAACATCGATATTCTCTGATAGAAAAGAAACTGGCACCAGATAACTTTGCCTGTGTATTTTTTGATGAGTCGATGAAGCGTTGTTCCATTTACCCTGTACGGCCTTTACAGTGTCGTACTTTCCCATTTTGGGAACAATTTAAAAATGATAAAGAAGAGGTACGTAAAGAGTGTCCTGGAATCGTGTAGTTTTAACCCTATTTATAGTCTTTAGCTTTGGTACAGCATCTAGTTATGCCAAGGAACTTATGAAGATAAGTGAAGATGAGCTGATTATCAGAGGACTTTTATATGATGAATATAAAGCCTATGAAAGCAGTTATCAAGTCTATAAAAGACTTTATGACGATACCGGGGCAGAGATCTATCTGTTTAAGGAAGCTACTTCTGCATTAATGAGTAGAAATCATATACTGGAGAGTATCACACGTTTAAAAACATGGGATGAGGTTAATCCGGACAGAATTGAAGTGAGACGTCTTCTTATCCCTCTTTATCTTACCGTAAGACAAGTGAAAAATGCGACAATAGAAGCAGAACACCTGATTGAACAGTCAAAAGAACCTATGGATTTGGATCTGGCTTCAAATTCATTTTTGTATGCCGGAAAATTTAAACGGGCATTAGAACTTTTAAGCAGAGTATATGAAACTGTGCCTAGAGAAGAGATCTTACTTCGAATGATTGATATTATGGATGAGTTTACAGGCGAACGTAGAAAGGCTATACAGTTACTTGAAACACATCGTCGTATGAATATTGTAAGTCATGATGTCTATGTGAGATTACTTTTACTTTACCAAAAAGAAAAAGATATTGATGGTATCTTAGAGACGTATAAAGCACTTTATATACAAGATAATGATGAACAGTACCTGACTAAGATTATAGATGCCTATGTCTATAAAAGAGATATTGATGGTGCTATTATTTTCTTAGAAAAAGATCAAAGTAGAAATGATGTACTTTATGAACTCTATAAGAGACAAAGATATTTTTCTAAGGCATTAACCCTTGTGGATAAACTTTATAGTGAAGATAAAGATTCAAAATGGCTAGCAGAGAAAGGGGTACTCCTTTTCGAGAACTCAGAAGACAAAAATGATAAAAAAATGATAGAAGATGTGATCTCTCATTTTGAAAAAGCCATTGCATTAGGCAATGATGACAGTATTTATCTCAATTATTATGGTTATACACTGATAGATAAAGAGGTCAATGTCAAAAAAGGTATTGATGTTATAGAGAATGCATTGATCCAACAACCTGATAATATGTATTATTTAGATTCTTTAGCATGGGGATATTATAAAGAACGTAAGTGTGATAAAGCCTATAAACTTATGAAAAGAGTGGTTGAGGAAGAAGGACTGGAAGAAATTGAAATTATAGAACATTGGGATGCGATTAAACAGTGTAAGTAATCCTAATATGGAACTAGATATAATACAAAAAAATTTAGCTTAAGGTAGATAAATGGCTCAGATATTAGATGAAATTCTTAAAAAAACAAGAGCAGATTTAGAGAAACGAAAAGTTGAGTATCCATTAGAATGGTTAGGTCGTTCGCTTGCTTTTAACCCTTTTGTACCTAAAGATGTAAAAAGTGCACTTAGGTCAACAGAGGAGAATCCTTACCGTATCATCGCAGAAGTAAAAAAGGCGAGCCCTAGTAAGGGTGTGATACGTGCAGATTTTAACCCTGTGGAGATAGCGCAAGCCTATGAAAAAGGTGGGGCAGATTCACTTTCCATCCTTACAGAACCTCATTTTTTTCAAGGCGATAAAGAGTACTTAGGCATGGTGCGCCGTTATGTTAATTTGCCTTTACTTAGAAAAGATTTTATTGTTGATAAATACCAGTTAGTGGAAGCATTAGCATTTGGTGCAGACTATGTACTGCTTATAGCTGCGGCATTGAGTCGAAAAGAGCTTAAAGAACTTTATAACTATGCTTTGCATTTAGGACTTGATGTTCTTGTAGAAGTACATGATAAATCCGATCTTATTAAAGCGACATTTGCAGGAGCAGATATTATCGGGATTAACCACCGTAACCTTGAAACATTTGAGATGGACATGCGCCTCAGTGAAAAACTTATACCACTTATTCCAAATGGTAAGATCATTGTGGCTGAATCCGGTATCAATGACCATGAAACCGTAGTAGAACTTTCTAAGATAGGTGCAGATGCATTTTTGGTAGGTGAACATTTTATGAGACAAGATGATATTACTGCGGCTATTAAAGCTGTGAAGTATGGGAATTGATTTTTTTATAGTTTGATTTTAAATGTTGTACTTCCACGGCTCCTCTCTATTTTTTTATAAAAAGCGCTTTAAGCGAAGAGAGGAAGTGCCCTTGGGATGAGCAAAAAGCGTCATGGCTCTCGAGTCACTTCGCTTTTCTGGCACTAAATGCCGATACCCCTGTCGCTAAAGCGTAAGTGGGGTGCATGGACGTTCGGGTCGACATTATAAATGGATGGTTAAGAAAGTAACTTCTTTACCATAACATTGATACGTCCACCATCTGCTCGGCTTCCTATGGCAGCCTTAGCACCACCCATGACTTTACCCATATCTTTCATGCTTTCAGCACCTACAGTAGCTATGACTTCTTTAAGTACAGACTCTAACTCTGCATCATCCATAGGTTCTGGAAGATAGGCTTTAACTATGGCCATTTCTGCATCTTCTTTTTCTACGAGGTCATTACGTCCCGCATCAGCAAACTGAGCTTTTGCATCTTCTCTTTGTTTCATATATTTCATCAAGATAGCTTCAACATCACTGTCTGTCACATCTCTACGTTCATCTACTTCTATCTGTTTAATAGCGGCTTGGATATTTCTAAGTGTATCTCTTTTTACTGTCTCTTTTGCGCGCATAGCGTCTTTGATATCATTTTTAATTTGTGCATTTAAACTCATGTGGATTCTCCATTCTAGATTTAAAGTGATTATACTATAATCCCTCTATGATAATCACAATAGAAGATAAACAATTTGACACAGCTAAGATCACGCAACTCTATCCCGCAGCTGTGGTAAAGACAGGACATGAAGACGAGACAACACAAGTGAGTCTTGAATGGTTAGATGTTGAGGCAAAAGGTAAGGTTGAGGTCGTGGGGTTTGGTATTTTTGTCAATCTTGGAGAAGATGAAAAACACTCTTTTATTTTTAAAACAAAAGAAGAAATGGATGAAGCTGTAGGGCATATAGCCACACAGCTACAGTAACAAATATCTTATTAGTCTTCTTTAAAATCCAAAGAAGCAGAGTTAATGCAGTAGCGCTGGTATGTAGGCGCTGGGCCATCAGGAAATACATGTCCTAGATGTGAACCACATGCACCACAACATACTTCTACACGTACCATACCATGGCCACTATCTGTAATTTCTTCTATATCTTCTTCGTTTATAGGTTGAAAGTAACTTGGCCAACCTGTACCTGAATCAAATTTTGTTTTCGAAGAAAAAAGTGGTGTTCCACAACATTTACAGGTG
This sequence comes from Sulfurovum sp., assembly GCA_023955225.1. Lineage (GTDB taxonomy): Bacteria > Campylobacterota > Campylobacteria > Campylobacterales > Sulfurovaceae > Sulfurovum. The sequence goes on from JAGSGJ010000025.1 coordinate 11,717, forward strand.
TAGGTACCTTCGCGTTTAGAATCCCAAAATTCATTTTGGAACGGTGCTTCTGTACCGTGGTTTAAGCACACATTATACTCCAATGGTGTTAACTCTTTTTCTAATTTATCTTTATCTAATTCTATTTTATAAGCCATCATAATCCTTGGTAATTTTTTACTATCATAACAGATTTTCTTTGGATTTAAGTTAGATTATCTTATCATTCGATAACTACATTGGAGAAACTATGACAACATTTCAACTATTACTTCTTATTGTCGCTGGAGGAGTATTTTATCTTTTTTTTAAACAACTTTTTTCAGGAAATCATCCTAAAAGAGGCGTCGACTTTGAAGCGAAAGTGGCAGATGAACAGATAGGCGGTATCAACCGTCCTGATAAAACATTTTCTACACCTTCTGTACAGCCTACACGTATGGAACAACTTTTAAAAATGACCGATGATGCAGTGGAGAAAAAAGATTTCGAAGAAGCAAAAAAAGCATTGGGTTCAGCACTCATTATAGAAGAGAACAATACAAAAGTACTCCAGAAAATGGGTTATGTGTGTATGCAGACAGGTGAATTTGAAGAAGCCAAAGAGAGTTATGAAAAACTTTTGTCACTAGATGATACGGATGATATGGCACATGCGTTACTTGCTAATGTATTACATAAACTCTCAGATGAAGAGGGAGCAGAAAAACACCATGAACGTGCTCTTTTACTTGACCCGGAGTATGCACCTCACCACTTTAACTATGCAAATACTTTGTATGAGCTAGGGCGTAAGAAAGAAGCACTTGTAGGCTATACCAAAGCATATGAGTTAGATGATACATTGGAAGAAGCGAAAAAAATGATGAAAGAACTAGGGAGTGATAATGAGTAGTCCATGTTTTGTAACGCAGGAAGCAACAAAAGAGATACTTTTACGTGTAACCAATGTATGTGCCGAGTGTTATGATGATATTAATGAAGGTGACACTATCCATTATGATATGCAAAATTACCGTTATTTATGTAAATCTTGTCAAGAGAGACTTTGTGCACAGATGAATGAAAACTGTGAGGTTATTGAGGATGAAGCTCCTGGGCTTTTTTGTTAAGGTAAAACCTTCGTCATCCTTGTGTTTGTACCCTAAGGGTATTTCCTGCGGGCATACGAGGATTTACATGTATATAAACTGTAATTCCGCAATTGAAATAACTCCAATTACTTAACTTCTCTTTGTTCCTTTTCTTTTTTGTTGATGTAACAAAAAAGAGAAACGAATCCAAAAGAAAAAAATGCAAACTTCTGACGTGTTGAATAAATTTTATTATACATTCGTATTTTTATGGGCTAATTAATTATCCTCTGAAACTTTTGTCATTCACTATATATTTAACTGCATTCAAGTAACTCAAACTACTTAATTCTATCCCTTTGTATGCGATATCAAACGCTGTTCCATGATCTACAGAGGTTCTGTGTATCGGCAGGTTTAATGATACGTTGATGCCTTCATCAAAATATAAGGCTTTGAGAGGTGCTAAGCCCTGGTCATGGTACATTGCTATGTAGTGTGTATAGTTTGCTCGTACCCTTGGTGTGAATGCCACATCCGGTACAAGCAGAGAACTGTATATTTCTTTACCTATTTCTGTATGAGCATTGTCTATAGCTTTTTCTATGATACGTTCTTCATCACCTAGTACACCGTCATCTCCGGCATGGGGATTGAGTCCTAAAACACCTACTTGTGTGTTGGGTCTGGCTGTTTTATAAAAGTCTATAAGAAATCGGGTTAAATCTTTTTCGTTGATACTCCCGGCTACTTCTTTAAGCGGTATATGTTCAGTAAAAAGAGCGACGTACATCTTAGGTGAACCTAACATCATAATGGCTTCTGCATCAAAAAAATCTCTCAACGCATCAGTATGGCCTTTATACGCTACGCCCGCTAACTCCCATGCTTTTTTATGTATGGGTAAGGTGGTGATGGCATCTACTTCTTTGTTACGTGCTAGTTCAACAGCTTTTACAAATGAGGCATAAGCATATGCTCCGCTCTCTTTAGAGACTACTCCTGCTTCTATTTCAAAGTGTGCCGCAATGTTTTCTATGGTTTTAAAATCAGCAGGTATAGGTAGTTTTAATTTTTGGGCTGCTTGTTCCAGCATGCTTCTGTCTATGCAGTAAACAGTTTCTACTTCTTTAGAAATGATATCATGATTCTCAAGGATAAGTTGGATGCCTATACCGTTGAGATCACCGATAGATATGGCTACTTTTTTTCTTGACATGTTATCTTATCAACATAGATTTCATATCTATGATTGCTTGTTCAAGCCCAGTATAGACAGAACGAGCGATAATACTTTGTCCGATATTCAGCTCTTCTATCGTCTCTATCTCGGCGATCTCTTTGACATTTTGCATATTGAGTCCATGTCCTGCTGCTACACGTAAACTTAGTTCCATTGCATCACATGAGAGTAGACGTAGGTTACACAGTTCATCATTGAGCATTTGTTTGAGTATCTTACGTGAGAGCTCAAGCTCTGGTATGCTGTGGTGGGTTTTGGAGAGATTTGTGTAGAGCATCGCGTAAATGTTCGCATATTTTCCCGTATGAAACTCTATCCACTCGACACCCAGCTCAAGTGATGCATTCACCGCATCTAAAGTAGGGTCTATGAAAAGTGAGACTTCTATCTCTTCTTTTTGAAGTCTTTTTATGGCTTCTTTGAGTTTAGGTTGCTCTCCCATGATTGCAAGACCACCCTCAGTAGTGACCTCTTCACGCTTTTCTGGTACGAGTGTCACACGGTGAGGTCTAAGATCACAAGCGATGTCTATCATTTCAGAAGAGATGGCACACTCGAGATTAACAGGTAGGGAAGAGAGTTCTATGATGTTTTTGGCATCCATATCTTGCATATGTCGTCTGTCTTCACGAAGGTGAATAGTGATTTGGTCTGCTCCCGCACGTTTACAAATGCTCAGTGCATCAAGCGGATCAGGGTCTGCTACCTTTCTTGCTTCTCTCAGTACGGCGATGTGGTCAATGTTTACACCCAATAACATATATGAGCTCCCTTGAATAATATTAATTTGATTATAGCAAAAGTTCTTAAGATAGAATTTGTATAATCGATTATATTTAGAATATGTGGAGAGAAAATGTCTATAAAAAATGTGCAGTCAGTGATAAAATATACTGATATAAAAGATAAGATAGGCAACGGAAAGCCCCTCATACTCTCTTTTGGTATGTCTCACTGTTATAGCTGTTTGGCTATGTCTAAAGTTTTTGCTGAAGTGTTAGCAGTGCATCCGGAGTTTCAAATTTACTCCATAGACTCTCAAAAAGAACGTTTGGTAAGTCGTGATATCTATAAACTTAAAGAGATGCCTACTCAGATATTTTTCGATGCTTCTGGCGAAGAAGTGTTTCGTCATACTGGAGCGTATAAAAAAGCAGTGGTGGATATTATTTTGAAGAAATATGGATTTGAGTAGGGCTTAACCAACTTTATGGTAAAATCGCGGCATTATATAGAACTAAAGGCGTAGACATGGCAAAAAGAAAGATTAAAAAAGCGGTATTGGCTTATTCTGGTGGGCTTGATACAAGTATTATTTTAAAATGGCTTCAAGATGAGTATGAGTGTGAAGTGGTTACTTTTACTGCTGACCTTGGTCAGGGCGAAGAGGTAGAACCTGCACGTCAGAAAGCACTTGATATGGGTATCAAACCTGAGAATGTTTTCATCTTGGATCTTAGAGAAGAGTTTGTAAAAGACTTTGTTTTCCCTATGTTTAGAGCCAATACCATCTATGAAGGTGAGTATCTTTTAGGAACATCTATTGCTAGACCGCTTATCTCTAAAAAACAGATAGAGATAGCACATAAAACAGGTGCTGACGCAGTAAGTCATGGGGCAACAGGTAAAGGGAATGATCAGGTACGTTTTGAACTTGGCTATCTTGCACTTGATCCGGATATCGCGGTTATCGCTCCATGGAGAGAGTGGGATTTGAATTCACGTACTAAGCTCTTGCAATATGCAAAAGAGCATGGTATTGATATCGATGGAAAAGGTCAAGCAAAACCGTACTCTATGGATGCAAACTTGCTTCACATCTCTTATGAGGGTGAACACTTGGAAAATCCATATGCCGAACCTGAAGAAGATATGTGGTTATGGTCTGTTAGCCCTGAAAAAGCACCAGATGAAGCAGAATATATTACTATCAGCTATAAAAATGGTGACCCTGTAGCGATCAATCGTGAAGAGATGAGCCCTGCAACTATGCTTAAAACACTCAATGACTATGGTAATAAACACGGTATCGGTCGTATCGATATCGTAGAGAACCGTTATGTGGGTATGAAAGCACGTGGTTGTTATGAAACACCGGGTGGGACTATCATGCTTAAAGCACATAGAGCTATTGAATCTATCACACTGGACAGAGAAGAAGCACACATGAAAGATGAGCTTATGCCTAAGTATGCAAAGCTTATCTATAACGGTTTCTGGTGGTCTCCAGAGCGTAAGATGTTACAAGCGGCCATAGATGCAACGCAAGAACATGTACAAGGTGATGTAAAGTTAAAACTTTACAAAGGAAATATTACTGTAGTAGGTAGAAGATCTGATATCTCTCTTTACTCTGAAGAACACTCTACATTTGAAGAAGATGAAGTATATAACCAAAAAGATGCAGAAGGTTTCATTCGTCTGAATGCACTTAGATTCATTATTGAAGGTAAAAAACAGCCTGAACGTATTGCTTCACTTATAGACAATGGTGAGGAAGAAGTAGAAGTATGTCGTATAGAAACAGGTTCATTTACTATCTGTCAACGGATTAAAAGATTTTTTGGGTTTGGTAAGAAAGAGACACCTAAAGAAGAGTATATTAAAAAGAACTAGTCATTTTGACTAGTTGAGTTTTATTTTAATAATGCCTCCATCTCCTTCAAAACTTTTGAAGGAGTAAACTTCAGCAACTTCTCTTTATAAAACAGATAGGGTATAAACTCCAATAAGATATAGAGCATTCCCATCAATGGATAAAAAGCAAAGTATTCCATCTTAAACATTTTAAAATCGTAACGAGAGACAAACCACTCTTTGGCACTTTGGCTCCCATTATAAAACAAAAGTACTTCCATTGCGAAGATCGAACCCCACAAAAAATATGTTATAGCCGTTACAAGTAAAGCACCTAGTACACCGTACATCGCGATCATTGCTGCAAGAAAGATACTAAGAAAGAGTGCAAAAGAGTGAAAACCCAGTGTCGCAAAGATAACGACCACTGAAAAGATAAAAAGAAGACTCCCCAAAAGTATAAAAAGTTCTAAGTAGCTTCTTTGTTCTGTAAATGAGGAACTAAAATAGGCAGCCAGTAAAGTGATGATAAAGATGGTGATCACAGTTAATACAAGAGAACGGTATTCACTCACGAAAGGCTCCTTTATATTTTGTCATTCTTTGGATACATAGCCTAAGAATGATAGACCATCATTATACTATTTCATATAGTTTTATTAGACTCTTAACATCTGCTTTTCTTCCAAGCCACTCTTGGTAGAGTTCAGACATCTCTAGCGCACCACCGCTTGCGAGTATATACTCTTTATAACCTTTTGCACGTTCTTTGTCAAATCCTGATTCATCATCCAAACAAGAGAAAAAAGCATCTGCACTGAGCACTTCAGCCCATTTATAGCTGTAGTACCCTGCGGCATAGCCACCTGCAAATATATGTGCAAATCCATGTTGAAATTTGTTATAACTCGGTGGCGTGAGTAAAGAAGTTTTTTCTCTAATGCCATCAAGTAATGTTTGTACTTCCTCACCTTGGTAAAGGTCTTGATGTAGAACAAAATCAAACAAAGAAAATTCTACCTGACGCAATATGCCAAGGGCTGCTTGAAAGTTTTTGGTCTCTTTTATTTTTGCCATCAGATCATCTGAGATAGGCTCTCCTGTTTCATAATGAAAACCAAAACGTTTTAAGATAGCTGCTTCATAAGCAAAGTTCTCTAAAAACTGTGAAGGAAACTCCACAACATCCCATGCCACACCGTTAATACCTGAGACCGAACGTTCTTTACATTTTCCAAAAAGGTGATGGATAGCATGTCCCATTTCATGAAAGAGTGTCACCACATCATCATGTCTAAGTAAAGAAGGTGTCTTTTGGGTTGTAGGTGAGAAATTACATACGATGAAGGCTGAAGCAAGGTGTGTTTCTCCTTTACTGTCCTCATAGTGTGTCTCCCAGTCATTCATCCATGCCCCTCCTCTTTTTTCCTTACGCGCTTCAAGGTCAAAGTAGATACGTCCAGAGAGTTTTCCTTCTTCAAAGATGTCAAAAGGTTTTACACATGCGTGCCACGTCGGTACGTTTGCGGGCTTAAAGGTTACAGCAAAAAGTTCTGACACAATGTCTAATAGTCCCTGTAAAACCTTCTCTTGTACGAAGTAAGGTTTGGTCATCGTATCATCAAAGTCAAACTTTTCTTTTTTAAGTTTTTCTGAATAGTAGCCTACATCATATCCTACTAGGTTTTCTATGCCATCTGTTTTATGTGCAAATGCTTTAAGTTCAGCCAGTTCATTTTTGGCTTGAGGCAAGGCAGCATCAGCCAATTCATTTAAGAATGTGATGACATCATCTTCATGACTTGCATCACGTGTTTCTAGTGCATACTGGGCATAAGAACTAAAGCCGAGCAGTTGTGATTTTTCATATTTTAGTGCTAGGATTTGGTCTATGACTTCTGCATTTTCAGGCGCTCTGGTAGCATAGGCTTTGGAGAGTTCTTTTCTATACTCACGGTTAGGTCCGTAGGTCATGTAGGCCAGATAACTAGGAATTTGAAGTGTAAATTTATAAACGGTCTTTCCATCGATCTCCTCTTTAGCTGCATCGATGTCAGACTGAGGCATACCCTCAACATCTTTTTCATCTTCGATGATGAGTTCATAGGCATTGGTCGCATCAAGAAGATTTTGTGAAAACTGGTTAGAAAGTTCAGAGAGTTTGAGGCTGATCTCTTCCATACGTTTTTTCTTATCTTCGGGGAGATTGACCCCGGAGAGTACAAAGCTTCTGACTTCATGTTCTAGAACTTTTTTCGCTTCTTTAGAATCTATTTTGATAGCCTCTATCTTCTTAAAAAGGGCTTCATTTTGTGCCATTTCAGAACTGAACTTAGAAAGTAGAGGGATAGACTCTTCATAGGCTTTTTGTGTCTCTTCTGAGTTCATGACAGAGTTAAGATGAGAAAGAGGTGTAAAGAAAAGTCCTAACTTTTCATCTAGATCCTGTAAGGGTTTGAGGATTTTTGCATAACTGGTCTCTTCATTGGTAGTGATGTCATTGATAATCTCTCTTTGTTCGTTTAAAAGGGTGTCTAGATCTTTGGGAAATTGTTCTAAGTTGTTTATTTTGAATTCTTGAAACATAGTTTATTGGTCCATTATTTTATTTTTTTTGATTGTAGCATATTTTATAAAAGTAGCTATTAATTTTTACAGGATGATTTAAAATTGTGTTACTTTACTTTTTTGAATGGTTTAACCAAGAGTAAAAGTTTAGGTAAAAGTATGAGATTTGAAATCAGAGCAGCTATCATGACCAACATAGTCAGTAGACCAAAATAGATAGTGGGGATGAGATTAGATAAAGTTAAAATAGAAAAACCTATGACAACAGTAAGTGTGGTGTAATACAGAGCATTTCCAATACTGGTGTTTGTTCTATGCATAGTATAGTAGTAAAAATTATCCTTTGCAAATTCAACTTTAAATCGGTGAATATAATGAATAGTGTCATCGACTCCTATACCCATGGCAATGGCCGCAATGGTAATTGTCATAATATCAAGAGGAATGTGTAACCAGCCCATAAAACCAAAGACCATACCTATGGGAATGACATTGACAGTTAAAGCAATAAGTGTAAGCTTTAATGATCTAAATAGGATAAAAAACATGACAAAAATGATGAGGAGCACAAGACTGATCATCGTGATCTGTGAATTGAATAAGGATTGCAGCATATTGTTGTAAAGTACCATAAGATTTGACAGCTGTACAGTTCCGACATCAGGATCTATAATATGAGACAGGTCATCTGTGATCGTTTTTAGCAATGCATCCCTACGTAAGGCTGCATGGGAGTCTACGATACGTGTAGAGAATCTTAGCTGGTTATGTTCAATATTGACATAAGGTAAAAGTATGATCTCTCTATATTTTTGAGGTAATTTTTGATAGATCAAAGCAAGGTCTATGCTGTCTAGATCTTTGTTTTGATTGAGTATCTTTCCTGTGTCGAGCAGAGTAGCGAAAGATTGTACCTCTCCTATCTGTGCTATGTATGTCAAATAGTCATGGACAGTGTTAATGAGCTGGATCTTTTCATCGGTAAACCAGTATAGGTCTTCGTTTTCTACAGTATTAAACTCATCTTCAAATGAATCTGCATCTTCTTGCATATCTTCTTCTGTTGTAATGATAGGTGATACTGTGCTATTTTCATCTGACAAAGTGAGTATAACATCTAAGGGGGTCGTACCTCCCAACTCCTGGTCTATGATCTTCATACCTTTATAGATGTCTGTATCTTTTTTAAAGTAGTTAATGAAACTGTTCTCCACAATGAGCTGTGAAGCTCCCGTAACACTAAATACAATAACAAGAAAGGTGACGATGAAAATAACTTTTTTGTCATGTAATACGATCCAAGAAGTGAAAGAAGGCAAAGAAAATTTGATTTTTTTTCTCTTTACAGGAGGTGTTTTCTTAAGCATCATAAGTACTGTAGGAAAGACAATAAATGAAATGATAAGTGAGAGTGTAATTCCCGCGCTCATCATCCAACCTAGATTTATAACGGGATAAATATGAGAAAAAAGAAGCGAAGAAAATCCTGCGATAGTAGTCATAATGGCAAAGAAAGTAGGTGTTGCTTTGGTAAGCATAGTCAGTAAAATAAGTCTTTTGGATGACGCACGTGGATAGAGTGTCAATAGTTCTTCATATCTTACGATAAGATGTAAAACAATGGAAATCGTAATAATAAGCTGCAAGGCAATAAAGTTTGAAGAGATGACAGTGATCTCCCATCCAAAAAATCCTAAACTGCTTGTTATAGCAATGACGGATAGTGTACAGATAAAAATAGGCAGGATGATCCATCTTGGTTTTTTGAAGACAATACCTAGAACAAGAATAAGAAGGAGTATAAGAATACTTCCATAGATGATTAGATCATTTTTAACAAACTCAACAATATCGTTGGAGATCATTTGTACTCCACCTAAAAAAAATGTAGCATCGTCTTGATATTTTGAGATAAGTGAACGGATCTCTTTAATATTCTTATTGTCAAGAGTACGTTGTTCGTCTCTATGCTTTTTAAACGCTTTAGTGACATCATTAAGTGCCTGTTTTTCCTCTTTTGTAAGAGAATAGGTCTTTTGCTTATCAAGTAAAAGATTTCTTTTCTCTAAAAGTGTGAAATATTCCGGATCCTGATACAAATGGATCAAAATAGAAGATATTGTAAAATCTTTATTGACAAGCCGGTCTTTATATAAAGGACTGGTTAAAAACTCTCGTTTAACCAGTGATAGATCGATATCAGTACTTTGAAGTGTTCTCGTTTCATTGATCAGATCATCCATGTCTCTTATCGGTGAAAAAAACAAAGGTACATTGATAAGTGAATCTACAGATTCAACACCTGGTAATTTTTCTAAATCATCACTGATACGTGTTAAGGTTTGTAGACTTTCTTTTGACAATAGACTATGTTTTGGTTTGTAAGCAAGAATAAGGACATCGTTTGTGTGGAATCGTTTTGTTACAGTTCTGGAGAATGCCAAGTCTTTATCATCATTCAAAAGAAGCGTTTCTGCAGAAGCGTCTATTTCTAGGTTTGCGATATTCGTACTAAAGATGAGTATGCTACTGATAAGTACAATAAAAACATATAAAGGATATTTCAATATCAGCTTTTGATAAAGTTTATGTAACATAGGTCATCTTCTTATGATCATAATTTGAGGGTCTTTGTTTACAGAATCACTTAAAGTGATTTTATAAGCTGGTTGACCGACTTTGTTTTTAAAAACTCTGAAAACTGTTTTCTGTAGGTTTGAATAATACTCACACCTACTAACTCCACATCATAAATATACCATTGATTACTCTGTTTTTTCTTATAAAATAGATAGATCACTTTATAAGTGTCGTCAAGACCTATAACCTGAGTTTCCAAAGTAATTCGGTTAGATTTAACTTTTTTCAACTCTTTAATGATCACTTTTTCATTATTATAAAGTCTTAGCTTATCAAGATAAGAATGTTTTATTTTTCTCTCAAAAGCTTTAGAAAATTGTGTTTTTTCATTTTGGGTAAGAGATTTCCATCGCTTTCCCAAACTTATTTGTGACATAATGTTGTAGTCAAAAACCTCGTCTACAATGCGAGCATTCTTTGTATCCTTCTGTGTGTGAGACAAAGTTTTGTCTTTTAATACATCTAAGACCTGTCTTACTTTAGTGTCCATTACTTTTTGAATATTTTGCTCTTCTATCGCATAAAGAGATACGACAGACAGAAGCAATACTATAATCACTTTTTTTAACATATTTTTCTCCTTCTCTGACTTATTCTGCTATGTCAGAATTTCGTTTTTGTTCGTACGTGTCTCTAAAGAATGGATATAGGTCTATAGCATCTTCTCTAAGATTTTCATATTCTCCTAAATGTAGAGAGGTTTTGTTGACAATCTGAATAGTATAAATACCAATAGATTGACCAAGGTTCTGAGGTATTTTATAGTTTTCTAACCCTCTTACATTAACAAGTGGAGAGAGATAAGCATCTGCTGTAATTCCCAGTACATCTCTTACATTTGATGGTCCCAAAAATGGTAATACAATATGGTAACCAGGACCTATGCCGTAATGACCCAATGTTTGGCCAAAATCTTCATTATGTGATGGTATCGGTATCGTCATATGATTTGTTGCAACATCTATAAGGCCAGCCAATCCTACAGTAGAATTAATAATAAATCTCTCGAGCTCATCTGAAGAGTTTTGAAATTTACCTTGCAAGAGGTTATTGGTAAAGCGAATAGGAAATTGTATGTTATCAATAGCATTGGATAGACCTAAACGTAAAGGTTGAGGTATAACATATGCATAGGCTTCCGAAACAGGATTCAACGCATGGATGATAACTTTATCATTGAAAGAAGTCATCCATTTATTGTACCCAACTAATGGATCATCGATAGTATTTGTTTCCTGCTCTGAAAACTCATCTTCAAACTCTTCTATGTTATTTTCTTTTTTTGGGTCATCAAGGGTACCCTGTTGGAGAGTATCTATGGTAGTTGTTTCTGCTTTGACTTCTTGATGGTTTAATTCTACTGTAGCTTCTTTTGTTGCACATCCCTGGAGTATAAATAGAACAACAGTAACTAAGACATACAAAAATTTCATACAAAATCCCTTCTTCCATATATTACTATAATACTATTATCACACTAAAGCTATACTTTAAAATATGTAATGTATATGACTTTTAACAAATGCCTAGTAAAAGTTTGTTAAAATGATATCTATAGATACTCCAACAAGGACAAAGAATGAAAGTATTACTCATAAAAGATGTTAAAGCACTTGGTAAAGCCGGTGAAATCAAAGAAGTAAAAGATGGTTATGGACAAAACTTCCTGGTAGGGAAAGGTTTGGCAAAGTTAGCTACGCCTGATGTTGTAGAAAACTGGAAAGCTGAGCAAGAAGAGATGGCAAGAAATCTTAGAGATGAGTTGGCTAGACTTGAAGCGGAGAAAATCACACTTGAAGCAGCAACGATTAAAGTAGAAAAACCTCTGGCACCAGTGGGAATAAAAGGTTCTGTCGGTAATGCAGATATATCCCACGCTATAGAGGACCAACTGAATATAGAACTTGACAAAAAACATATCAACCTTAAAAAAGCACTTAAGTCGACAGGTATACATGAAGTAGATGCTAAACTTGGACATGGTATACATGCGATGCTTAAAGTAGAAGTAGTGGGTGTATAGTCATGTTTGACGCTACTACGATATTGGGTTATAAAGGTAATGGAAAAGCAGTTATCGGTGGTGATGGACAAGTCACCTTTGGTGATACTGTACTCAAAGGTAATGCCACGAAAATACGTACACTTCATGACGGAAAAGTATTGGCAGGGTTTGCAGGAAGTACTGCAGATGCATTTAATCTTTTTGATATGTTTGAAGGAATACTTGCTGAAAAAAGAGGTGATCTTTTTAAGTCAGTTATCGGATTTTCTAAAATGTGGAGAAAAGACAAACATTTACGCCAGCTTGAAGCGATGATGATTGTGCTTAACCAGGAGCATATCTTTATACTTTCTGGTACAGGTGATGTAGTAGAACCAGAAGATGGGAAGATAGCAGCTATAGGGTCTGGTGGAAACTATGCCATCTCTGCAGCACGTGCTTTAGATAAACATACAAATCTTGATCCAAGAGAACTGGTACAAGAGTCACTTGAAGTTGCCGGTGAACTTTGTATCTATACGAATAAAAATATCAAAATATTAGAACTGTAAGGAAGGGCATTGGATAATTTAACACCTAAAGAAATAGTCACTTACCTTGATAAGTATGTCATAGGACAAGATGAAGCAAAAAAAACTATTGCTGTGGCACTTAGAAATCGTTACAGACGTATGCAACTCACTCCGGAGATGCAGCAGGATGTAACACCTAAAAACATATTGATGATAGGTAGTACCGGAGTTGGTAAAACAGAGATAGCCAGACGTTTAGCCAAAATGATGAACCTTCCATTCATAAAAGTGGAAGCCAGCAAGTACACTGAAGTAGGGTTTGTCGGACGAGATGTTGAGTCAATGATACGTGATTTGGCCGCAACTTCAATGAGCATAGTACGTGAAAGTGAAAATGAGAAAAATAAAGAGAAGATACAAAACTATATAGAAAATAAGATCATAGAAAAACTTCTCCCTCCACTTCCTGCTGGAGCAAGTGAACAAAAGAAAGCAGAGTATGAAGCCTCTTTTGCCCGTATGCAAGAGAAGTATGCTAACGGTGAACTTGATCATCTAAAAATCAAAGTAGAGATGCCAAACAACCCAACAATGCCAGAAGAGGGACTTCCCCCACAGATGATACAAGTACAAGAGTCTATTGTGAAAGTCTTAGGTGGCATGGGTAAAAAAGGCCCTGAAAAAGAGGTTTCTGTTAAAGATGCCAAAAAGATCTTGGAATCTGAAGCAAGCGAAAAACTTCTTGATGAAGAAGATCTTAAATCTCTTGCTCTTGAAAAAGTAGAGAAGGGTGGCATCGTATTTCTCGATGAGATAGACAAGGTGGCTGTAGCTTCTAACTCTCAAAGCAGACAAGACCCAAGTAAAGAGGGTGTACAAAGGGATCTTCTTCCTATTGTGGAAGGTTCAGCTGTGAATACGAAGTTAGGTATAGTAAATACAGACCATATACTTTTCATCGCTGCAGGTGCATTTCATGTAAGTAAACCTAGTGATCTTATGCCAGAACTTCAAGGACGTTTTCCCTTACGTGTTGAACTTAATAGCTTAGATGAAGAGACTTTATATCGTATCTTGACTGAACCAAATAATGCACTTATAAAACAGTATGAAGCATTGATGAAGGTTGAAGGTGTTGAGTTGATTTTTGATGAAGAAGCACTTAGAGCCATCGCACACTATTCACTGCTTGCAAATGAAAAGACCGAAGACATAGGTGCGAGACGTTTGCATACAGTGATGGAAAAGATATTGGAAGAGATCAGTTTTTCTGCAGATGAACACAATGGTGAAAAAGTAAATATAGATAAATCACTGGTCGACGAGAAGATAAGTAAAGTGGTTGAAGATGAAGATGCAACCCGTTATATACTATAAATTAGGACGTAAGAGAGCAAAGCTCCAATTACTGTGTTGACTCTATGTCTCGCTGAAGCTATAGACTGCGATAAATTCAGCAGTAGGCTCAAGTGATTAGTCACTTAAAAGGAAAAATAAATGTTCGATCATGAAAATGAAAAAGTAGATACAAAAGCCGGATTTGTTGCAGTTGTAGGAAGACCTAATGCAGGAAAAAGTACATTGCTCAATCATATAGTAGGTGAAAAGCTTGCGATGGTTTCAAAAAAAGCACAAGCAACACGTAAACGTATGAATATCATTGTGATGCATGGAGATGCACAGATCATTTTTGTAGATACTCCAGGTATACATGAAAAAGAAAGATTACTCAACAAGTTTATGTTAGATGAAGCACTGAAGGCTATGGGTGACAGTGATCTTATTATTTTTCTTGCTCCTATAACAGACAAACTGACAGAATATGAAAAGTTTTTGAAATTGGCTCAAGCAAAAGGTGTAAAGCACATCGTTGTTCTCACTAAAATCGATCATGTAAAGCAGGGTGACATTTTAGCTAAGCTGAGTGAATATCAGAAATATCAAGAATATTTTGAAGCGATCATTCCATTTTCTGTCAATAAAAAAGTAGGTAAAAAACAACTTCTTGATGAGATAAGTAAATATTTGCCAACGTCACCTTTTTTGTATGACCCTGAGATTCTTACAACAGAACATATACGAAATATTTATAAAGAACTTATTCGTGAGTCTATCTTTGAAAATTTAAGTGATGAAATACCTTATGAGAGTGATGTTACGATAGAGAAAATAGAAGAGAGTGATACTTTAGATAAAGTGTATGCAACCATAGTTGTTGAAAAAGAGACACAAAAAGGTATGATCGTCGGTCAAAAAGGTACAGGAATCAAGCGTGTGGGAAAACTTGCACGTGAACAAATGGAAGTTTTTTCAGGTAAAAAAATATTCTTAGATCTCCATGTATCTGTTAAGAAAGGCTGGAGTAAAAATAAAGATGGTTTAGAAGAATTTGGTTATATAATTTAAAATCTTATGAAAATAATTTTTACACAATCCAATATATAGCCTATATATTGGGCCTTAATGTTAAATTAAAGATTAATAATTAAAAAAAGTTATATTATTAAGAAAGTTTTACATTTTGTAAGATAGTTTTAATATTATAACATATATAATTGTTCAACAAACAAGGAAGTTTAAAATGTTTTTGAAAAAAAGCCCGTCAGAATCGACTGTAAAAAATGTTGTTACTCTGAATGCATACAGAGAGAAAAGTTATGCATTTAAAAATGATCTATTTAAACCTATAGATAAGCTCACATATAACACTTCAAACTTTATTACATCATATGTTAGTAATAAAGATATTATTTCTACAACAGTACATTTAAGTAGAAGTATTCCTGAAGAAGATATTGCCGACATACTTGACATTAAAGCCTATGAAGAGTTAGGTCTTGATCAATCTAATACTTACATTATCTCTTCGACTGAAGTTGAAACTGCAGGTGAAGAGAGAGAATATCATGTCTTTGTTATTGAACCGGAGTCTCTTGATGAGCTTTATCTCCCTATAAAAGAACAAACAAAATACGTAGACCTTATTGTTCCTGCACCTCTTCTGTATAAATCACTTTATACGAAAGAGATACTACAAGATAATACTACGCATTGTTTTGTTTATTTTACACAAAATGATGCATTTGTAACAGTATATTCGAATGGTCAATATCTTTATTCTAAATCAATAGAGTATTCTTTAGAGCAGATCTATGATAAATATTGTGAATCTATAGGTGAGAAAGTTGATGAAAAAGAATTCTATACTATATTAGAATCAGAAGGTCTCAAAACAACCAATAATGACTATCAACAAAACTTCATGAAGATTTTTGCTGAAGTATTTATTACGATCAATGATATTATTATTTATGCCAAAAGAGCTTTTAATTTAGATACGATCGATCAAATGTTTATAGGAAGTGAAAAAGGTCCTATTATTGGTTTAGATGATTATAGTCAGAACTATTTAGGCTTAAACTCATCAGATTTTAATTTTAATTATCATGTTACAAATGAAGAGTGGTATACAGATCAATTACAATACTTGATGCTTTTAAGTTCATTTGATTATATGGAAGATGAGTCTTCGTTAGTTAATTTAACTATGTATCCCAGAGCACCATCATTTGTGAATAGGGCTAGTGGACAGTTTATTATTTCGACTTTTGCCGCTGTGTCTCTCAGTTTGGCATATCCTCTGGTTTATTTGGTTGGCTCCTATGTGAATGATGCAAAAATTTATGCGTTAAATATAGAAAATAATAAACTCACAGCTGAATCGACTAAATATAAAAAAATACTTAGTGAGAAAAAAACCAAGATCAAAGGTTTAGATGAAAAGATAAAAGTATTATCAACTAAGTATGATGGAAAATCAAAGACACTGACTGCTATTTATGATAAAAAGGTAAATTATCGTCTCAAGTCGGGAACATTTCATATTATTGCTGAAGAACTTAATAAGTTTGAAGTTAATGTAGATAGGTTAAGAACTGAGAAGGATACGTTGTGGTTATCTTTGGTCAGTACGGATGATAGGAAATTTACAGAAGTAATTAAATATATGTCTGATACTCATTTTGATGAAATCACTGAGATAAATATTGAAAGAATCCAAAAAGACCCAGGAAACAACTACTACAAAGGTCTGTTAAAGGTGGAGTTAAAATGAAATTTTTAGAAGATAAATTAGAAGCATTAGATATTTACTTTGCTCCTAAAAAAGAGAGTGAAAAATGGGTAGTTATTTTAGGGATGGCAGGGCTTATTGCATACCTTGGATATGCATATCTACTACCTTATACTGAAGATTTATACAAAAAAAGTGAACGAAGTAAAAAAAGTATACAAAAAAGTATCACAGATAATAATATATATCTAAAGTCCATTACAGTGGGTGGAGATCGTGAATATTATGTGAAGAAATATGATAATGATATCGTTAACAAAAAGCAAGAGATAGTTGATGTAACGAATAAGGTTAAATTTATAGATACAAATTTAGAAAAACTGTCTGGTATGTTATTTAATCAAAAGAGTTGGTCTAAATTTCTCAATTCTATTACGAATAAAGCAGAAATACAGAATGTTGACCTACAATACATAAGCAATAAATATGTGGATGAAAAAACAGGTAGTTTTGGACATGTTTTAGAAATAGGCATAGGTTGTAGTGGAAAGTATAAGAATATCGTTAAGTTTATGAATGAACTTGAACAAAATGTTTTGGTTACAGATATTTTTAAAACTGAATTTAGTTCAGATAGTACTTCATCAGACACTATAGCAGATATTCATATTTCAGTATGGGGGATAAATCACTAATGAAAAAGATATTTTTATTATTATTACCATTAACAGTGCTAGTATATGCAGATTTATCTGTTGAACAAATACAAAAAATGGTTATACAAATACATGAAAAACGTGAAGGTGTAAAATTAGTAACATTGGAGACTACAAAAGATCCATTCATAGTAGTAAATGAAGAGAATAATGTTACGACCTTTGCTATCTCGGGGAAAGAAGAAGCAAAATTGGTATTACATGCTATTGTGAATGGAAAAGCCTATATTAATGATTCATGGAGTAGTCTTGATGATACTATTATGGGATACACAGTAAAGTATATAGGTCAAAGAGGTGTGGTACTTCGAAATGGCAATCACGTTAAGAAATTATTTCTTCATGAAAAAAGAGATAATTTTATCAAGTTAGAAGAAAGGTTATAGAATGAAAAAAGTACA
>JAGSGJ010000024.1 GCA_023955225.1 Sulfurovum sp.
CTACCACAATAAACAACAAGGCATTCACAAATATAAAACCTAGCATTTGAGCGTTTGAGACTCTACCGTCTACGGAAGGACGACCTTTTGTACGCTGGTTAAGAATGTCAACATCTCTGTCAAGATAGCGGTTGACACCCATAGCAAAGTTTCGTGCTGTCACTGCTGCCAGTGTTCCTAAAAGCAATAACTTCCAACCAAACCAACCCGACCCACTCTCATTATGAGAAGCAACAAGCATAGCTATGAAGATAAAGGGCAAAGAAAACACTGAGTGCTTGAACATGACCAGTTCTGAAAAATAATTTAACTTCTCTTTAAAACGATTCACTATCTAACTCTATGGATGAGGGATTTTTAGTTTAGAGTTCAGGGACCATGCAATGATCAGTACTAAAATAGCGATAATATACCCACTGGTGATAACACCGTAAGCATTTAACAAATAGAGAATCCATAAAAGTATGGCACCTAATGGTGTAGGGACACCTTCAAAGTATTTCTCAACTTCTCCTACGTCTACCTTAAGATTGAACTCCACAAGTCTACGTAAGCCATTGATGATATACCAGATAAATACCAAACCTAACAACAGTTCTTCTACACCTGTGACAGCACTATATTGTTTCACTGCATAAAAGAGTAAAAAAGCTGGCATCACCACAAAAGAGAGAAAGTCAGCAAAACTGTCAAGTTGGATACCAAACTCTGTTGAAAGATTGTATTTACGTGCTAATTTACCATCTATGATGTCACAGGCACCACCTATCCAAGCAAAGACAATAGCCGTAAAGAAATCGCCTTTAACGATGAAAAATATCGCCATAATACCTGCTGCGACATTCAAGTATGTCACTAAGTTCGCAATGTTAAAACGATTGTTCTTGTCAAATAAATTCATTCATGCCCCTCTTTATCTATAGAAGTATTTTATCCTTTTTGGGGTTATGGTATGATTACGCTATGAGAAGTATTATACGTATTAAAATACAATGCAATCAATCACTAAATTATTTATGTGAAATACACTACAGTAAAGCACTAAATGCCGAATCTTAAAACCTTTAAACAACTTGCGCTCATTGGTCCTACTGCATCTGGGAAAACAGCACTTTCCATCAAAGTAGCTCAGCAGATGAATGCCTATATCTTATCACTTGATTCACTCTCCATCTTCAAAGAGATCGATATTGTTTCTGCAAAGCCTACATTAGAAGAACGAGCCGGCATTGTACATTTCGGTATGGATTACCTCTACCCTAATGAAAGCTTTGATGTGACAACCTTTATCAAGCTTTACCATGAAGTCCACACACACTGTTTAGAGGATGGGAAAAATCTTGTTATTGTCGGAGGGACAAGCTTTTACTTGAAGATGCTTATAGAAGGTATCAGTGAATTACCTACCATTAGCAATGAGACAAAAGAAAAATCCCATAGCTATTTACAAGACGTACAAAAAACCTATGCTTGGCTTTACAATTTAGATGAAACATATATGTCAAATATTGAACCTAATGATCCTTACCGCATAGAAAAAGCTTTGTATATCTACTTGGAAACCGGACTGACCCCTACACAATATTTTAAACAATTCCCACCTCAACCCACCGTAACAGAACCACTTCCACTCTACCAGATAGAGATAGAAAGAGAGACCCTTCGTGAACGTATAGCCTTACGTGCCCATATGATGGTAAACGATGGATTGATCGATGAGATATGTATGCTTGAGAAAAAGTATACACGGTCACCTAACTGTATGAAATCTATAGGAATTAAAGAGACATTGGCTTATCTGGATGGTATCTATGATAAAAAGATGCTTATCGAGAAAATTACTACCAATACTTCAAGGTTGGCTAAGCGACAAACGACATTTAATACCTCTCAGTTTAATGATGTGATAAAAGGAAGTGTTAAAGAGTTGGAGAATATTTTAGTGAGAAGATAAGAAGATACTTTTATGTATCTTCTTAGTAGTTATAGAGCAACGCTCTATAACTATGAATACTAGTACCCGCTTGCACTTATCATATAGTATAGATAAGATAGTAGTGGCTGCACATAGAAGACAGCTGTAACTGTTGCAAGTGTTGCAAGACCGATGATAACCGTTAATGGTTTAGAAATGTTATAGTACACAATATCCACATCTTTTACCGGATCTTTCAAGAACATATATACTACCAGTTTCAAGTAGTAGTATGCAGCGATAGCTGAGTTAAGCCCCATCACAACTGCTAACCAGATATATCCAGCATTTACAGCTGCTTGCATCACATAGATCTTACCCCAGAATACTGAGAATGGAGGTACACCCGCTAGTGAGAACATAAAGAGTCCCATAACTACTGCGCCCATAGGCATGATCTGGATAAGTCCTGCAAACTTCTCATATGGGTGGTCATGACCTGCATCGAATCTTCTCTTTTTATGACGAGAGATCCATAACATCGCAAATGCCCCAAGATTGGTAAACATAAAGAGTGCATAGTATAAGAATATTGCTGTGTTACCTTCTGTTGTATCTAGCGCCAGTGCTGCCATGATGAAACCAGCATGAGAGATAGATGAGTATGCAAGCATACGTTTTACATCATCCTGTACCAATGCCATAATATTCGCAAGTGTCATTGTAAGTACTGCGATGATAAGAATTGTCCATCTTACCCACTCAATACCAAGGTCAATATACATACCAAAGAGTCTAATACTCACTACAAATGCAGCAATTTTAGGTACAACTGACATATATCCAGCTAAAGGTGCAGAAGCCCCTTCATATACATCTGGTGCCCATGTATGGAATGGGAAGAGTGAAAGTTTAAATGCAAAGGCAACAAGTAACAGTACAGATGAACCAAATATAGCGATCATCAATCCTGCTTCATTCAAACGTGTAGCCATTACTTCTGCCACTTTATAAAGTTCTACAGAACCTGTAAGTGCATAAACAACAGCAGAACCCATCGCAAAAAATGCTGCTGCAAGTGCACCCATTGCAAAGTACTTCACTGCTGCTTCATATGAATTGCTTCTGTTATGAAGTGCAATCAGTGTATAGAGTGAAAGTGATGCTGTCTCAAGACCAACAAAAATAAGGATAAGGTTATCAGTCGCTACCATAAACTGGAATCCTGCAATCATAAATAAGAAGAGTGCAAAGAATTCAGGATATGAATACTCATGGAATCTTTTTGATGTCAATGCAAGTGGTATGAATATCATTGAACCACCAATGATCATCAGTTGAGAAATGATGGATATACCATCAATCAACATTACATCAAAGAACCCACGTTCGTTTACATTGAGTCCCAATACAGAACCAAAATCAATAAACAGTACTAGGATCGTCAACATTACATAAAGTGACTTATGTAATTTTCCATTGAGAAGGTCAATAATTAAAATAATCAAACCACCAGCAATAGCTATAAGCATAGGTGCCAGGGTAATAAGGTTCAGGCTTTCTAAACTCACATTAATTGGCTCTAACATTAGTTCACCTCCTTACTTGATTTTGCAACTCTTATCATATCTTTTGCCTCTTGCGTAATCGCTTTTTCATCCATAAAGACTAACAATGCTTTTACAGAGTTATCTATTGGGCCAAGTACTGGCTTAGGATATACACCTAGCCAAATTACAATGGCAACCAATGGGATAAGTGACCATGTTTCTCTACTATTTAAATCTTTAAGTTTTTTGTTCTCTTCGTTATCTAACGGACCAAAGAAAGTACGTTTCATTACTCTTAGCATATATACTGCACCTAAGATAATAGATGTACCTGCCAAGATAGTCATCATTGGTGATACTTGGTAGAAACCAAGAAGTACAAGGAACTCACCGACAAAACCAATTGTAAGTGGTAATCCAACCGATGCCATCAACATGATTCCAAAAATAATCGCAAACTTAGGCATGACTGATGCAATACCACCAAATTCAGACATAAGTTTTGTATGTCTTCTCTCATAGATCATACCAACAAGCATAAACAGCGCACCTGAAACGATACCGTGAGACAACATTTGGAATACTGAACCGGATAAACCTTCTGCATTCATTGCAAAAAGACCAAGCATAATAATACCCATGTGTGATACGGAAGAGTATGCAATCACTTGTTTAACATCTTTTTGTGCGTATGCGATCATTGCTGTGTAGATGATCATAATGAGTGATAACACTGCAATTGGTGTAATCGACAAGACTGATGCATCTGGGAACATTGGAAGTGAAAATCTTACAAATCCGTATGTACCCATTTTAAGAAGTACCGCTGCAAGAATTACCGAACCGATAGTTGGTGCTTGCCCGTGTGCATAAGGGATCCAAGTATGGAATGGGAACATTGGTACTTTAATGGCAAAACCAACAAAAAACGCTGCAAATAACCATAACTGATAATTAACAGGCAATACCAATGCATACCAATCTGTAATTGCAAAACTCCATATACCAGTAAGGTTATGGTAAATGTATGCAACAAATAACATACCAACAAGCATGATAAGTGATCCTGTAAATGTATAGAGGAAGAACTTAATAGATGCATAAATTCTAAGTGGA
Source organism: Sulfurovum sp. (assembly GCA_023955225.1). Lineage (GTDB taxonomy): Bacteria > Campylobacterota > Campylobacteria > Campylobacterales > Sulfurovaceae > Sulfurovum. The sequence goes on from JAGSGJ010000024.1 coordinate 4,582, forward strand.
CCACCCCATGCACCAACGATATAAAGCATTGGTACAAGTGAAAGCTCCCAGAATACATAGAAGATAATAGCATCAAGTGCAACAAATACACCTACCATTGTCATCTCTAGGAAAAGAAGTGTCACAATCATATTTTTAATATTTTTTGTTTCACCCATACTTGCCATACCGATAAGTGTCATCAATGTTGTCATAAGAATAATGAACAATGAGATACCATCAACACCAAGATAATATGAGATACCCATATCAGGGATCAAAGGAATCATCTCTACAAACTGCATTCCTGCGTTTGATGTATCAAAACTAAACCATAACCATAAAGAAAGTAAGAATTCAATTGCAGCTACAGTAATACCATAGGCTCTTGCACTCTCTTTATCTACTACAAATCCTAACAGTGCTGCAACTGCCGGAAAGAAGACCAATATACTTAAAATATTTTCCATTTTTACCCCTTAACCTATCATCGCTGAAATCGCAGCAATTACCAATAACAGTACCGCACCAACAGCCATCCAGTTTAGATAGTTTGAAAGGTTACCTGTTTGCATACTTCTTGTTTGATCACCAGTACCGTAAAGGAACTTCGCAATATTGTCTACTGTTGCATCTACTATTTTTAAATCTACCTGTGTCCATAACTTCTCAGAGATCATCATATATGGTTTTGTAATAAATTCTTCATAGAATTTAGGCACATAATATTGATTGATAAGTAATTTATAGAAGAAGCCATTTGCAACTTTTTCAGATGGTTTAAATGCATGCTCACCTTTTCTCGCATATTTGTAATATGCCAAAGCAATACCAGATAATGCAATAAAGATAACCAATAATCCAAGCCATACTGCAAGGTGATGTGTATGATCACTCATCTCATACTGTACACTTTCACCTATTTTGTAAATAAATGCTTTGTACTGACCCATAAACAAACCTGTGATCATCGCCAATATAGCCAATGGTGACATTGCTACAAGTACAAATTTGTACATTTCATGTGGGTGGAAACCAAGGGCTTTGTAACGCTCTTCACCGTGGAAAGATAAAAATACTTGTCTAAATGAATAAAAGGCTGTCATACCGGCAGTCAACACAAGAACACCCCATAACACATAGGTACCTTCATTAAATGCTGTCTCGATGATAGCATCTTTAGAATAGAACCCTGCGAAGAATGGTAAACCTGCAAGTGCGATAGAAGCAATGGTCATATAGATCCATGTACCTCTCATCACTTTATTAAGTCCACCCATTTTAAAGAGGTCAAGCTCATCATGCATAGCGTGCATTACGTTACCCCCGCCAAGGAAGAGAAGTGCTTTAAAGAATGCGTGCGCTGCAAGGTGGAAAAGTGCTATCCAGTAAGCACCAAGTCCTGCTGCTGCAAACATGTACCCTAACTGTGAAAGTGTAGAGTATGCAATAATTCTTTTTAAGTCACGTTCAACCAATGCCATAGATGCTGCGTAGAATGCAACAAATGTACCAAGAGATGCAATGAAGAAACTTACACCTGCAACTTCTTCCATACTGTAAAGTGGATTGGCTCTAATGACCAGGAAAACCCCTGCTGTTACCATTGTTGCTGCGTGAATCAATGCAGAAACCGGTGTAGGACCTTCCATCGCATCTGTTAACCATGTGTGAAGCGGAAACTGAGCTGATTTACCCATAGCACCGATAAAGAGTGCAATCGCAGCTGATATTAAAACTGTTTCACCAAGATATGGAAGCTGAGCAAATACTTCATCATACTGAAGAGAACCTGTGTTCCAGTAAAGTATAAAGATACCGATCAACATACCAAGGTCAGCGATACGGTTCATAATAAATGCTTCGTTTGCTGCCCATGATGGAGAGATAGAAGGGTTTTCTTCTCTTGTCTGATCTGGCTTGTGATACCAAAAACCAACGAGTAACCAAGAACACACACCAACACCTTCCCAACCAATGAAAAGGCCAAGGAAGTTATCTGACATAACAAGTATCATCATAGAGAATACGAAAGCTGAAAGATATGAGAAGAATCTGTTAAAACTCTTATCATGATCCATATAACCAATTGCATAAACATGAACGATTGTAGAAACCAAAGTAACTACCGTCATCATTGTCACAGAGATTTGATCAATAACAAAACCAAAGGGTACATTGAAATCTCCAGCTGAGATCCAGTCCATCATTCTTACATGTACAACCGTACCTGTTGTGTAAAGATTGTATGCCAATAGTGCTGAAGAGACAAAAGCCAGACCGATAAGTGCTGAACCTACAACACCTACATATATTCTTCTTTCACTCATGCCAAATAAAGCTGCAAAAAGAGAACCAACAAATGGTGCAAAAAGTGCTATATATACTAGATTTTCCATTATTATCCTCTCATGCTTGCTAGGTCATCTAAATCAAGACTTCCATATTTTTTATACAATACAATCAATATACCAAGTCCAACTGCCACTTCACTCGCTGCAATAGCGATAATAAAGAATGCAAACATTTGACCTGTTAAATCATTGTAATAATGTGAAATAGCTGCAAATGCTATATTTACGGCATTAAGCATTACCTCTGTTGCGAAGAAAAGCATTAAAAGGTTTCTTCTTCTAAGTACACCGATTAATCCTATAGAGAAGATAATCGCTGATATGATCAGGTAGTGAGAAAGACCTATCATTTTTCATCCTTTACTATCATAATTTCATCATCTGCACTCATATCTTCAGTGAGACTTTGATCCATTTTTTTACCTGCGAGTATAATCCCTGCAATCATTGCTACTAACAACATTAACGCTGCTACTTCAAACGGTACAAGGTACTTTGTAAAGAGTACGATACCAACATCTTGTGCATTACCTACACCTTCATGCATTGGGTAAAGTGCTTGTATACTCTCAGAAAAGATCGGTGCAGAAAACATAAGTACCAGTACCAATGCTGACAGTCCACCAAGTAAAAACACCAAAGTATTGTTTGTATTTTTCTCTTTGATATCTCTTGTTGCATCAAAGAACATCATTGCAAATGCGTAGAGAGCCATAATAGCCCCGACATAGACAACAAGTTGAACTACACCAAGGAAGTCTGCACCTAAGATGAAGAAGAATCCAGAGATAAGTACCATACCTGCTGCAAGTGATGTCATAGCGTAAAGTATGTTTTTACTCATCACTGTGACCAAGAAAAGTCCTATTGTTAAAGCCGAAAATAGGTAAAAGGCTACGATTTCATACATTCTACTCTCCCTAATACGCTAGTGGCGTTTTTTTAATGTTTTCATCTGCATTTGGAGATACTGCACCAAATCCATCATATTCTTGCTGTAAGTTAAGTTTGTCGATAGGTGTTAACATATCTTCAAAGAGTGAGAATCCAGCTCTTTGCTCTGAAGCATTCTCATAACGTGGTCCATGAACAATAGCAAGTTCTGGACATACTTCTGCACAATACCCACAGAAGATACAACGACCGAAGTTAATCGTATATTCACTGACTTCTTTACGTTGATTTTCATCATATCTTGTATCCATAGAGATACAATTTGAGATACATATCTTTTCACAAAGACCACAACCGATACATCTGTAGTTACCTGACTCAAGTAATCTAAGCATGTCATGGATCGCTCTATATCTTGGTGATATTGGCATTTTTTCAAATGGATATTTTACTGTGTGCATCTGACCTTTGAAAAGTGCATTGATCATCTCTCTCATTGTAACCCATAGACCAACAAAAAGTTCACCTTTGACAGCTCTTTTAGCGACTTGTGAAAACTTATCCATACTAGATGTAGGTGTTGTTCCAACATCAAGTGTTTTGTAGTTTTGCGTACCTACATTTCTGTTTTTAAATTGTTCTAAACTCATACCTGCTCCCTTATACCATCATCACTATTGCAGTAATCAAAATATTGATCATTGCGATTGGCATCAATACTTTCCAACAAAGCCACATCAACTGATCTGGTCTAATATGTGGCCATGATGCTCTTACCCATAACATTAAGAAGAAGAAGAATGCAATTTTAAGGATAATAAATAACCATCCAAATGCACCTGCTACGTCAAATCCGCCCAAGAATACTATTGAAGCAATAATTGAAACTGTGATCATATTTGCATACTCACCAATGAAGAACATACCCCATCTCATACCTGAATACTCTGTTGCATAACCAGAAACAACTTCTGCTTCATGCTCAAGAAGGTCAAATGGTGTTCTGTTAGTCTCTGCAAATCCTGCTATAAGGAATAGTACAAACGCTACTGGTTGTTGCCAAATAAACCATGAACCGATACCACCAGATTGCGCTTCATTAAAGTCAACAAATGACAATGAACCAACCAACATGATCGGTGCCAAGATAGAAAGCCCTGTAACTACTTCATAGGATAAAAACTGAACCGCTGTTCTTGCTGCTCCAATAATACCCCATTTGTTTGCTTGTGACATACCAGCAAGCAATGGACCATAAAGTCCCGCAGCCATCATACCAAGCACAAACAATACACCAATGTTCAAGTCAGATGCAATAGACGGTACAAATATACCACCAAGCAAAGGAATAAACTCAGGAATCGTAAAGTCTGGGAAAACCGGTACAGCAGAAAGAGCAATAAATGCCGTTGCCGCTGTAATGATCGGTGCGATCATAAAGATCAACTTGTTTGCATTCTGTGGGATGATATCTTCTTTTGTGAAGAGTTTAATACCATCTGCTGCAATTTGTAGTAAACCATAAGGTCCTACGTGCATTGGCCCAAGACGTCTTTGCATAAATGCAAGTACTTTTCTTTCTATATAAGTACCAAAACCTGCAATTGCCGAAATCACAGCCAAGATAATCACGGCTTTGATAATGACACCTACGGCAGTTAGCTCTGGTAAGTTTTCTACAAGTGTTGTTTCCATATTACACCTTTCTCAATGTTACTGTTTGATATCTAGATTCTCCAAAGAGACCATACACATTATGTGCCGCTTTAAAATCTGGTACTTTTACGATGTCACCTTGGATCTTTTCATCCGCAACAACATCTAAAGTAATACTTCCATTTTCAAATACTACTTCTACTTTTTCTCCCAAACTCTCCGCTTTGGCTGTACTTGCATACAGTGCAAATGTTTCAAAGATCTCGTGAGATTTGTCTGTAAAGTCATTAAACTGTCTAGCAGGGTTACATCTGTAGGCAATCTCACCTTCAAGTGCTAAACTTTCGTCAAACTTCTCAACTTCCGGCATCTCCGCCTCTACATTACTTACTTCAAGTAAATAACCACGGTTATCTATACCCTGGTTTGTAAAGGTATTTGGAAGAGAATCAAATTCTACTGCTTTAAATCCTCTATCTGCTGGAAGTACTGCAGTCCAGTCAATCGTTAACTCTGGCGCACCTACAAGTGCCTTAACGATGTCATTTAATTCATATCCAGCATACTCTAAAGCAGCATTGGTAGGAAGTACTCTTTTAGCCATAGATGTCAATGTTCCCTCTTGTTGGTTCATTGCTGGCATATCTAAATCGCCATTACCAAGAGCTGAAAGTCTAAAGTCACCATTTTCGTTATACCCAACAGTATATCCACTTGCATCATCATCAAGATCACAGATCAATGCTACACCCAGTGCATTTGACTTTGGCGGTGTCATCACTACATCGATATTACAAGTAGCTTCTATAAGTGCTACAAGTTTAGCCAGGTTCTCTGCTTTCTCATGGAAATAAAGATCTTCACCCACCATAAGCGAGAAAGCCTCTTTTTTCTTCATCATTTTTTCAAATGCAGCATCAAATTTCTCAGAATCACCACCTAGCAAGTTCACTAAACCGTTGATAGTTACTGTGATCTCTTTTTCAACAGTCTCTTTTACTTTTTTAGATACTTCTTCCTCTTCACCAGTCTCTTCGTTAAGCACCATCTCTTTAACAGTCTTCATGACTTGTTCTTTAACCGTTCTAGTCTCAGAACTTTTAAAGCTTTCAATGTACTCTTTTACATCTGCAGGTAATTTATCTTTATCTGCAAACAGATCCAAGATAAGATACAATGCTGCTTCTTCAAGACCTGCTTTGTGAACAAATGACTCAACCGTCTTACCAAATGTAGGGATCAGTGTATCACCTACTGGATGGAAGTAAAGTCCTGCACCTTTATTCAGTTTTTGTACGTTGTTAAACGCATATTTAAGTGCTGGAGAGTCATTTCTAAGTGCCGCACCCACAGAGATAACAAAATCACTCTTCTTCATAATAGCATCTGTATCCGTAGAATACAAAGAGTTTCCAGAAGCTGCTTCATAATGTCCTAAGAATTTTTGGAATGCTCTTACCTCTGGATTGTAGAGTTTAAGTCCCATTTTTTCTTTAAGTGTTTGAAGCATCATTGCTTCTTCATTTGTGATCATAGAGTTAAAACGAACAGTATCTGCTTTTTTGAATGCTTCAAGTGCTGCATTAAACGCTGCTTCATCTTTACTGACACCCTTGTTATCTGCACCTCTGTTTTCAAAGTCATAAGCAAAACGTGCTGAACCATCTAGTGATACATATGACCACTCATTGGTGATACGATAGATCTTTTCAGATCTGTCTTCAATAGATGTTGGTTTTACTTCGTAATAAATTTGAGCACCGTCACTTGAGTGTGCTGCAACTGCAGGTACTCTCTTAAGATCCCAAGCATTTGACTGGTAAACAAAGTCACGTGATGCAAGTGCTCCTACTGGACATACAGCGACACATTCACCACAATCTGAACAGTTTGTAAACTCTGTACCGTTACTAGGAGCAATAACAGACTTCTGAAGCTTGTTCCACATAGAGTATGCATCTTTTGGCATACTCTCTTTATAACCCTTGTCAAGATCTGCACCACCTCTTTTTACCGTAGTGATCGCTGCGTCACCTATCATGTCTTTACAGACAGTGGTACAACGTTCACATACGATACAAAGACCTGCATCATAGTGTAATACTGAACTCCAGTTCGTCGTTTCTCTTTTTGTATCGGGAATCATGTATGATTGTGAATCTACACCTAGTTCAAGTGTATAATTTTGTAACTCACACTCACCACTTTTATCACATACACCACATTGAAGCGGGTGGTTTACATCGTAAACTTCCATAATCGCTCTACGCTCTTCAAGAATATTTGGTGTATCAGTAGTGATCTCCATACCTTCTTTGGCTTTAGCGTTACATGCATAAACTTGTTTTCCATCTGCTTCTACCAGACAAATACGACACGCCAGTGTTGGCGAACATCTTGTCAAGTAACATATAGCTGGGATGAAAACATTGTTGGCACGAGCAGCATTGAGGATGTACTCGCCTTCTTTTGCTTTGTACTCGACACCATCAATCGAAATTGAGACCATATTATCTACTGTTTGTACTTCACTCATCGTTGTTTCCTATTTTTTGATTATTTATTTTTTCAAAAGCTAGTCTGCTAAATCTATAGGAGGATATCAAAGAAGCACTTAATTTCATGTCAAAAGTCGGATTTAAAGCAATGACTCCCTTCATATATGTATCAATTTTAAACACACGAGTCAACTTAAGCCCCTCAATTTCAAAAGAAATCACATCACCATCTTGTAATTTTGTAGCCACGGAAAACTGTTTGGAGCCACTCAATACACCCTCGATTTTTCTCTCTTCTGCTACATATTTTTCAACTTCATACGTATAAATCACTGCACCGTCATACACAGGTAAATCATCTATTTCATCCAGTGTAAAGTCCCTTATTTGCTCTTGAGGTATCAATTTATAAATACAAGGCTTCTTTATGTCATCTTCACAAAATTTTTGGAAACCTTTATCTTGAGGCAATTGATTGCTGTAGTCTATGAGGTTTTTAGTATCTAGTCCTAAATCATGGGAAATGGTGTTTAATCCAGCTGCATCCAAGGTAAGCATATCCTCATTCACATACACACATTTATCTACATTTACATACGTACCTTCTTTACAACTTTTGTAGCTAACACATCGTCCTTGAGGCACATCATCAAGGTCACAAATCAATGCAATACCTAAGGCATTTTGTACAGGTGGTACACACAAAACATGCATGCCTGCATAGCGTTCCAGAAGTGCTATTAGCTTTGCTATTTGTCCTGCTTTTGGATGGGTATACAAATCACTACCTATGATCAATGATATTACCGTTTTCTCGCCTATGAGACTATACATCGATTCAAGTTCTTCTTCTCCCACATTACTTTCCGCACTAAGATACCCAATATCAAGATCTTCTAAAATATCTTTTATCTCTTCAGGCACCTCTTTGTCTTCCAATAATGTATGTGCCAATAACGCAGCTACACCTTCTTCACTTCCTACTTCGTATTTTATAAATTGTGTTATGCTAGGTTGTAGTGTTAGATCTTCTATAGGATGCATATAAACAAATTTCGCCTTTTTTTCTTCTACTATTTGACGAACTGAGGATAGAGGTTCTGTTTCCTCATGCTTAAACCATGCACCAAAAGATATCACGACTTTAGAAGTAGCCAAAGTATGTAAATCCCCCTCGAAAATATGATACCCGCTACTGCTACCATACGCTTTCATAAAGTCCTGATACGCCTTTGCCTCAGAACATATCAACTTCGTGCCATACTTCTCTTTACGTGATTGAAAAACAAGTGCTTCTTCATTTGTAATATCTACTGAAAAAACGATACTGTCAGCATCTTTAAAACTTTTTATGGTTTCTTCAAAATTCTCTTTTTGATTTTCATCTTTGTTTTTCACTATCATCTCTTCCTTGTGCTGATCTTACGTTCATTTATGACTTAAACAATACTATGATTATCTGTTCTATAAATGTCTTTATTAATTTTAATAGAAAACAAATTAAAAAAGCGAGTACTGTGTAAGAAAGTATCTTCATCGTTTATGTTTGTGGTGATAAATATCTATTTTTCTCCTCATTGCATATAAATATGTTACATTAGGGCACAATACTACTATCACTTATGAAAATTATAATTTTTATACATAATTTTATACCTATCTATGTTAAAGTTCATTCAAAATATATGTAACATAAAGGATATAAAATGATTCAAGAAGATGGAAAAGTAGTAGATATTGCAATTATTGGAGCAGGTCCTGGCGGTATGGCATGTGCTATTGAAGCAAACCTTGCCGGCATCGACAACATCGTTGTTATAGACAAAGCACCTCACCACAATGACATGATTCACAAGTTTTACAAAAAAGGTAAACGTGTTGATAAAGACTGGATGGGTATCAAGTTTGAATTCACAGGTAACGTTTCATTTGATGAGTGTTCTAAAGAAGAATACATCCAACAAATGGATGATAAACTAAACGCTGCTGGTGTACTTGGCACATTTGAGTATAACCATGAGATCAAAAAAGTTACTAAGGGTGAAGATGGCCTTTTCACAATGATTTTTGATAGTGATGCGACATCTGAAGGTGTTGAAACTATGAAAGCTAGAAACGTTATCCTTTCAGTAGGTCGTATGGGTAAGCCAAACAAGCCTCGTTATAAATTCGGAAGAGAACTTAAAGATGTTCTAAACTTCAACCTTTCAAAAGTTAAAAACGGCGAGCATGTTATGATCGTTGGTGGTGGTGATACTGCGGGTGAGTACGCTTATGGTTTAGTGGAATTAGAAGACATGGAAGATTGTGTTGTAACGCTTAACTACCGTAAAGCTGAAATTACACGTATGAATCCTACTAACACTGAAATGTGTAACAAGTACCTTGACAATGGCAAGATCCTTAATAAAATGGGTGTAGATGTTGAGAGTGTAGAGCCTTCACCAGCTGGTAAAATCCAAGTAAACTTTACAGATGGAACAAATGCTGAGTACGATAGAGCTGTTTACGCACTTGGTGGAACAACTCCAAAAGATATCCTTGTAAACTCTGGTGTTAAAACTGGTGAATGGGATGTTCCTGTATTCGATGAAAATACATTTGAAACAAATGTAGAAGGTCTTTATACAATTGGTGACGTTGTAACAGATCAAGGTAGTATTGCACTTGCATTCAACCATGCTAGTGATGCAGTAAAAGATATCGTTTCTAAACTTAAATAATCCCTAAGACATATACCATACTCTATTGGAATTTAGAGTATGGTATACTCTCACGTTTTACTTTTCTACTTAACACTAATAAAATAATTGATTTTCTAGATAATAATGTATGGGATTTTGCAGATACAAGTATCTATACTTGATCTGCACAGAAGAGATAAAGAGGTTTACGCTTCTTCTGTTGTTTCTGCAGTATTTTCAGCTTCTTGCATTGCTTTAGCCAATGCATCTTTACGTTCATTTTTTGTCTCGTCACTTACTTTCTTAACAACCACAGTCCAATCAACTTCATTAAACTTCAATGAGTTCATCAAATCATGACCTGTAGCCTTAATCACATCAGCAGATTTTTGAATAGAAGAGTAATCTCCTACTTCAAACATAAAAATACCTACTTCATCAACTTGAATACCTTTGTCAATAAGCTCAACCATTCTGTCGTAAAAATCGTCTTTTAAGTCTCTTAAATCATATCTTTTCATGGGGTCTCCTTATCTGTCAACTTCACCGAATACGATGTTGGTAGTACCAATGATCGTAACGACGTCTGCAATATATGTACCAACAAGAAGCTTTTGAAGGAGTCCTGTATGGAAGAAACTTGGTGCTCTACACTTAAGTCTATAAGCATAGGGTTCACCCTCTGATTTGATGTAGAAACCAAGTTCACCTTTTGGTGATTCAGTTGGAACATATACTTCACCTTTTGGTGGTCTCATACCTTGAGTTACAAGTACAAAATGCTGCATCAATGCATAGTTTTGTGTCATGATCTCTTCTTTTGGTGCTGATATATACTGTGGTGCATGCGCCATCAATTGAGGCTCAGTTTCAGCATACATAGGGATAAGTTGTCTAATGATACGCGTAGATTGTTGCATCTCTGCCATATAAAGTCTAAAACGACCATAAGAGTCACATCTGTCACTCACTGGAATATCGAAGTCTAACTCAGAGTAAAGTTCATACGGCTCTTCTTTTCTGATGTCATACTTCACACCAGAACCTCTAAGCATAGGACCTGTACAACCCCAAGAGAGTGCATCTTCAGCAGAGATAACCCCTACATCTTCAAGACGCATTTTCCAGATACGGTTTTCATTAAGCAGTGCACCATACGTATGTTCTACTTCATGGTCAACTTTATCACAGAATGCAGCTGCATTTTCTAACCAACCCGCAGGCAGGTCAAGAGGTACACCCCCGATACGTACAGCAGAGTGAGTCAATCTCGCTCCACAGTAGTCTTCCATAAGGTCCATTGCAAACTCACGTTCACGGAACGCATAAAGGAATACTGACATCGCACCAACATCCAGTGCATGCGTTGCTACAAAGAACAAGTGAGAAATGATACGGTTAAGCTCAAGTAAGATCGTTCTGATCACCTGTGCACGTCTAGGTGCTTCTACACCGATCAGTTTCTCTACAGCCAATGCATATGCATAGTTGTTAGATGTTGACGCGATATAGTCAAGTCTGTCTGTCGTTGGTAAGAACTCGTTGTATGTCATGTTCTCAGCCATTTTTTCGATACCTCTGTGAAGGTAACCGATATCCGGATAGGCTTTTACTACTTGTTCACCGTCAAGCTCAAGCACAAGTCTTAACTGACCGTGTGCTGAAGGGTGCTGAGGACCAAAGTTGATAACCATTGTGTTGTCGTCACGCTCAAAATTGAGGTTTTCAAAAAATGGTGATAATTTATTAGCTACTTGCATCGGCGCCCCTATCTTCTTTCGTCTAATTGCTTAGACCCTTTTTTATTATAGTCAACCAAGAATGTTTCACTATATTCAATTTCCTGTTCTGTTTCACCTTCAGAGATATCTGCACCGAACGGTACTTCATATCCTACTCTTGAGAAACGTTTTGTATCGTGTCTGTCCACTTTAGCAGGGTCTCTATTTTCAGGACCGATAATATCTCTGTACTCTTTTCCAAAGATCTTATCTACTTCATACCATGAAGCAAACTCATCTCCATGTAAAGGATATGTTTTAAGTAAAGGATGTCCTTCCCAGTCATCAGGCATGAGGATACGCTTAAGGAACGGGTGGTTGTTTACTTTGATACCGAACATATCAAACATTTCACGCTCTGCAAAGTTTGCAGACTTGAAAAGAGGTTCAACACTTTCAATCGCTTCACCATTTTTAATACGACATACGACTCTTACTCTTTTTGCTTCATTGACATTAAGAAGTTGGTAAAAAAGTTCAAATTCTCCGTCTTGTGCCAAGTAATCTACAGCAGACTGCTCAGAACACTGTGTATAGCCACACGTCTCTTTAAGTGTTTTAAGTACAGAAAAGTTTGTTGTTGCATCAATATGTACAACCAATTGTCCTATTTCAACATATGATTCTTTAGCCAAATCTCCCAATGCAGTCACTACTGCTGCGAAATGCTCATCTTCTACTTCACTTCTTGGTACACGTGGTGCAACCCAAAATCTATCTGTATAGTATGACTTCCCTTGAACGTTATCTTTTGGTACGTATTTTCTCATTAGATCAACCTCGCTCTTTTACCCGTTTGCGTAGTTAAGTCTTGCTTTGTATTTTTCTTCATATCTGCAGACTCTTTACGTATTTTCTTTTGAAGCATCATAAGCGCATACTGAAGTGTTTCAGGTCTTGGTGCACATCCTGGAAGATAAATATCTACAGGAATGATACGGTCAACACCTTGTACTGTTGCATAGGTGTTGAACATACCACCGGTATTTGCACATGAACCCATAGAGATCACCCATTTAGGCTCTGTCATCTGGTCATACAGTCTTCTGGCAAACTCAGAGTGCTTTTTAGAAAGTGTTCCTGCCAGGATCATGACATCTGCTTGTCTTGGAGAAGCTCTAAAGATAGTTCCCATTCTATCGAAATCGTAGCGTGAAGCTCCCGATGCCATCATTTCAATCGCACAACATGCGAGTCCATAAGTAAGCGGCCAAAGTGAATTTGAACGCCCCCAGTTTACGAGTTTGTCTACCGAAGTCAATGCTATCGGTAAGCCAGCTGCGCTAGCGTAGTTTACTTGATGCTGTGCCATTCAAGTGCTCCTTTTTTCCATGCGTATACGAAACCAATCGTAAGTAGTAATATAAATAGTATCATCTCAGCAAAACCGAACCAACCAAGTAATTTAAAGTCAATCGCCCAAGGGAACATAAAGATAATCTCTACATCAAACAAAATAAACAAAAGTGCTATCAGGTAAAACTGTGCAGAAATGGTGTTAGGTTGTTTAGTCACCTCTGGTCCACATTCGTATATACTTAATTTAAGTCTTTCCGTATCAAGCCGTGCAAATTTTCTACTAACAAAACGTGCAGCCCATAGCGTCGCTGGGAACGCCACAGCTGTTAACGCGAATAAAACAAATACACCGAAATATGGATGTTCTGTAATTACATGAGTCATATTAATCCCTTTATTTTCATAATTCTCTTTGAAAATGCGCAAAGCCCATTTTCAATTTCTCTCACTGAAATACGCCTTGGGCTCAAGTTTTCACTTGCTTTTTCAGTATAGAAGATCCTCAGAATAGTACTTGTATAATAGCTGAAAGATGGTTAAAAGGTTTTGGAGACTTAGTGCTTTATGTGATTAGTTTTTAGGATGTAACTAGATGTAACTAGATGTATAGCAAGAAAATACCGATACAATATCAAATAAAATTATAATAAAGATAAGGAACAACAGAGTGAATCTTCATAAAAAATATATCAATGTACTTTACTGGATCGCTATGGCAGGCTTACTCTTTTGGTTTGTTTACTCTAAAGGTTGGATACTTGCCAACTTTGAATCCATAGATGCAAAACAAGCCATACATTTGCTGGAAAATGATGGTAATGTAACACTTCTTGATGTCCGAACCATACAAGAGTATAAAAGTGGCCATCTCAGAGATGCAACACTCATACCGGTACAAGCGCTCAGTAAAAATCTGGGTATGCTCAAACAAGATAAAAATAAAAAGATCATTGTGTACTGCAGAACAGGCAGCAGAAGTGTATCTGCATCCCGTATCTTGGAAGAAAATGGCTTTACCCCACTCAATGTTAAAGGCGGGATCATTCAATTGATCGGTGCTGGAGTTACCTTAGTGCAATAAGTTCTATTTATTCTCCACATTCAATACAATACTGAATGTGTTTAGGTGTTTGTTTTTTACATGATATACACTCTCTATTTAGTTCTTCTTGGCAAAAACCACAATAATTCTTAGTATAATCCACTCTATTACGACAGTTTGGGCATATACTTTGATTGTATGCATCAATATATAGGGTTTTTTCCTTCATTTCTTTTCTTAATTTTTCTCTTTTAGAAACACTTCTTTGTATAAAGAAAATAACCAAACCAACACTCAAAATACCAAGAAACATTAAGAAATAGTACCCTAAAAATACAAAACCAAATTTGTATAAAAAAGTAATGATTTTCTCTAAAAATCTACGTGGAATAATATGGTAAATCAAATACATGACGTCAATGAATATAGGCAACAGAGTGATGATGATAATATGAGAACTGATGAGTGCAATGAGCTTATTTGGGACCGATGCTTTTTTTGTAAGTTTTGTAGAAAATCTATATGCCAGAAAAGATAAGATTAATAAAGGCAGTGTGAACTTTAACAAATACAGGAAAGATATAAAAGGCTGCCAAAAAGTATATGTATCAAACTCTTTTTTAAATTGATCTCTATTCTTATTGACAAAACCAACATACGCTTGATAGCCTGTGTATCTAGGCAATTCTTTGATACCTTCAATCTGCATGTCAATATTTTTTTCTTTTTTCAATAAGTCATAATATTTGATTTTGATACTCTTATCTATATCTTGCTCTGAAGAAGATATTTCTTCAAAAAGCGAGGTATTGTATCTTTTTTCAATACCATTGATTTCTGCTAAAATATTTCGTTTGTTATTTCTAAGGTTATTCCTTAACTCTTTATTTGTTTTAAATTCTTTAGAGTGTGTAAAAACAGCTATCTTCTTGTATAGTTCTGTGCATATTTCTGCTACTCTTCTCTCTTCATGAATTTGAATATTTTCAGTACCATAATACCCTGGATTTGTAGGGGTATAAAAAGAATTATATTCTGAAAATGGAAATACATCATAAGTATATCCATAAGATGTATTGCTCCATATTTTAGTTTTATGTTTTGGGTTAAAATGATTTTGACACTGATACGGGTATTTCACACTTACATCAGGAGACATATGTTTTTCGGAGTCTATCCCTGTTAATATAGTGATAAATAAGAATATATCTAAAATAATAATAAAAAGTATAGAAAACTTAGAAAAGGGCTCATTGTTGAATGTAAATAAGGTTGACTTTGTTCTGGTAAAAAATGATTTTACATATGATAACATCTAAATTCCTTAGCTTAATAATTTCTATTGCATTTTGAAGTTTAAACTTTAAAGCCCATACTTTTCACACCTTCAAAACTGGAACCAAGCTCTTTTTCTATCTCTTCGAGGAAGTCTTGATTGCCAAATACGCTCTCTTTTCGCACAGCTACTCTATAGGCTGTATTTTTGATGATAAGATTGATCTGGCCACCTGTGAGTTCATATTTAGAGAGCTCTGACATGTCAAACCCCTCTTCATAATCTGCATTTTCAGGAAGCATAAATTGCCAGAGTCTCAGACGTTGTTTTTTACCTGGTTTTTTGAACTCTATTTTGTGATTAAAACGTCTCGAAAAGGCTTTATCTATATTACCAAGCAAATTGGTTGTAGCAATGAGTATACCTTCAAATTTTTCGATCTGTTCAAGGAAGATATTTTGCATTTGGTTATGCATCTTATCTGCAGAACTTCCTGCTCCTTCACTTCTTGCACTCAAAAACTGGTCTGCTTCATTCAGCAGCAAGATAGGATCCACCTTTGCTTTTTTACTTAACTCTTTAAAGTCATCAAATATTTTGCGTACATTCTTTTCACTTTCCCCTACATACATAGAAAGGATCTTGGAACAGTCAAATGAGAGTATGGGACGTTTGAGTGTTTTAGCCAGACTCATTGCAGTCATTGTTTTACCTGTCCCTGCAGCGCCATAGAAAATGATACGAGCATCGATACCTTTACGTTTGTCTTTGATCCCCCATTCTCTAAGTTTTTTAAACACTTCTTTGTCAACCTGTTTGACAACATTTTGTAATGTCTCTTTTGTTTTAGGATGCAGGACGACATCATCTAACGTAGTCGTAGGCTTCAAGTACTCGAAAAGTTCTTGTTCCTGCACCAGTGCATCTAACTTGAGTTTTGTTACTTTTTTGCTTTTTTTAGGATGTATGATTCTCTGCATCACCTCTTCTTGCAAATAAAAAGAACGACTCACTCCACCAAACATGTTAAGTATCTCTTCATAGTCGATGATATCATCGCTTATGAGTCTCGCACCATCTTCTAGCAAGGCACGGTTTTTTATCTTTTCGTACTCATCAAAACTGATAAGTTCTATCAGAGTATTCATGTCCCTAAATTGTCCTTCTCCCCCACTGTACTCTTCTTTGAGTAAGGCCAGGAAGATCCGTTTTTCTTTCTCATCAAGTTCTTTTTCTTTAAAGAACTCTTCTACCACAATGGGCGCTTCTGTCATCTTCACACGCTCTTCTATACGGGTTGTCAAAAGTGTCAATTTATTTTTCAGACGTCCTATGCTTAGTGAGTTATCTGCAAATCCTTGTTTAAATGTAGATATTTTATGTAAAAGTGCCACCATGTCAAACTGGTCTTGAAGGTACTCCAAGTGGTCTGTGTAAGGTTTTACTTCAGGAAGGAAAATCTCCAATGAGCCCTCTTCAAGCAGACGCAACAAAGAGATACTTGGTGTCACAGAAGTACTTAGAAGTTCTAACTTGGATGCTTCATGTGCTTTGACCTGTCCAAAACTCACCTGGATCATCCAACCTAGATCTAAAAGGTTTTTGATCAATCCGAGTTTTTTCAGATAGAGATACCCCTCTGATGAAAATTTGTCTTGAAGTATCTCCAGTACAGAAATTTCTTCCAGCCCAGCTACATAACGTTTACAAATGTACTGCACCAATGATGCTTCTTCTTTTGTACATTTTAAATGCTCAAAAATCGATGTCTTGGTGACATCTTTTGTTTCAATAAAGTCAATAAGGTGTTTCAATAATATTCCTATATAGTTAATCAGAAGGTTCTATACTTTGAGTATAACAAATATTTGCTATACTTTGAGTAATACATTGGCTTGTAAAAAAGGGAGAGCAGATGCGTATAGTTTTTAGAGATGGTGCCACAAAAAATGCATCTGGGCTTTATGGCCGATATATTCGATGTATAAGAGATATAAAATAAGAGATGTCACTATTTAAAAACCTGTTTCCCAAACCTCTTTCTACACAACTTACTGTCACTTCAAATAACGGGTTTCACCTTAGGCCCGTTGCACAGTTTTCCTCTTTAGCCAAATCATTTTCCTGTCAGATCACGGCTACTTTTAAAAACAGGACTGTCGACACAAAAGGTGTCAACACTTTACTTTCACTCTCTTTAGAGAGCGGAGATACTTTTACACTGGTCACAAAAGGAAAAAAGGCAGAGGAAGCCCTTGAAGCACTTCAACTCCTTTTTGAAACACTGATGCAAAATGACAAAGAGATCAAACAGATAGAAAAAACCGCTTACAGTTATGAAGGCTCTGTGATGGAAGGAGAGATCATCTCTGAAGGCATTGCCATTGCTTCTACATACACCTATCGCACTCAAGAGGTGCAACACAAAAGTGATACAGATTTTAAAGAAGCCCTGCATGCAAGTATGGATGAACTTGACGTATTTTATACTACACAGAAAGACAATGAGAATGCCGGTATTTACCTTGCACAAAAAGAGCTTCTGGCTTCTCTTGGCAATGAATGCCAAACATTGCCAGAGTTTGAACAGCTCATTGGGGAAGAATCAAAAAAACTTTTAGGCACAAAACTTGACTCCAAAAGAAGTGATTATCAAGATATACTCCAACGTGTCAAAAAACATCTGGGGCTAGAAGTAAAAGTCACTTTCCCAGATGCACCTTTTATACTGCTATGTACGGATCTGTTTCCAAGCGAGATCGACCATCTTCTACAGACAAAAGTAGAGGGTGTTATCTTAAAAGAAACTTCTGTGAACTCCCATACAGCTATCTTGCTTCGTGCTTCGGGTATCTGTTCTCTTATTGCAGACCCCCAGAGTCTTGTCGGAAATGAAACTGTTATACTCGATACACACGCTGGCGTAGTTGTTCAATATCCAAGCTCCGATGATCTGCAAAAAGCAAGAGAACATTTAGAAAAAGATAACGTACAAAAAGCACTCTCTGCGACAAAACGTTTTGAGTCTGCGACCACACAAAAAGGGCAACATATTAAAGTTTTTGCCAATGTCTCGGACATAAGCACTGCAAAAGCAGCCAAAGAAGAAGGTGCTGAGGGCATAGGTCTTTTACGTTCCGAGTTTTTATTTAAGGCAGAGAAACCCACTTTAAAGAAACAACAACAAGCCTACAAAGAGATCTTTGATATGTTTGATAACATCACTGTGCGTACACTGGATGTAGGAGGAGACAAAGCACTCTCCTATATCCAGATACCTACAGAGGATAACCCTTTCTTGGGTATACGTGGTGTACGTCTATTTGATACGCATCCTGAACTCTTAGAAGAACAATTACATGCAATTTTCCTGGCTGCAGGGAACAAGCCTATCAAGATCATGTTTCCTATGGTCAGCTCTGTAGAAGAGTTTATACAAACAAAATATTTTGCCCAAAATGTAGCTAAAAAACATGAGCTTGATATTTCAAACCTTCTCTTTGGGATCATGATAGAAGTGCCATCCGTACTTTTCTTACTAGAATCATTTAATGAGGTGGTGGACTTCTACTCCATCGGAACCAATGACCTCACACAATACCTTTTTGCCATAGAGAGAACACATCCTCTGCTCAAAGCAGATGAGCTTTCTCCTGCAGTCTTTTCTGCTATTGAGACCATCCTTCACAAAGCAACAAAACCTGTAAGTATCTGTGGTGAACTGGCTACAAATAAAGATGCTATACCCACACTTTTAAACCTAGGTATGGAAACCCTCAGTGTTTCTCCTAAAAGCATAGCCCAAACAAAAGAGGAAATACGACATGTTTAACTTACTACAAAGAATCGGGAAAGCACTGATGACCCCCATCGCAGTGCTTCCTGTTGCTGCGCTTCTACTTCGTTTAGGTTTTGGTGATATCTTTGATGGTCAGGTAGCCCTTATCATGAAAAGTGCCGGAGATGCGATCTTCTCTCATCTTGATCTCCTTTTTGGTATAGGTATCGCCTACGGATTGGCCAAGAACAATGATGGTGCTGCAGCACTTGCAGGTGCCATAGGTGTTCTCATCGCCAAAGCAGTCTATCTCAGTATAGACAAAGATGTGAACATGGGTGTGTTTGTGGGTATTATCATCGGTGTCGTTGCAGGTACTCTTTACAACCGTTATCATGACATCAAACTCCCTGAATTTTTAGGCTTTTTTGGAGGAAAACGTTTTGTCCCTATTATCACCGCTGTCTCAGCCATAGGCATTGGTGTACTTGCCGGGTATTTTTGGCACTTTGCACAAAGCGGTATCGATCTGTTTTCAAATGCCATCATCGGATTAAATGAGGTAGGCACATTCATCTACGGTACACTCAACCGTCTACTCATCCCATTAGGACTGCACCATATACTCAATTCTGTGTTTTGGTTTCAACTGGGAGAGTACAACTATCTTAAAGATGGTGTGGAAGTGGTGGCCAATGGAGACTTGCATCGTTTTTTTGCCGGTGATAAAACAGCGGGTGTCTATATGTCAGGTTTTTATATAGTCATGATGTTTGGCCTGCCTGCAATGGCATATGCGATCTACTTGAATACCCCAAAGAACTCCCGTAAAAAAGTAGGTGCCATCTTGGCAGGTGTTGCATTTACCTCATTCCTCACAGGCATTACAGAACCTTTGGAGTTTCTCTTTTTATTTGTGGCACCTCTACTTTTTCTTTTGCATGCCCTACTTACAGGTCTGGCTCTTGCTGTAGCACAAATGTTAGACATTCATGCAGGCTTCGGGTTTTCTGCAGGATTCATTGATTATGTCATTAACTACAAACTAGCGACCAACCCTCTGTTAATTCTTCCTTTGGGAGCAGTGTTTGCTCTCATTTATTTTGTTGCGAGTTATTACACTATTAAAATGTTTAAGCTCAAAATATTTGATGATAGCAATGATAATCATGTTACAAATACAAGGGATGAAGGACTGGCATTTATAGAAGCATTAGGAGGTATAGGAAACATCACGCATACCGATGCATGTATCACAAGACTTCGCATGTCGGTGAATGACAGCAGTATCCTCTTAGATGAAACATTCATTACTCTTGGTGCTAAAGGCGTGATACGTCCAGATAAAAAATCTATTCAAATTGTCTTAGGTACAAGAGCTGAAAGTGTCGCGGAGTCTATTAAAGAAGCATTAAAATAAAAACGTGTTGCTTGGAGATATCTCCACACTGGGTTATTTCTTCTTTTTGGGGGTTTTGAGCACAATAAAAAATGCGACTAATATCAAACCATACACTACATAATAATAAATATTGTCACTTTGTGGCATTAGCTTACCTCCATAATCATATCTTGGCTTTTTACGATATTTAATCGTTTGTCGATACTTTTCACATCGCTTTCATCAGAGATGATGATAGGAGTGATGATGTCTTTTGCATGTTCACGTATATACGCTAGATCAACACGAATAATAGGGTCTCCTGCTTTGACCTCATCACCTTCGTTTGCAAGACGTTCAAAACCTTTCCCCTCAAGTGCTACAGTCTCTAGACCAATATGTACCATAACTTCTAGATCTTTTGTACTCTTAATACTATACGCATGGTTTGTAGAAAATATTTTTGACACCACTCCATCAATGGGCGCCGTAAATACATTTGACATAGGGATAATTGCTACACCATCTCCTACCATCTTTTGTGAAAACACGTCATCATCAACACTCTCAAGTGCTACAACCTGTCCATCTACAGGTGACTTGATCTCTCTTACTTTACGTTTTAAAAATCCGAACATACTTATCCTTTTAGAACGCATATGAAGCAAAGCTCCATATACTACGTTAACACTGTGTTTGCTTCAGCAGCAGGCTCACGCAAATGAGTTGCTTGCCCTTTTGTACTTTACTTCACCGCTAACTATGGTTGATATAATACTAAAATTTTCATCAAAGATGACTATATCTGCATCATAGCCTTCTTTTAGTTGACCTTTATTTACACCCAGTTTAGCTGCAGGTATTTTTGTCGCACTGTTAACAATTTCAACAAGACTCATCGAAGTGCATTTCTTCATATTTGACAATGCTTCATTCATCTTCAGAACAGAACCGGCAAGCGTTCCATCTTCCAGTATTGCTTTACCATCGTCTACCTCAACACTCCTGCCACCCAAATCATACGTTCCACATTTCATACACCCTGCCCGCATAGCATCTGTGATGAGTATGAGCTTCTCTTTTTTGACTTTCTGTACCAGTTCAAGGGTTGAGGGGTGAATGTGTACCAGATCTGCGATGATGTCACAGGTCACATCAGAGTCAAACACTGCGCCCACTATGCCAGGTTTTCTGTGATGATAAGGGGTCATGGCATTAAACAGATGTGTTGCATGAGAGATACCCCAGGCAAAACTCTTTTGACTCTCTTCATAACTTGCATCAGAATGCCCGATACTTAAGATAACATGAGGGTACTCTTTTGTCAATAGCTTTACAAAACCTTCTGCCCCTTCTATTTCAGGTGCCAGTGTCATCATTTTTACTTCTTGCATATAGTTTTCTATCAGTGCCATATTTGGTGCCTGAACATATTCTTTATCTTGCGCACCATGTTTATCTGCATTGATAAAAGGTCCTTCAAGATGAATGCCAAGAACCTGTGCACCGCTGACCTTTGCAGCATGTATTTGAATGTTTTGTAAAGCCTTGTCAATATCTTCACCTGACATCGTCATGGTCGTAGCCAAAAAAGAAGTGGTCCCTGTTTGAAGAAGGATTGAAGAGATCGTTTCCAATGCATCAGGTGTGGCATCCATGACGTCTGCACCGCCACTTCCATGTATATGTAGATCAATAAACCCTGCACTGACATAAGCACCATTAGCATTTATGATTTCAATATCTGCAAGATCTATCTCATCTACAATATTGACAATCTTATGATCAAATAAAAGCACTTTGCTTTCGATGATCTCATCATTTAAAAATATTTTTGCATTGATGATAGCTTTCATATTCTTATTCATCATCCCGGAGACTCTCTTTTAGTGCACGCTTTAGTACTTTGCCTGTGGCATTTTTAGGTAGCTCTGGAATCACATGTATCTGTTTGGGTATTTTATAGTTTGCAAGTTGCTCTCTCATATACTTTTTTAAACCTGTTTCATCAAGTGTCTCTACACCCTCTTCAAGCTCTATATACACAACAGGTACTTCTCCACTCTTTTCATCAACTATACCAATGACAGCGGATGCACCTACTCCGGCAAAGACATCTATGACTTCTTCTATCTCGCGAGGATAAATATTGCTACCTTTTGAAATGATAAGATCTTTTTTTCTGTCTACAATGAACAAAAATCCTTCATCATCCATATACCCTACATCACCCGTAAGTAACCAACCATTGATAATGGTCTCATCTGTTGCCGTAGGACGGTTCAGGTACCCTTGCATCACATTATCACCTTTAACGATGATATCACCTATAGAACCGCGATGTACCTCATTCATATCTTCATCTACAATTTTCATCTCGTAGCCATACAGTGCAGTACCGACAGAGCCCGCCTTCTGTTTTTTGAAAGTATTCATAGATACAGCGGGACTTGCTTCACTCAGTCCATACCCTTCGAGTAACGTTGCTCGTTTAAACTTTTTTGCCATTGCATCAAGTGTTTTAGGCTGTAAGGCTGCTGCACCAGAAATAAATGCACGTAGATTGTTAAACCACATAAAATACCATGGAAGTTTTGCTTTAGCTAAAGCATTGTAGACATCAGGGATACCAAAAAAGAGTGTTACTCGCTTGAGTAATGTTTGTTTAAAGATATTTGAAAAAGGTTGGATCGATTTGATGATCACTATACTCATCCCTACATACATAGGAAGCATGATCGCTATGGTAAAAGTAAAAGAGTGGAACATCGGTAAAAAAACAATTCCTCTGTCTCTAGGTGTCACCTTGATCGTCATCGCACCAGAACGTCCGTTTGAAAAGATGTTTTTATGACTTAACATAGCCCCTTTAGGTTTGCCTGTTGTACCAGAAGTATAGATGATGACCGCAGTGTCTTCCAATGCTGTAGGAGTATGTGCTACAGATAACTCTGTTTTTAACGCTTCATCAAAAGAGTAATGCTGTTCTCCCTGAAAACTGTTGTCCCCTTCCCAAACAATAAATCTGCATAGGTTAGTTGTTTTACTGCTGTTGACAACCTTGTCATGAATAGCAGAGGCAACAAGTACCGAAGAACCACTGTCTTCTAAAATATATGTCAGTTCATCTTCTTTCAGAAAGGTATTGATAGGTACAACAATAGCCCCTAACTTTGAGGCAGCAAAGATCGTATAGATAAATTCAGGAGAGTTACGTAAAAAAAATGCGATTTTGTCACCTTTCTTTACGCCTTTGTCCGCAAGAAAAGCAGCCAGTTTATCTACCGCTACTAAAATATCTCCATAGGTGATCTTCTCATCATCCACAAAAAGCGCAACTTTTTTCTTACGCTTTTTTGCCTGAAAGGTTATGAGTTCATAAAAGTTATTAAACTTGTAATCCATCTTAATACTCGTACGCTATGCCTACAGTAGTTAAGTATGCACCACCTTCGTGAAAGCTACCTCCAGCATTAAGTAATGATGTAGAATCATCATGTGCTCCAGGGACTAAAGAAATTGATTCTTTACTATCATAAAGGAATGCTGCTCCCCAAGAGAGATTTTCTGTCTGTTGATATCTGAATCCCATGGAAAATATTTTAGCATCACTGTCTGGAAGTTCAAATCCTAATGTTTCAACAGGGGCAGGTGTTTCATCAATAGCAAACCCCATCATAGCTGTAATCTTGTTATCCATTTTAATAGTTGCACCTAGTCTAAAAGTATCAGTATCTTTCCAATTTTTTGCTTTCGGTAAATCAAAAGCACCAATTAAAACATCGCGGTAAGGGTTATCATCAATGGCTCGATCATAATTAAAATCTAATGTTTCATACTCTGACCAATAAGTTCTCTCATAATTAAACTCTAATGTAAATTTATCATTCCATGTTTTTGAAATCGCTATATTAAGTGCTGCAGGTAATGGCACTGTAACATCAGCACCATATTCAGGGTCTACCGTTCCATCATATGACAATGTTGCTGTACCTTCTTCCGTTAAATCAATATTGGAACGATATGTCACAGCTAAATTTATATCACTTGTCGGCTTATACGCTAAGGCCAAATTGTATCCAAACTCAAAGGTATCTCCTTCCATATCACGTGAAATTGCATAAGGAATAGGTGAAGATGGAACAGCATTAGCTTCTGTTGAATCACTTTTTACAACCCCCTCACTATAAATCAGTCTTAATCCGGCACCAATACTCAAATTATCTGAAATCTTATATGACATACTTGGATTTAACTCTATTACTTTTAAGGTAAATTCTTCCGCTGACGCTTTTTGAAATATTGATGGTGTTTCCCATCTTTTTGTCAGTCCCCCCGGTGCAACCATACTCACACCCCATCTAAAATCTCCTATAGGTTTGGCAACATAATGGAAAAATGGAATTGGGAGATCTTCTACTTCGGACTCACCTGATAAAGGGCCATAGCTATACACATTCTCTGGCAAATGCGCTAATGTTAAACCACCTTCTACATAACTTTTACTCTCATCCATGAAACTCATATTTGCAGGGTTATAATAGTTTGTGTCTGCTCCTGTAGTATGTGCTACATAGGCTGCTCCCAATGCCATTGAATTAAGTGATTGCTCCGGAATTTTATATCCCCCTGCGATGACAACTGAACTTGCTACTACAATCAGTGCTAAATCTTTTACCATTCTCCCCACTATTCTTCTCCCTATTTCAAATTTAATTTTCAAGCAAAGCATACAACGCTCTGATCTCTTCTGCCCAGATCGACTCATCAATGGTTTCCAAGATAAGTGGTATGTCATCCATACGCGAGTCATTCATAATGAATTTAAAGGCATCCCATCCGATCTCTCCCTGACCTAATGAGTGATGTCTATCCACACGAGAGCCTAAAGGTGGCTTAGAATCATTAATGTGCATTCCCATCAAGTACTCTCTTCCTACTACTTTATCAAAACTGTTCCATGTTTCATCATAGGTTTCCCTAGTGCGGATGTCATACCCTGCTGTAAACATGTGACAGGTATCAATGCAAACGCCTACTCGACTTTTGTCTTCTACCTTATCTATGATATGTGCCAAATGTTCAAATTTATACCCAAGGTTGGAACCTTGTCCTGCTGTATTTTCAATGACAAGTTTCACATTTGAATCTGGGGTTGCTTCAATGGCTCTGTTAAGTGACTCTCCTATAACATCCAAACATCCCAATTCGGCCTGCATAAGCTTATCCATATACTCTGGGTCTTTTTTAGAGAGCTTTGTCAAATGAGACCCTGGGTGAAAGTTAAGTCTATCAAGCCCTAAAATACGACAACGTTCCAATTCATCTATAAACGCATCTCTTGATTTCTCAAGTTTTTCAACTTCGGGATGTCCAAGATTAATGAGGTAAGAGTCATGGGGCAAAATGTGTTTAGGCAAAATACCGGAAGCTTCAAGATTTTTCTGAAAAGCGTCTATCGTTTTTGTCTCTAAAGGTTTTGCTACCCACTGTCTTTGGTTTTTAGTAAAAAGTGCAAATGCTTTTGCTCCTATAGCCATAGCATTAAGTGGTGCATTATCTACACCTCCGCTTGCACTTACATGTGCTCCGACAAATTTTGCCATCTTCAACCTTAGTATTGTTTTTTGACTTTTATATCTATTGTATTGATTGTATCACGGAAAATAATTTCATTCTTTAAAACACTATAATCGATGTTATATTTATCTTTTTTTAGTATTTTTTGTGTAAACCCGGTACCCTTTTTTTCTAACCCAACACCATTAAACAGAGGTTTTCCTCTAAATATATTTTCCAGTATATCCTCTGGATACATACGATTTAACACTTCTTTGTTGAAAGCACTTTTACTCATACATGCCAGAAGACTCAGGCAGACAGATGTCTCAGAGATCTCTAAAGACATCAAGGCCTGACCACTCCCGTAGATCTCGACTTTTATCTCTTCTTCATTTTCATAGATAAACCCCATATCTGCATATCTTAAGGTAGGTGTTTTAAACATGATAAATGCAGAATTTTGTTCGACATATTCTTTAGGTACACAGGCATTCACAAGAAAACTTATGATCAAAATTGAAACTGTTCTTTTAAAATTCATTTATTTTTTCCTTATTTTAGATAAATTATACACTATCTTAAGAGATTTTTAAGCACCCGGTCTATATAATGCCATCCACAAGTTGCAGATGGCCCCATCGTCTAGCGGTTAGGATCCATGGTTTTCATCCATGTTACAGGAGTTCAAGTCTCCTTGGGGTCACCATTTTACAAC
>JAGSGJ010000015.1 GCA_023955225.1 Sulfurovum sp.
AAGTAATCACTTTATCTTTGATAACATCAACAATGATACATGCAACAAACGGAGATAATCTTATCGCTGTAGGTGCTAAAGCAAGAGGTATGGGTGGCGTTGGTATGGCTGTAAGTCATGGCGCAGAATCTGGTTTGGGTAATGCCGCACTGATTACAAGTGTAGAAGATACTGAGATTGCATTTGGTGGTACTATTTTTATGCCAGATATAAATACACAAATTGCTGGTTTTGGGCCATCGTATAACAGTGATGCTGATATGAATATGATTCCAGAAGTATCTATTGCTCATAAAATTGATGACAATTGGTATATTGGTATAGGTATGTGGGGGACTGCAGGATTGGGTGTAGATTACAGTGATGCTACATTAAGTGCAAATAACTTTAATATGGTAACTAATTTACAACTTATGCAATTTGGTGTACCTATTGCATACAAAACTGGTGGATTAAGTCTTGCTGTAACACCTATAGTTCAATACGGTAACTTAGATATTAACTATGATGGTTTTGGAGGACCTGTAGGTTCAGGTTTAGCACAAGACTTTGGTTTTGGTTATAATTTAGGTCTTGCATATGATTTCTCGGCAAATGGTGTCGCTGGTCTTACATTTGGTGCAACATATAAATCTTCAATCGAAATGGATTATGAACCTCAACTAAGCACTGCTATGGAAGGATTTAATGTATTTAATTTTAGTGATAAACTTGAACAACCTGAAGAATATGGTGTAGGACTTGCTTATGAAATGGGTCAACACACTTTTGCCTTTGACTATAAAAAAATTAAATGGTCAGATGCCGAAGGCTATGGTGACTTTGGTTGGGATGACTCTGATGTCTATGCAGTGGGTTATTCATATACAGAAAACGAATGGACTGTAAGACTTGGATATAATCACGCAGATTCTGCAGTAGTTGAACAAGATGGAACAACTTATACAGGAGCACTGTTTAATACGTTGAATCTATTAGGTTTCCCTGCAAACGCAGAAGACCACTATACAATTGGTGCCAGCTATGAAGTTACAAAATCATTTTCTGTTGACTTAGCATACGTATATGAAGATGAAGCAAGTGATACATTTAATATAGCTGGACTTACTCCTGGTGCAACTACTATCACAACAACTCATGAAGAAAACAGTGTTTCTTTCCAGTTAGCGTATAAGTTTTAATCACCGTTCCAACTTATTAGATAGAGATGCTTTTTAGCATCTCTTCTAACCCTCACCTTTACATTTAATCCTCAACTCTTATCATCTGCCTAGTACATACATATAACTATTAACATATTATTAAAAAGACAAAATACGATATATCTAAAAAGATATTTGAAGCGTCTATTTTCTCTTATAGTCTTCTTATGTAATTCACAAAGCTCTGCAGTATTCATCAATAAGAAATAGACCCATTTAACAGTTATTATGGTAAATATAATACCAAACATAGAAGCACATGTCTTTACAGTTCTAATAGAATCCTAGGGCATGTAAGTAAGTACTTGTATCTCTTTGTAACTCATATGTGAAATTGACACAAGCAGTACTGTAGTTACAGAGATCTTTTTTAGTCTTATCTGCATAATGTATCTATATGGATGGATGGATGGAGATATACGTAAACATCTGACAGATGCTATCTATCGCCAGAAGAATGCGAGTAGGCTATATAGGAAGACTATATTAACTAGGAAGATACCCTAGATCAAAGAGTAAGCAAAGGCTTACTCCTCTTTATCGTCTTTCTTCTTTTTAGACTTTTTCTCTTTTTTAGAGTCTAATTTATCTTTTTTCGGTTTCTCTTGTTCTGTTTTATCTTGATCTTTATTATCGTCTTTTTTTGCTTGTTTCTTTTTCTCTTCTTTTTGCTTCTGTAGCTTTGCCAACTCAAGCTTAAAGATTGTACCTTCATCTTCTTTGATCTTCAATGCTTCTTCATAAGACTCAATGGCTTTCTCTAGGTCTTTTTTCTGAAACTGTTTGTTCCCCATGTTATGTAAATTTATGAAATCACGCTCAGCTTTTGCTTTTTCGTATGCATGATCTATCTCATCTTCTGTCTTTAAATTCAAAAATAACTTGACTTTATTGATCAAGTTACTAAATACGATCTTATTCTTTTTATAAGTCTTTGTATCTATTTTTAAAGGAGGTAATGCTTTTATATAGTCAGTTAGTTTACTACTCCATCTAACTTTATTTTCTTCTTGACTCTCATCTTCTTCATATGGTAATGGTTCTTTAGTCTGCACTAACTTCTTCTCATCACCTTTTAGATCTTTTTTCCCAGGAAAAAATGACTTGACATTATCGATCAAAGTACACCATGTAGTCCTATCTGTTTCTTCACACTCATACCCTTCGTAGAGTAAAGTAGCTTCATGAGCTGTTTGTTGTTTCTTCTCCTCACTCTTCGCTTCTTTTTTTCCAGGGAAAAGTGACTTAAGATTATCCGTCAAGATACACCATGTACCACCCCGTCCTTGATCTTCAAACTCATGATTATCTGGCATCAAAGCTTTCGCATTATCCATCAATACAGGGATGAAGTACAATGAAACCAATGTAGCTGCTATACTTCCAAAGATAAGTGCTATACCTAATCCACCAAAGATAGGGTCTGTTGCGAGTAATAAACTACCAAGGATGATCGCAATAGCAGTAAGCATGATAGGTTTTGCACGTGTTGCTGTTGCAACGGCTATGGCTCTCTTCTTCTCCATACCTTCATGAGCGATCAAAGATTTCGAAAAGTCTATAAGCAGTAATGAACTTCTCGCACTAATCCCCATCAGTGAGATAAAACCTATCAGTGATGTCGCAGTAAGGAAGAAATGCGTATCTGTTGCATAAAGTGATATCTTATCTGTGACCCAATGCCCTACAATAACCCCTATGATAGAAAGGAAACTCCCTATCAGAACTATACCGCTCAATGCAAACGATTTATAGTACACAACCATCAGCAAGAACATCAACACCAAAGCAGCGATAAATGCACCACCCAAGTCTCTGAAAGTATCTAGTGACACTTTCATCTCACCATCCCAGCGTATGAGTACTTCATCACCAGTCTCTTTATCTACTGCAATAAGATCAAACATATAGGTGTTGATCCCTGGCACTTTACTCATAGTATATTCGTCTTTAAGTACTTCTAACATCTTTTCTCTGGCTTCAAGTAGAGGATACACTTGACTTACCATGTCACATTCTGCAGTGATCGTAACCAGATTTTTAAGGTTTTTTCTAAAGATAGTAGGACTGGAATCCGCACCTTTTATCTCGACTACTTCACTTATAGGTACCATCATTCCTTTATCATTCATAAGCTCTAATGAGACAAGCTTACTGAGCAAAGAAGATTCTGTGTCTTGCTCAACTTGACGTGTTTCATCATTAAGTCTCAGAAAGATGGGGATTTGATCCTGCTGATTTTTTGTATTTTTTTCAGCTATTGGCATCCCTTTAAACGCAAGATAAATGATCTGATTGACCTGCTCAACATTGAGTCCACTTAGGATGATCTTTTCCTTATCTGGTACAAGATTATACTTGGTATAAATGTCATCCTGCATCACATCCACATCAACCAGTCCTTCTGTATCTTCAAGTATCTTTGCGACTTTGGATGACATTTTTCGTAATGCATTCGCATCTTGATTATAGAGTTCTACAACGATCGTTGCCAAAGTCGGAGGACCAGCAGGCATCTCTGTGAACTTTATAGAAGTATGAGGGACAATATTCCCACACTCACTTTTAATAAAAGGGCGTAAACGATGTGCCATCATATAAGTAGGTTCATCACGATCATTTTTATTTGTAAAATTAAGCACTATCTCTGCTTGGTTCTTCATCCTTTTAAGTGCACTTCCTTTTACCAAACCTGCATAATCAAGAGGTGCCCCCTGCCCTAAGTATACTTCCATATCTGTGATTTCTTTTTCTTGTTTCAGATAGTTTACGATACATGTTGTAACAGATTGTGTTTCATTAATGGATGCATTAGTTGCAGTATCGACATAGATACTCATGGTGTTAGCACTTTTCCCTGGAAGCATACGGGCAAGTACCAATTTCGTAGGTATCATCATGACTGCAGCCCCCATAGAGAAAAGAACAATGAGAGTTACGATCCATTTATTACGCTTACTGTTAATGATCTTATAGACAATTTTTTCCATTAATTCTCTTCCTTAACAGGTTTTGCTTTACTTTCAAACTTGATAAACTTACGTGCCAGATATGGAGCAAATACATAAGCTACAAAAAGAGAAATACCAAGTGCAACCGGTACATTAAGAGGAATGGGTTTCATAAATTGTCCCATCATACCGCCCACAAATCCCATAGGGATCATCGTGAGCATAATAGCAATTGTCGCGATGTTTGTGGAAGGACCTATCTCATCAGTTGCCTGAATGATGATCTCATCAAATTCAAGCTCTTCAGACTCTTTAAGATGTAGTCTTCTATGTATGTTCTCAATCACAATGATCGCATCATCGACGATCAGTCCTAAGCTAAGAAGGAAAGCGAACAGTGTAATACGATTGATCGTCTGATCAGTCATCAATGCGATGAAAAGTGTGGTCGCAAGGATCATAGGTACCGCAATGGTCACAACAAGTGATTCTCTCCAACCAAGGAATGGTACCAGGATCAATGCAATAATAAGTATCGTGATCTCCAAATGGTGCACAAGTTCATTTACCGCTTCATTTGCTCTATCTCCATAATTACGTGTCACAATAAACCCAACACCGTTTTCCAATAACTTTGCTTTAGATTTTTGTATCTCTTCTATAGCTCTCTGAGCTATATTTACGGCATTCGTTCCTTTTAGTTTTGCAATGGTCATAGTGATCTGATCACCAGCGTCACGGAAAAGAATCGGTCCTGGTTCTTCTTTATCATGACCAGAAGTATGTGCTTCTCCTACTTTATTTTCCTGGTAAGTAATACTCGCTGAGTCATAATTTTGAATATCATAGTTATATTCCACCTTAGCAATATTCTTCAGATAAATAGGTGATCCCCTATACTGGGCAATGATAAGTTCATTAAGATCTTCTACATTATCCAAGGCATTTTGCACACCAAAGACAATAAGCTTACCATCTGAAGTTGTTGTGTCTATCTCCGGGGCATTCGTAGCAATAGATTTAACAGCTTGTGTTACCTGGCCTAAAGAGATATTATAGGCAGCGAGTCTATGTAAGTCTACCAAGATATTAAACTGTGGTCTTTTCACACCCTTCAGTGTGGTTTTTGCTACATTATCAAGCGCATTAATATCTTGTTGAAGTTCACGTATGATCCTATAGAGCCTTATCGTATCTATCTCTGCATTGCCTGCTTTATAAAATGCTACAGTAAGTATAGGGATATCTATATCTATATCAAAAGGTTTTACCAATGGCATCATGGTACCTTTGGGAAGTTGATCCATGTTTTGCATGACTTTATCATAAAGTTTGAGGTTGGATTCTTCCCTATTTTGACCGATGTAATATTGTACGTTTATCATACCTACATTATTCATAGCAGTACCATAAATGTGTTCTACCCCTTTGATCTCACGTATGCGTCTTTCAAGAGGTTTAATGATGACGTTCGTGATCTCACTAGGTGTTGCACCAGGTATGGCAACGATGATAGAACCACCACTTACTTCTATCTGAGGATCTTCTTCTCGAGGCATAATTTGCAACGAGATAAAGCCCAACAGTAAAATAGCAATAGCAATAACTGGGGTAAGAGGATTACTTAAAAATCCTTTAGCAAGATGTCCGGCAATATTGTTTATTTTATATACTTCCATAGGATAAAGTATATCAGTTATATACATAAAGATAAGTAGTATTTATTAAAGTAAATACAATAAATAGATGTTTAATCCATAATCATTTCTTTTAGTGTCACTTTGACATTCTCACCCAAGGCATTTACATCATATCCGCCTTCTAAAAAAAACACAAAAGGAACATCTGCACTATCCAATATGAGTTTGACCATACTTTTTATACCATCAGTAGTGATATTGAGTTGTGCTAAAGGATCACTTTCATGTAAATCATAACCAGCAGATACCAAGATGACATCAGGTTTAAATTTATCAATCAACGGAGGTAGGTCATTTTCATAGATATCAAGCAACTCACTGTCTGTACTTTCTGGCATCATCAAGAAATTTGCAGTATATCCTTCACCTTTACCCTGCCCCCTATCTTCCTCAGCACCTGTACCAGGATACGTAAAAGCCTGATGTGAAGAAAAGTAAAATACAGAATCATCATCATAAAATGTATCTTGTGTACCGTTACCATGATGCACATCAAAATCAACGATCATCACTTTTTCATACCCTATACTTTGTGCATAGCGAGCAGCTATGGCAATGTTATTGAAAAGACAAAAACCCATTGCTTGTGTAGGTCTGGCATGATGTCCAGGAGGTCTTACAGCACAAAAAGCGCGTTCAAACTCTCCAGACTTTATACCATCTAATGCAACAACCCCTGCTCCCACAGCCATAACTGCAGCATCAAAGGAGTCAATACTACAAATAGTATCTGAGTCAATACTCCCCCCATATTCACTTACATTTTTTATAGTTTCAATATGTTCAGCTGAATGTACAAGTTCAAGTATACGTTCTGAGACTTTAATAGGAGATTTACGTATCAATGATGCATACAGTGGCTCAATAGCTTTGTTTATAGCTTTAAGCCGCTGTGGAGACTCAGGATGCATTGTTCCTGTATTATGCTTTAAATAGATTTCATCTGTTATATATGCTACTTTCATACCAATATTATACTCTATTTTTTAGCGTAGCAATCTCTTCTTTTAATTTCTCTATCTCTTTTTTAAGTCGTGCATTCTCTTTCCGTAAGCTATAAGGTTCTTTATTCTCATCTTGAACAATAGACTTTTGGATCTCTTTCTCAACGTCATTATCTATCAAAATATAGACCACATCTTTACCATTTTCTAGTACCGTTTCTGTTGGAACTTGGCCTGATTTAGTCATTTTTACCACATTGAATATACTCAATTTATGTTTGACTGCATAAGATTTAATACTTATTTTTTCCATGATGATCC
The DNA here is from genome assembly GCA_023955225.1 of Sulfurovum sp. Lineage (GTDB taxonomy): Bacteria > Campylobacterota > Campylobacteria > Campylobacterales > Sulfurovaceae > Sulfurovum. The sequence goes on from JAGSGJ010000015.1 coordinate 7,119, forward strand.
TATACTTTAATTCATTTACTTTTATACGATATAATATGACAATTTTCATAAGGACTACAACATGTTTATTAAAAAACTTAACCCAATAATGCTATTGATTCTCATCTCATTAGCTTTTACTCAGTTTTCATTAGCAAAATCTGCCAGTGTGATCAATGCTGATGTTGATGCTGCCATCAAGAAATTTGAAAAAGAAATTCCTGGTGGAGACAAATTTCTTTCTCAAGTAAAAGGATATCTCGTTTTTCCTTCCGTCATAAAGGCTGGGTTTATCGTTGGAGGTGAATATGGGGAAGGCGCATTACGTGTAAACAATACTACAAAACATTATTATAGTATGACATCAGCTTCTATAGGATACCAAATAGGTGCGCAAGAGCACTCTGTTCTTATCGCCTTTATATCAGAAGCGTCTTTAAACAACTTCATTAAAAGCAATGGATGGGAAGCCGGTGTCGATGGAGCTATTACTGTATCAGACTGGGGAAAAAGTAAAGATATTACCTCTATAAGTTATGAAAAACCTATTGTTGCATTTATATATGGTGCAGAAGGTTTAATGGCGGGAGTGAGCATAGAGGGTACAAAATTCCAAAGAATACTACCTAATTAAATTTTCATTTCATAATGTTTGATGGAGCTCTCATTCCGTCAAACATATTCAAATTCTTACATTATCTCTATCTCTTCAATACATTTTTAAAAAGCCTTCTAGTTACATTCTCAATATATTTTGCTTACTAAATACATTTATAATACTTGACTAACTTTTATTTTGTGTTATAATAAATGTATCTTAACTAAGGGACAAGTGATGAAAATACTTAAATTTCTACCTCTGCTATTTGTTATGCTTTTAACATTTAGTACAACCTCCATGGCAACATTAAACTCGGCAAGTGAAATAAACAAGGATGCAAATGATGCACTCAGAACATTTTACCAAGAAGTCAAAGGTTCTAAAAAATATTTAGAACATGCGAAGGCTTATCTTGTCATTCCAGACATAAAAGAAGTAGGATTTTTTGTCGGTGGTAAATATGGCGAAGGTGCACTACGTGTAGGTAACTCTACTAAAGCATATTACAGCATTACATCTGCATCTGTTGGTTTCCAAATGGGAGCACAACAATATAGTATGGTCATAGCCTTTACTTCAGATGCAGCACTCAATAAATTCCTTCTTTTAGAGGATGATGAATGGGAAACAGATGTCGATGGTAAAATAGCCATAGCAGAGTGGAACTCTAAAGAAGAGCTTGATGATGTTGATTTTGATGACGATATGGTTGCTTTTGTCTTTGATTCTACAGGGATGATGGGTAGCTTTACTATGGAAGGTACAAAGTTTGAAAGAATCAAACCCTAATTAAAAACTAAATCTTTCTCCACAAAAAACTTCGTGCAAAGCTCATTTTGAGCTTTGCACTTTTAAATCTTTCTTATACTATTGCAGTAATGTTTTTATGTTATAATAAATAAAACAAATTAAGGACAAGTAATGAAATTATTGAAAACTATATCCCTCTTATTGGCTATGCTCTTTGCATTTAGTACACTATCTTTGGCTGAAGACACAGCAGAAGAAATTGATAATGATTCAAATGAAGCGCTTATGGTATTTTATAAAGAAGTAAATGGCGGTAAAAAGTTTTTAGACAATGCAAAGGGTTACGTTGTTTTTCCTGATGTAAAAGAAGCAGGATTTTTTGTTGGTGGTAAATATGGTGAAGGTGCACTACGCGTAAATGGTGTTACTAAAGGATATTACAGTATCACATCTGCATCTGTGGGTTTCCAAATGGGAGCACAACAATATTCTTTGATCATAGCACTTACAACAGATAGTGCACTCAAAACTTTTATGCGTGATGATGATTGGGAAAGTGAACTTGATGTCAATATTGCCTTGGCTGAATATAATGCAGAAGAAGAAGCTGATGATGTTGATTTTGGTTCCAATATGGTTGGATTTGTATTTGATTCTAAGGGTATGATGGGTAACTTTTCATTTGAAGGTACAAGATTTGAAAGAATTACGCCTGATCTAGATTAATCGTTAAAACGATCTTTATAAGAACACTTCTGGCAAAGCTCTTCAATGGCTTTGCCCTCTTTAAATCCCTCTAACATATTTACAGCACGCTTTGAAGTTAAAATCTCATCCAGTGTATATTCATGCAAGTCCCCAAGTTCAATGATGCCATCACAATCCAAACAGCAAGGTACTACCTTCCCACTTGCTAATATGGCTACATGCGATTGTAAGCCCTGGCATGTACCATCTCCATAGTTCTTATTTTTTAAAGAAGGCCATTCAAAGTAGTTGTCGAAATGTACAAGCACTTTTGATGCCAAACGTATAGATTTGGGTCTCTCATCATAAATGCCGTTTAGACTAAGTTTAGTCTCAAAAGTAGAAGAAAGCTTTTCAAACAATGTTTCGTTAAATACACGTTCACTCATCATCTCATCTAAATTCCATACACGTAAATTAATAAACAGTTCTTCTTTTCTTTCCAACTTAGCTTGACATAGTGCAAGTACGGGGTTAATGTATTGTTCAAATGTAATGGAGGTATCATTTTTATTAAAACTATTGAGTGAGATGTTTATTTGTTTTACACAAGGATGAAAAAGTGTATCATAAGAGTGCTTCTTTAAGAAGTACCCACTAGTTGTCAACATCGCTTTGAGCCCATGTTTATGCAAAATATCCAGGTAGGAATGAAGGTTTGACTGCGTGAGAGGATCACCTACAACATGACAGGCTATTTCATTAGTATAGACTTTGGCCTGCTTAACAATGGATTCAAAAAAATCTAGATCCATCTCTTTAGAGGGTAATTCTTTTGTAGGACAAAAGCTGCAAGAGAGCCCACATACATTGGTAATCTCTATGTAAATACGATAAAATTTCATAGGTTTTTATTTCATACAAGCAGAAAGATCGGTAATGTTTTGTGCACGATTCACACATGGCATACGAGATTGTAAACGTATGAGTTCATCTTCTATTTTGTCTAGTAGTATATTTTTGCGTTTATCATCCCAAAGTATGATATAGTCATCCTCTTCTGTCCCTAATTGTGCCTTCATACGACTAAAGTGTTCAATGCATTGATTGGCCGTAAATGGATCTTCTCCTGTTTGAAGACATGCACGGGTTTCCTTTAAAGAATTCAATAATTCAGGTAAAAGTTTTTTTTGTCTTTCATAAATATCTTTAGCAATATGATTAATAAATTTTTCTCTCTCTAGATCAGTAATGATACTGGTACCATCACTTGTATTATCTTCTTTTACATCATAGGCTGCATCTTTTAAAACTTTACAAAAATTTTCAGCCTTATACGCATTCTTCGTTTTAAGATTGTCTTTGAAGAGTGCAAACTCCTGTACTGGGTAATCTGGTACTTTACACGCTTCATTAGAAGTGTTAATATCAAAAACTGCTTGTGTTGCCACTCTTACATATGAAACATCCAAAACATGAGACTCTGATTTAAGGACTACATTTTTATAGATACACTTTTTTACGCCTGGTCCTTCCCATACATCACAAAGTACACCAGCAACATTTTCTTGACCTTTTTTGACTAAAGAAACTGTTTCATCATGAGCCTTATAATGGGTCGACCCTTTTTTACGTTCTAACAGTTGTTCATTTTCAAAGTCAGCAGTAATCACGGTGTCTTTTGTCTGTTTTTCAAATCTTTTTACATGCTGTTTATGTTTAATAGCACCCGTCGTCAGAACCACACCGCTCTCTTCTTCTAACTTAACCTCACCCCACTCTTTAAAACGTAATTTTGCATTACCTTTTATAGACAAATTCGTTTCAGGTGTGAGTTGAGTCCCACCACTGATCTCATATATGACCATACCGGATTCTATCTCAAAAGGATGAGTTCCGACTTCCGCATGCAAAAGTGTTGCGCTACTTATACAACTAGCCAATAAAATCATTTTAATCTGATGTACAATAGACATAAACTTCCTTATCTGTAGATACAATATTAATTAAAGTATTGTATCATAATTAAAAACTATAAGAAATGTCTGCAAAGACCATATCATTATCTTTTATTGTATCAAATACTAAAGATCCGCCTATGTAATCAACTACACCGATATTTGTATTGATTCCTTCACCCAGCTCATACTTGACCCATGCTCTCTGAAAACCACCCTCATCAAGTTTTTCTCCATTAAGCGATATGAGATAATTTGCAGTAAGAGAAGCATTCATAAAATCAGAGCTTACTCGAAATGCATGTTGATAACTCTGTTTATTTAACGGGTTAAACTCATTCATTAGTCCATTATCATACCCACCAATCCTTCTTGTCACAATATCATAAGAGATAAGTGTGTCTGCTATACCTTTATACTCTACACCCAAAAGAGCATCCGTTCTAGTAAAACTCTTATCTCCAGTTGTTGTGTATTTAAATCCATCAAAGTAAGCCAATTCTGTTTTGAAAAGCCAAGAACCTGTAAGGAAATTGAGCGCTGTACCAAACATATTGACTTTATCATGCTCTATACGAGGTATGGGTGCATTTACAACTTGTCCTGCATCATTATGTATACGTGCAACATAAAAATTCACATCCCAACCTGAGAATTCTCCACCTACAGAGAGTGCATAGGTTACATCAGAGTAACTTTCATTATTTATCCCTGTATTAGGCAAAGGATTAAATGATGAACCATATGGTGGATTTTTAGAAAAACGTTGTTCCAGTATGGCTATGGGAGTCACACGCCAGTCACCTATAAAATAATCAAACTTTGCCATAGCCACAGGTAAACGCAAGTCTTCTATATCTACCATACCTGGACGACGGTTATCTAAAGGATTTAGGATATCTGTTACTCTTATGGTATCACTACGTCCCCATACTACTACCTGACGCCCTAGTTTCATGTCAAAGTTATCGCTGATGCTTCCTTCAATGTAGGCATCAAAAAGTTCTACTTCACTTCTTAGTTCATCTAACTCATCTTGTAAGAATTTTTCACTTCCCTTAATGTCATACATAGCATCATAATAGGCTTTTATATTGGCTTTGAATTTAAAGCCGTTTTCAAACTTATATTCATAATCTAAGAAAAGTGAACTTTTAAGAGATGAGATGTTGTCATGAGGTTTATCATCATAAAGTGAATATGCTACCTGTTCCGTTAGTTTTCCTGTAAGTCCAGGTACAAGATCACTCTTTTCTTCTACTTCAGTACTCACAGGAGCAGTATCTTCAAAACCATCCAATAGTTCATTACCAGTATTTTCTGTCTCTTCCGTAGTAGATGAAGGTGTATCATCAAAGCCATCGAGTAGTTCATCACCTCTATTTTTCTCTTGTGATGCCAAGACAGGTTCATCATCAAAACCACTCATGTCTACTTCTTCTGCTTCTGCAGAAAAACTTAAAAGCACACATGCAGCAATAATAGAAAATCGTACTTGAACCACCCTACATTCCCTTTTCAAGTCTACGTGTCGTGAACATATTGTCATTTATAGCTTTATTGAGTTTGATATTACTAAATTTCAAGATGGTTTTATGTACGGTGCTTTTCCCTTTTTTCGTTGTCATCGTCATCTCGTCAATCAGCCATACCCCACCTTCTTTGTGAAGTTTTCTCACATCAAGATACTTCTTCTTATTATTTTTCATAAACCCTATAGAACGAACCACAACATAGTTGTCCTGTCTTACCAGTGCTATACTCTTAGTATATCCAGACTCTTTCACTACTTTAACAGTACGAGGTGCTGCTTCAATCATCCATACTTTTTTACCTCTGACTTCTGTCTCTTTTAGCAACTTGAAATCATAATCTTCCAAATCTCTATCCGTCATATCAAAATAAGAAAAGTCCGAACCCATAAAACTTGAACTTTTGTCTGAACTAGGAATACGTTTTACCTTTTTTAGTGCAGGAAGATAAAGCCACTGGTCATCATCTCTACTTGATTCATCGTAATCATACGTTAAAAAAGCTGTATTTTTTACATCTGCAGGACTTTTAAAGAACATAATACGATGTTCATCTTCAGCAAAATCTTTTCCGTAAGACTTAATATCCCTATTTCTTTTGTTTCCATTTTTATCGATAAGGACCATAAGCATATCCTGCTCAAGCGTTTTACCATCATCTCTGGCATCTACTTTTTCCATAATTGCTCTTGCTTTTGTATCATCTGCTAAAAGATTTGTTGTTAGAAATGAGAATCCTAATGCAAGTACAAGTAATAGTTTTTTTGTAGTCATATATTTTCCTTTAATTATTTTATCCAGCCACGTTTTGCAGCCACTATCATGAGTGATGGAGCCAGTAACAGGTCAGCTAAAAGTGCCAAGATGATCACTGTACCTGTAAGCAGCCCAAAGTTCTGCACTGAGATCATATTTGCCATGATATATGCGTAAAAACCTAATGACAACACAATCGTTGTAATCACCATCGCTTTACCTGTCGTAAAGAACGTCTGCTCTATAGCTTTTGCACTGTCTCCACTCTCCAGGTAGTATCTTCTAAAATTGTGTAGGAAATGAATAGTATCATCGACAGCAAGTCCTATGGCAATGGAACCGATGAGCAGCGTAAACATATCCAGTGGTATATGGGCAAAATACATCAACAGCAAACCTAAGATGATAGGCGTAAGGTTTGGTATCATGCTAAGCAGACCTATTCGTACGGAACCCAAAATAAGTATCATCATAAAAGAGATACCAATAAAAGCGATAAAATAACTTGTCACGGATGAACTCACTGCATGAGAGAATGTGTTGATCAGTAGAGGGATCATCCCTGTAGTCACAACTTTGTCATCTGGAAATGTTTTTGTTGCCACCTCTTTTACATAGCCCAATACCTCTTTAGCGCGTACTGCATCTGTCCATGGAAGCTTAATACTTATACGTGCTTTAGATATCTGGCTGTCTACGACATCTTCCAAATCATCTGAACCTGAGTTTTCAAACAGTAACAGCTCTTGAGAAACAAGGTCAGCATTGTCTGGTATCGTATAATACGCTTCTTTATTTTCATGTAATGCTCTGTTCGTCTCTTTCACGATAGTTGCAAGGGAAACCACTTTTCCTATATGTGTATAACTATCTACATATTGTTCCATCTCTTTAGAGAGTTTATTTAACTTTTTCAATCTAATAGGATCATTCCATCCATTCTCTTCTTGAGTATCGATAATAAGTTCTATGGTGACTGAACCATTTAAACTTTCATCTATCACTTCTGTAGAGACACGATCATAGCTGTCTGGCTGAAACCATTTAAGCGGATTGTGAGAAAGTTCTATCTTTGTTGCTGCAACCAATGCTATCACAACCAATACCATACTCAATGCAATAATACTTTTATAATGATTTATGGGAATAGCAGAAAGTTTTTTCATAAACTTATCCAATTTACCGGCTTCAGTTTTTTTCTTTTGTTTCATTTTAGTGATACTCAAAAGTGCAGGAAGCAATGTAAGTGTTAAAAACAATGAGATCATGACACCAAGTGAAGCAAACATACCCAAGTCTGATATAGGTGCTACCTTTGAACCGGAGAATGATCCTACTCCTATGGCAGTTGTAATAGAGGTCATGGCTATGGCAAGACCAGAATGTCCCAAAGTATATTGCATTGCCTCTCTCTTATCTCCAGTCGTATTAAACTTATCAAAGAATATAGAGAGTATGTGTACTGTCGCACCTATACTTACAGCCAAAAGAAGTGATGGAACTATTTGTGTAGGAAGCTTAAATGCTACTCCACTCCATGCCATGGTACCCACAGTTGCAAGTAAAGAAAGGATAATCACAATAAGCGGGTAAAATACAGCAGAGGTTCGTCTAAACATCACAAATAAGAATACAAGTATGATAAGGAATGTAATACGCATAAACTTTTGCATATCTGCTTGCATCTGAGATTTAAGTGCATGGTTCACAGAGGGAGAACCTGCCACATAAATTTCTATGCCTTCTTTTTTATATGTATCAACGATGGTTAACACTGCTGCTACCAATTGTGCATTTTCTTTATCAGTTAAGAATGCTCTCTCTTTTGTATCATCTGCTTCTTTTACATCATCTTCAAAACCTTCATCAAATGCATCGATATCGGACACTTTTTTCTCACCTTCATGAGAATATGCATCAGTCTCTATGACTATCGTAGTCATCTTTCCATCTCTGCTTATAAACAGATCTTTATAAAAGTGTGACGCCAGTGCACGTTGTTTAATGGCATTCACTTCTTCTTGTGTAGCAGGAAAAGGTTCTAACAGATCATCAGTGATAAGTTGATCTCCATCACCTCTGGTATTTCTTACGTTATAGAGTGATGTAATGTCATCCAAAAAAGGTACATTTGATTCTAGTTCTTCGTGTAGAGATTTAAGTGTATTAAGAAATTTTAACGTAAAGATGTCATCACTTTTAAGTGCTACGATCACACGTTCATCACGTCCAAACTGTGCTCTAAATGCATTGTATTCCAAAAGTACTGGATCATCATCATGCATGAATCCTTCTGTTGAAGTGTCCATCTTTATCTGAGGTACATGAGAGAGAGGAAAAGCTAAGAGTATTAAAACAACAATAATGACTCTCAAAGGATTATCATAGATAAACGCTCCCATCTTTCCCATGAGGTTTTCTAATTTATTGTGCATTACTATCCTTTATTCTTTGTAGTTATAGAATCTGCTTATGTATTGTATTATTATTACTTCTTTTTAACCTAAAATATCCACTGTAACAGCCGAAAAAAGGGTTAAAATTTTCCTTTTTCATACCATTAACTAAGCCATATATCCATTGAGTACATGATGCATAGAGAAAAGTAGGTATAGAAAGTATTTAGCATTATAAATGAGTATGATAGAGTTTATTAAAGCAAAAAAAAAGGGGGAGGCAAAGGACTAAAGACTCTTCACCCCTTTTGCAACATCTTCTTCTAGCTGGCCAAATGCCCTATTCATAGCATCTACTATACTCGCGGCATCACTGCTTGTAGATACAGTCGTACTAAAGAGTTTTGCTTTACGTTTATTTGTATTAACATGCACCACTTCCCAATTGGTATCGAGATAGACTTTGTCACCTTGCGCTATAAAACGTGTGATATTTACATTTACTTTTACACTTGGTTGGTTTCCTGTACCCCAAGGGTAAGCATGAACATTTGGCTGGTTAAACTTTCTTTGTAAAAAACTTATGAGCCTTTGAGTTAATCCTGAATCTAAATCTTCTCCCCATACAGCATTAGCTAAAAGTGTTATCTGGTTTGCATTTTTAGCTACTGCTATTTCTCTTTTATAAAGATATCCAGGTATTGTAATTTTCTCTACCCCTATTGCCTTGTTTTTATCTTTATAAACAACAGAAGGGTGTGAAGCCATAGAAAGTACATAATAATTACTTGTAGAAGATAGTACACATCCATTAAGGCTTACAAGTAATATAAAAGTAAAAATAATTTTTTTCATTAGTTATCTCCAAAGATAAGTGAATTTGGTTTTCGGTTAAGCATTCGTAAGAACAGTTGCATCTCTTGAGATGTTTTTGTAACTACCTCAAGTGTTTGGGATAGTTGTTGTTTGACCAGAGAGTTACTGTCATAACCTTTAACAACTTTTTGCGTACTTTTTAATGTTCGTGTCATCTCTTTAAGTGCTTTATTTAGTTCATCAGGTAAAACTTTAAATGATTGTTTACTTGTTAAAGTATTGATATTTTTAACCGTCTTTTGTAAGTCTTCCAATAAAAGATTTGCATTGGCTACAGGTTTTTCACTCTTTTCTACTACTTTTTGCACTGAAGCAAATAATTCATCTAACGGTAATCTATTAATTTTTTCGAGTATTTCAGAGAAACTGTTCATGGCACTTGTGTCAGCATTGCTGGCTGTTGGAAACAGTGCATACTGACTTCCCCTTTCGATACTTGCATTACCCTCGTTATGTGTAAAAGCAAGATCAACAAAGAGCATACCTGATATGGGGTCTAAAGGAGATATCTTTGCACGTAAGCCCTCTTCTACCGCCTGATACAAATTTGCTTCACCTGTACTGTCTGTATCATTAGGGTCTTTAAATAGTGAAGTGTCAAGTTCGATGAGTACTTTACCTAACATATGATGCGTGATCTTATCATAAGAGAGTTGGATATCTTCCACCTGACCAATGTCAAACCCATCATAACGCACTGCTGAATTTATTTTTAAATTAGCGATAGACCCTTGAGTATGCAGCATAAACTTCTTTATATCTGTACTGTCGGATACTATTCTTTTACTGTCTGCTTCCGTTTTACTTTTATACAGAGGAAAAACATGTTTAAGAGATACAGGGTTGCCCTTATCCTCTCCTGATGAAGAGAAAACAATCCCACCTTGTAACATCATATGTAAAGGTGCAACATTGAAATCAAGATTACCTTTAGAAAAATCAACATTCAGCATATTTTTTGTCCAAAACCTAGAATCATCATGTACATATGGCACATATTTTTTATCGATAAAAACAAGTATATCTATGCTTTTATTATCTAGACTAGGGTAAAGGTATTCTACTTGTCCAACTTTGAGATTTTTATAATAAATAGGTGTACCTACTGCAACATTATCTCCATTAAAAGAAGTGAGATGAAAATATTCTCCCCCGCTGATGTTACGATAAGGTTGGGTCAAACCAATATGGTTTTTTTTATATGTACCCCCTGCTTCAGAGAACACATCTATATATGTTCCTGAGATAAGCGTGTCCAATCCACTGATACCTGATATACCAACTTCAGGTTTCACGATCCAGAACTTTGCATGTTCTGTCATATAGCCTTCAGCTTCCTTATTCATACGTACAACGACTACAACACCTTGAGTGTCTTCTGTTATGAGGATCTTAGTTACTTTTCCCACAGGTACATTACGAAACTTAACCTGACTTTGTCCAGCTACCAATCCTTCATTTTTAGGAAAACTGATTTTGATTTCTGGTCCAAGTTCAGAAAAATACTGAAATGCTAACCATCCCGCGATAATAAGTGCAATGAAAGGTACTATCCATATGGAAGTAATAAGATTAAATTTACTGGATTCTTCTATCTGCGGTATCTGTCTTGACATTTATTTATATTCCTTGACCATTAGTATAACGCACATAAGGCAAAGCCCTCTGTACTACGCTGACGCTGTGTCATCTTCAGCAGATAGCTCGTGCAACTCGTTGCTTTATTCATATTCTTTTATTAACCGTTCATCAAAAGCATGTGCTGCCAAGAGTGTAAAAAATACAGAGATTGCAAAAGCAGTCGCTGCAGTTCCTGCAATAATTTCTATATTGACTAGATGGATAAGTGCTGCAAGTATAGCCACAACAAAAACATCTATCATCGACCATGGACCGATGACTTCTGTCATATAATACAATTTATGCTTATTTACTTTTTTATCTTTCCCTATGGGGTATTTTACACTAATTAATAAATAAATCAAGACAAGAAACTTTAACACCGGTATAAGAATAGATGCAACAAAGATAATCATAGCTATAGGATACGAACCATGTTCCCATAATGTCACCACACCACCCAGTAATGTATTGCCCTCTTCTGTTCCAAACTGTTTCGTAATAAGCATGGGATAAAGGTTTGCAGGAATGTAAGCAACAATGGCTGTAATAAGGAATGCCCAAGACTTTTCCGTACTAAAATTTTTATGATGATAAATTTTAGACCCACAACGACGACAAGTGTTTTCTTTGCCTTTGTCTATATTGACCGCTTCACATACGGGGCATCTTATGAGTTTATCTTCCTCAACCTCTATCACTGTTCACCCTTATTTACCAAGATTCTTTTTCGCAACATCCAGAACTCAGAAAGTTGCATACTTTTTACAATATACAAATCAATAAGCACAAAAACCATCAATGCCCAGAATGCAACTCCAATGTGTATCTGAGCATACCCTATCAGTTTGACAAGTGCTACAAGTATACTGATAAGAAATATGTCGGTCATACTCCAAGGCGTAATATGGGAAAGTAATATAAGCAGTTCTTTTGTCACCTTCTCACCACGTTCTATTTTCAACAGTATGAAAAGAAGCATATTAATCATAAATATCATCAGGGGAAAGATGAATATCAGAAAAGTACAAATAAGTCCTACAATGTAAAACCCACTCTCAAAGAGAGAAAATATCGTTTTAGGAATGGTAATAAACTGTTCATGTCCCAGTATCTCGATCTGTACTAAAGGAAATACATTTGCGAGTACAAAAAAAATAAATCCTGTGATACTTAATGCCAAACCATGGTCTATGAGTTTACTGTCATACTTGTAAAGTATATTCCCACACTCAGAACAAGATGCTTTGGTACCATCTTTTATGGGTACTTCTTCATGTAGAGTAAAACACTTCTTACATATGATAAGTTTATCAAGGGCATCTTCATTTTCAAGTTTCATGGTTATAATTATAGCTGATATATATAAGGACAATAATGCGTATTCTTTCTATAGGTAAAACATTACAACACGATACACTTCATATCACTTCGATAGAGACCTCAGCACTTGAAACACATCCGGATATAGAAACATATAACTATATCATTATCTCTGGTGGAGATGGAAGTATCAGACGCGTGATTAAAGCATTGCAAAGCATACAACACTCAGCTACATTCATTCTAAACCCTACCGGTTCTTTTAATGTAGTTGCAAAGCTTCATAAAGTTCCAAACGTAAAAAATGTACTGGATAATTTGGCAAATGGTACACCTATAGAAAGCCAAAAGCATCACTACTTTACACTCAATGATGAAGTATTTCTCTTCTCTGCAGGTAATATGGGTGATCTTCAGCACATCTTCCTTGCTGAAACACTGCGTTTTGGTTTGTTAAAAAACAATATGGTCAAATACATACTGTCCATGCTCTTTTTACTCCCTTTGCACCTCATCATTACACCCTTCATGCTTCTTAGTTCCAATCGTTTTTTCATCTTCACCCCTGCAAGTTTCATCAAGAAGTTTGGAAGTTTTTATGGAGAAGTCAAAGAGATGACAATAGATTTGCAGAATGACTATAATTTTGTAGAGCTTGATGGTGATATAGTAACCATCAAAGAGAGTATCCTCCACATCCAACCCTCAGGGTACATAAACATAGTTACGAAGTAACAAGACTCTCGTAATATGCCACAACACGTTTATCTACATTAATGACCCTATGTAGATACTGTGTCAAATCCCCTTTATTAAAATCTATTTTTAAATTCTTAGGATTAATCGCTCTGGAGATTGCCACATAGAACTGGCTTGGTGCAAAGATGTTGTCTACGTTACACACAAGATTGTCTATACTCATCCCTTGAGACTTATGTATGGTGACTGCGTAAGCCAATTTTAGAGGAAATTGTGAAAGCGTAGCCAGTGACATCGTCTCAACAGTACCATCTTCTTTAACCAGCATATCGACCAGATCAAATTCATGTCGTTCTACACGTACAAACTCATCCTCTTTTTCCACGATGAGATGGTCTTCTTCTATCTTTCTAAGTATGCCTCTCTCACCGTTGACAAACTTACCCCATTTATTCACAGTAAAAAGAATGGGCACACCCTCTTTAAGTGTAAGATGTTCTGAGATCGGCAGCATATTTTTCCAGCCTGCCAGTTTCTTCTCATGTACAGAGCCAAACTTCTCTACATTTGCAAAAAGTATCGTCTCTTCGGTATCTAGTTCATTGATCTTTGCTCTGTTGGTCTGTTCTACTTCCAAATTGCGTCCATACAAGTATGTCGGGTCTTTCTCCATGCCTTCAGTGTTCCAGAGTTTTGTCATGTAACATACAATTTCCTCATCACATTGACCTTTACGGACTTTAGAGAGTATATGTGTAAACTCTGCATCCGTGGTACGTTTCATTTCGGTGAGTTCTATAACCATAAGATCAAAACGTTCCCAAGCCATACTCTCAAAGGCATAGAGCTTCTCTCCAAAAACATCATTTCTATTTTGCTGTTTTTGTACAGGTGGCAGTTGAAAGAAGTCTCCCACAAAAAGTACTTTTCCAAAGTATCCGTAATTATTGAGTCTGTACGCTATCATGTCCATCAAGTCTGTACTCACCATGGAGATCTCATCGATGATGATAAGATCTGTAGCTTTCAGTATCTTCTTGAGGTCTGCAAGTCTTTTTTTAGCACGCTTATCACTATGATTTAGTTCATCAAAATTTGAAGAGATACCAAAAACAAAAAAGCTATGTACCGTAAACCCGCCAATGTTCACGGCACTTACACCTGTAGAGCCCAAAGAGACAACCTGTTTCCCTCTTTTACGGTAATCAGAGATCACTTCATTGGTAATATAACTCTTTCCTACTCCTGCACCACCTGTCAAGAAAACATTGGAATGTTTCAGTGCTTCTAATACATCTACTTTATCACTCAAAATCCAGCCTTATCTACGAGTCCATTTTTACAATGGCTTCGTGTTTGTTTTCCTTGTTTTAAAAGTGTGGCTAAAGCATCACTCCCCGATCCTAGATGTAACCAAAGCTCAGTGATAAGCCCCTTATTACATTTTAACTCTACCCGTTTCCCTGAGCCTAGCCCAAAGCTTCTGTCAAAAACGGCACGAATCTGTTGAAGTGTGACATGTTTACCTATGTGTTGCCTAAAGAAATCACCTACCTTGGACTTATTGACTTGTTCTACCATACTTATGGCATCTTCATAATACCTGTTAGCATCTCTACCATAACAGGTACCGTGTTTGATCCATTCATGTTTATGTAGGTTTGAAGAAAATCCAGGCATCACTTTTTGCAAACGTTTTCGAATTTCATCACTTAAACCCAGATCAGGAAGTCTGTTCCATTGCTTATGTTTATCCATTGTTACAGTATGACTATCTACATCACAATACATTTTATTTTTGGGCTGCGGCCACAATCCATGAAGTACAAAATGTTTTTCACCGTAGTTTGGTCTGCCAAAAGAAAACATACTTCTTTTACACTCTTTTTTAACTCTGTGCTTTTCACAAAACGCATTATGCCAAGAGAGCGTCAAGAGGTTTTGTTTTGAGATATTTCTAGTTTCATATTTTTTAGTATAATTATTTTTATATTTTTTAGCATGATTCGTTAAGTTAGTACTTATTGATATTTTTGAAAGTTCATCATCTATACTAACAACCCTACTCTCAACTCTTTGTACATTGACAGGATTAGAAAATTCTGTACGTTTGGAAAAGCACTCATCATCTACCCATCTCTGTGCAGGTTGTTCACCTTTGATGAGTATAAGATTCTGTCCTTTGTGGTGTTGAAGTATCGTATATTTTTCCGTGAGATCCAAGCGTACACTATGGGTATTTTTTGTCTGTTTCATGTTATTAAAGGCAGGGCATTCCTGAGTAGGATACAGTTCTTCTCTTGCCATAAGAGAAACACTAAACAGTATAAATGTTAGGATACGTTTATTCATGAAGTTATGCCCTGATATTTTTAGCGTATTATACAGTAACAAACTTTTGAGGGTTGATAGTGCTTAGTATATCGAAGATAAAACAGATCAAACATACAACTCCCCAAAAATATCACGATAGGTCAAATAGAGACGTAGATCAAATTCAAGTTGATGGTATGCAGGCTCTATGTGGGTACAGAGTTTATAGAATGCCTTGTTATGTTCTTTTTCTTTGATATGTACTAATTCATGCACAGCGATCATACGTAAAAAAGCTTCAGGGACTTTCTTAAAGACATGTGAGATACGTATCTCATTTTTAGCCTTAAGTTTTCCGCCCTGCACACGCGATACAAAGGTATGTGTTCCAAGTGCTGTATTAATGTCACGTATCTTTGTGTCGTAAAGCACCTTAGCAAGGGGTAAGGAACTTTTCATATAAGTATTTTTAAGTTCTATCACATAAGTATAGAGGCTTTTGTCCGTGCTATAAGGATGTATGTCACTGTAACGTGAGAGTAAATACTCTCCAAGCTTCTTTTGATCTATGAGGGTTTGTACCTGTGCCTTTAGCTGGGCATCGTAGCCATTGAGGTATTTTAACATGGGGAATTATATCTCTTTTGAGTTAATTTTAGATACTATAACAGTATGATATTTGATAATTTAAATACACTGCCTACAGTCTTTGGAAGTAAAAGAAAAGCCCCTGCAGTAAAACACTCCTACCGCTCAAACATGATGCTCAATCCACTCAACCTCAAACACCTGAATCGTATAGATGAACATGCTGCAGATATGATCACACTTAACCTTGAAGATGCCATCGCACCTTCTCGTAAAAAAGAGGCCCTGCATAACATAGCTCTCTTCCTCTCATACGTGGAACACTCTAACTCTTTCATCATCGTACGTACCAATCCCTTAAATGAAGGGGGTGCCGAAGAGATAGCATTTTTAAATAATTTTGGTTTTGATGCAGTACGTGTAGCCAAAATAAAAAATCAGACTGAGATAGCTCAGGCACTTACACTGCTCTCTGAAGACAAAGAGCTGCATATCTCATTAGAAACCAAAGAAGCCTTTGAAAACTTAAGTACACTCCGTATAGATGAACGACTTACAACGGCGAACCTCGGCATTTTAGATCTTCTAACCTCTCTTGGCTTACCCCAATCTTTAGTGACACGGGGAAACCCTACGATAGATTACATACTCTCTAAGTTTTTGGTTGATGCAAAAACGGCAGGTATCCACCCCATCTCATTTATGTTCCAAGAGTATAACGATACAGAGACTTTCAAAGCCTGGTGTGAAAGAGAGAAGATGATGGGTTTTGAAACCAAAGCATGCATGGGTCCAAAGCAGGTTCAGCTAGCAAATGAGATTTTTGGTATTAATAAATATGAAAAGTCCCGAGCATTGCATATCAAAGACGCTTTTGAAGCGCATTCTGCACAAGGAATCAATGGATTTATGGATGAAAAATACGGATTCATAGATGAGCCTATCTATAGGGACAGCCTATTGATACTAAATAATGTACAAGGTAAGTAGTTGAACTATTTCAAATTAATTTTACTCACATTCATTCTTCCATTGTTACTGATGGCAAACGATGACCGACCTCCTGTTTCTTATGATTTTCTAGCCAAAAAAGAGGTCAAAAGCTTCATCACTATGATGGTCAAAAAACATCATTTCAAACGTACCTATATGACTTCTGTACTTGAAGATGCAAAACTTGACCGAGATACCTTAGCACGATATACAGGTAAATATAAAGTAGGCACAACCAATGGTCCATGGGAACGCTACAAAGCACATGTGCTTGATCCCGTCAGTCTCAATAAAGCTAAGAAATTTAAAAAGAAATACTATAAAACGCTTTTAAGAGCAAGTCAAGAGTATAAGGTAGATATGGGCTACATCGTTGGCTTTATCGGTGTGGAAAGCAAGTTTGGAGAGTATAGCGGTGACTACAATGTATTGGATGCATTGACTACCCTCGCCTTTCATAAGAACCGTATGAAGAAGTTTTTCAAAGCTGAGTTAAAACATCTCTTTTTAATGGCAAGAGAGCAAAGCTATGACATCAAAAAACTGGAAGGTTCTTTTGCCGGAGCCATGGGTATGGTGCAGCAAGTACCCTCTGTGTTTCTAACGTATGGTATGGATTATAACCGTGACGGTGTAAAAGATCCATGGAACCTGGAAGATGCGATAGGCATTATCGCTAAGTTTATGCATAAAAATGGCTGGAGAAAAGGTGCACTGGTTGCTGTACCTACAGAGTTTAAAGGAAAACGCTATACAAAGCTCAAAACAAGTCACAGACGCACTCTGCCATTAAATACCATCTTAAAGCATGGTATAAAGCCTTTGGAAACATTTAATGAACCTAAAGCATACCTGCTTAAAAACCGTAACCTTGGTCATGATGATATCTGGTTGGGAGCAAAAAACTTTCGTGTACTTACACGGTATAACAACTCAACCAGTTATGGAATGGCCATACATCTTATTGCAGAGGCAGTCAATTAAAAAATATACTTCTTCTCAAACGTAATTTGAGGAAGTGCCTCTTGGAAATAGAACCCCTGATAGGCATCACACTCACTACTACTTAAGAAAGCAAGCTGTTCAAATGTCTCTACTCCTTCAGCCACAATATTCAAATCAAAATTCTTTGCTATGGAGATAATAGTACTGATCATTTTCTGATCACTTTTACTCTCATTCAGACGTGCTATAAAGGATTTATCGATCTTTACTTCATCTATAGGCAACTCTCTTAAATAACTGAGTGAAGAGTATCCTGTACCAAAATCATCAATCGAAAATGAAATACCAAGTTTTTTTAATCTACTCATAATGCCAATAACTTTTTTCATATCTTCTGCAAATACATGTTCTGTTATCTCAAAAAATATTTTTTGTTCACTCACTTTTTTAGGGAAATAGGTCTTCATTAGATCATCTACTTCATCTACAAATGTATTGCATAACAATTGTCGCATGCTGACATTCACAGAAAAAGATTTTAACATCTTCCCTGTTTCATTCCATCTATGTACAACTTCAAATGTTTCTTTGAGTACATACTTACCCAACTCGAGAATTAAACCTGTATTTTCTGCTATGGGAATAAACTCTTCAGGAGAAAGGATACCTAAGTTATCATCGTACCATCTGATGAGAGATTCACAACCTATCAGATTTTCATCTCTATCAAACTGTGGCTGATAATATATGTTTATTTTA
The DNA here is from genome assembly GCA_023955225.1 of Sulfurovum sp. Classification (GTDB taxonomy): domain Bacteria; phylum Campylobacterota; class Campylobacteria; order Campylobacterales; family Sulfurovaceae; genus Sulfurovum. Next base: position 25,894 of record JAGSGJ010000015.1, read on the forward strand.
TTGTTTTTGAGTGCATGGTGAAGTTTCTGCTCTATCAAAAGATGTCTTTCCACCCTTTCTTCAAGATCCTTATTAAAGACTATAATACCATCTCGTCCTTGAGCCTTCGCCTCATACATTGCTATATCTACTTCTTTAATAAAATTTGTATTATAAACGGATGACGGGTTAAGTTGATAGACACCGATGCTGGCACTGATATTCAGATGATGTTTATCAATAATATATGGCTGTCGTATCAGAATAAGTAGATCTTCTGCAAAAGTACATCCTCTAGAATGAGTAAACTCCTCTTCACTTAATTCTTTACTCACAAGTATAAACTCATCACCCCCTAATCGGGCTAGCATGTGGGTCTCTTTCACATAATGGTTGATACGTCTACTCACTTCTACCAACAGTTGATCACCGATCTCATGTCCTAAAGAGTCATTGATCGTTTTAAAATGATCCAGATCAATGAGAAAAAGACATGCTAATTTATTATTCTCTGTCAATCTGCCATTCAAAGATTCCATATATTCCATGAAATATCTACGATTATAGAGTCCTGTCAACATATCATGTTGGGCTTGATAATAATTCTCTTGGAGTAACTTGTTTGTATTATTTGATGCGTAAAGCAAAACAAATAAAAATATCAGAGAGAAAAGGGAGAGTACATACCCATACCATGTACCAACGAGTAAAAAATAAATTGTTAATGGCAGTATCAATGTAATCAAAATAGGAACAAATAATTTTTTATCTGATATAAGTAGTGTCGATGCTACAACAGCAGCACCTAACTGTGTAAAAATAGCTATATAATGTAAATTATATTGATCATGCTCAACATACATCACAAATATCACGGACCAGGAAGAAAAAATAACATACATGAACCATGTAAGTTTCTTGTACCATTTACGTAAATGATCTTCATCCATTTTATATTTGGAAAATTGTTTATAGAGTCCCCAACCATACAGTGAAGTAACCAACATAATACCATACCATATTAACGCAGGAAGGATAATATTAAAAATCCAACCAACAACTACATATACAAGCCCAGGAATGAGGGAGAGCCCCACCATTACAAGAATTTGATTCTTAAGAAAACTATAATATCTTTGCTGTTTCATGTATTTATTATATAATAAATTTATATATTTATATTAAAAAAATAAAATTTAGCCTAATCCTCAAAAATTATAATGTCATAAGAACTTTTCGTAACCAATGCTTTGCTTGAATGTACAGAACCATTACGATTTACTTTAGAAAGTTCTTGTCGTAATTGGTCTATCTCTGCTTGCATTTCATCTATCTGTTCTTTAAGCTGAAGCACGATGTCAACCCCTGCAAGGTTCACTCCCATTTGACGGGTTAAACGTAAAATGAGTTTCATACGTTCAATGTCACGTTGAGAATAAAGACGCATACGCCCCTGTGTACGAGAAGGTTCAACCAATCCTTCACGTTCATACTGCCTAAGCGTTTGCGGATGTATATCTAACATGGTTGCTACTACTGAGATAAGATATACTGGTTCGTCGTAACTATGCATAAAAAATCCTTTAGAGTTTAGCTTCTATCATCGTTTTAAGTTCATCATCTAATGTATCTACATCAGGTAAAACCACATTTGCTACAAGATACAAGTCACCTTTCAATGCTGTTTTTCTGTCAGCAACACCTTTACCTTTAAGTCTAAATTTTTGACCATTTTTAGTATTTTTCGGTACTTTGAGAGAAACTTCTTTTTCTGGTGTATCTACTGCAATTTTACCGCCGAAAAGCGCTTCTTTTAAAGGAACATCAAATGTTTTATAAAGGTTGTCACCTTTTCTTTCATACTCATCAGAAGCTGCGACTTCTACCTGTATAAGTAGATCTCCTACCTGCCCTTGGTACTGTTTACCTTTACCCCGTACACGCATTGTCTCACCACTTTTAATTCCTGCTGGGATTTTGATATCAAAATTTTTACCATTAGCAGATACATTGTGTTTTCCACCATTCACCGAAACCATAAACGGAACAGTGATGCGTGCTTGCATATCGAGGTCTGGACCACCAAAACCGCCAAATCCGCCTTGTGCTCCACCAAATCCTCCACCGCCGCCAAACATTTGTCTGAGTATCTCATCGAGGTCTACACCTCCACCCTGTCCCTGTGCAAAGTCATGGAAATTCTGTCCACCGAACATTTGATCACCAAACTGATCATACTGTGCTTTTTTTTCTGTATCAGAAAGTACTTCATACGCAGCATTTATCTCTTTAAACTTTTCTACTGCACTCTCATCTTTGTTAATATCCGGGTGGTATTTTCTTGCGAGTTTTCTATAAGATTTTTTAATTTCATCGGCAGAAGCATTTTCGCTTACACCAAGTGTTTCATATAAACTTTTTGACATAGTATTCCTAAAATAATGGTTTTCTTTAATTTGAACAAATTATATCAAAATAGTTTAGTCTATGTCAATCAAGTTTGTAAAGATTATGGTTGATAGGGTACTGTTTTATAGCCTTCATGTATCATTTTCATGATGCCACCTTTGAGGTTAGTAACCTTGTAGCCTAGCCTTTCTGCTAGAAACTCAGAAACCATACCCGTACGGCTACCTACTCTACATATGAGTGCAAATGGCTCATCTTTTTTTACAACAATGTCTAATTGTTTCAGAAAAGTCGCTACATTAAAGTTCCCTTTTTCATCAAAAAACATAATTGTATAGGAACTTTTTACGATACCTGTCTCTCTCCATTCATCTGGCGTACGTATATCTATAATTTTTATATTTTTTTCAGCAAACTGCGGTGTCGCCCAAACTTGGTGTAACTCTGCCATCAAAGTGGCGGTAATGATAAATAATCCTATAAATATTCTTTTCATCTCTATTCCTTATATTAATTATAATATGAGTTAAGTCTTATATATTGTAACAAATTTAAGTAAAGTAATCGTGGATTTCACACCCTTTGAGTACAATACTTCATGAATTTTATACATATCAATGACATTAACTTGCCAGAACTCAATATTTACCATCAGTTTAGAGACAATGCTTTTACCTCTGACAACAGCTTTGTGGCTGACAGTCCCAAAGTAGTGAACCTTCTTCTAGATACAAATATCCGTGTTAGAAGCATACTTGCTACACAAGAGTATTATGATACTTATGAACATCTCATTAAAGAGAAAAACATTCCTCAACTTTTTGTCGCAAGTAAAGCCCTTATGCAAGACATTGTAGGACACAAGATACACCACAATGTCATGATGCACGGCACACGTCCAGAACAAACACCACTTGGTGATCTTGATGATCAGATTATTATGTTAGATGAGATAAGTTCTACACAAAACATAGGCTCCATTGCACGCTCTGCAGCTGCCATAGGGATAAACTCATACCTTCTTCCTACTCATGGACCACACCCCTATTCAAGACGGGCACTTAGAGTCTCCATGGGTCATGTAAGTATGCTTAAAACCCATCAATATGAAGACATAAAGGAAACCATCATTACCCTCAAAGAAAATGGCTACCGTATCTACGCTGCAGAAGTGACTGATGACTCCACACCTCTAGCCTCTGTAAAAGTCGTAGACAAATGGGTTCTGCTTATGGGGCATGAAGGTTCAGGATTGTCACATGATGTCTTGGATCTATGTGATGAAGTGGTCACCATAGAGATGATGGAAGGTGTAAAAAGTTTTAATGTAGGAGTTGCTGCTTCTATTATGATGTATCAGTTTAAACACACAGGAAATTAGAAGGCCCGCCATATCATCAAATGAGCTTGATCCCAGTATCCTCTTGGAAGAATGACACTTGTGTAGAATAATACCATCTTTTTATCTCGGCAGTAAGTTAAAACAACTTACTGCAAATACATTTTAGTGTAAAAAGTGTCTCACTGTTGTAAAGTAAAGTGAGATACCATGTTCATTGGCAGCTTCGATAACTTCATCATCTCTGATGCTTCCACCAGGCTCGATAATGGCTTTAATACCAGCTGCAGCTGCAGCATCAATGCTGTCACGGAACGGGAAGAATGCTTCAGATGCCATAGCTGCACCAGATACATCCAAGTCCATCTCTTTGGCTTTTTTAAGGGCACATTGTGCAGCATCTACACGGCTTGTCATACCCATCCCTACAGCTACCATTGCTGAGTCTTTTACATACACAACACAGTTAGACTTCGTAAGACCTGCTACTTTCCATGCGATCTCCAAGTCTTTCATCTCTTGCTCTGTAGCAGTAAGTTCTGATTTCTTCTGTGCATTGTGTACTTCATTGTCACAGATGCAGTCAGAGTTTTGATACACAAAACCACCATCTACATGTTTGAAGTCATGCGTGTCATTTGACATTACAAGTTTTTCATTACCGCTCTCTTTGCCACCTTGAGAAAAAAGCTTAAGACGTTTTTTCTTCTCAAATACTTTTAATGCCTCTGGTTCAAAATCTGCTGCCATAACAACTTCCAGGAAAATTTCATTCATTTTCTCTGCAAGCTCTTTCGTCACAATACCATTGACTGCAACCACACCACCAAATGCAGATACAGGATCACATCTAAGTGCTTCTGTGTATGATTCAAAAAGTGTATCTTTGATGGCAAAACCACAAGGGTTACCATGTTTTACGATACATACTGCATTTTCATCACCAAAACTCGAAGCGATTTTAAGTGCGCCGTTGACATCATTGATGTTGTTAAAACTTGCTTCACCTTTAACTTGTTGGAAGTTTTCTGTGAAGTGATTGTCAAACTCATACAGTGCACCTTTTTGGTGTGGGTTTTCTCCATAACGTGTTTGGAATGATTTTTTACCTGTAATGAACTGATACTCACCAAAACCATCATTAAAACGACCGTTCATGTAGTTTGCGATCATCGAATCATACGCTGCAGTATGTTCAAACGCTTTGATCATTAGATCTCTTCTAAAGTCAACAGTATTTGTACCATTTTCCAATGCACCAAGTACATTTTCATAGTCATCTACATTAGTCACGATAAGTACATCATTAAAGTTCTTCGCCGCAGAACGTACCATCGTAGGTCCACCGATATCGATATTTTCTATGATCTCATCAAAGTCTTCGGTTCTCTCTATCGTCTCTTTAAATGGATAAAGATTTACACATACAAGGTCTATACCTTCAACACCAAGTTCTTTAGCTTGCGCTACATGTGCATCGTCACCTCTTTTATGAAGGATCCCACCATGTACATAAGGGTTAAGTGTTTTCACACGCCCTTCAAAACACTCTGGAAATTTTGTCACTTCATCTATCTCGATGACTGTGATACCTGCTGCAGACAACGCTTTATATGTACCACCCGTTGAGATAATATCCCAACCCAATTTTTCCAAACCTCTGGCAAACTCTACAATATCTTTTTTATCACTAACGCTTAATAATGCTCTCATTAACTCTCTCTTTTCCATATATATTAATAATGTCACTGCGAACGCCCTTCAAAGTGAAGCGATTCGAGAGTAGTGACGATTTTTGCTCTACTTTTTCTAAAAAAGTAGAAAAGAAGCTCTAAACTGTAATAGAAATTATACTACTACAGATCCTGCTCAATAGTACGAGCAAAGGTATTAAAGTAAATATCTTTTACTTTATCAAGCGAAAGTTCTACATCATTCACTTTCACTGTCTCTCCACCCACTGTACCGATGACCTCTGTATTAAGTCCTAGTTCTTTTGCCATACTTACTACTGCGTCCATGTCTGATGAAGCAACTTCTAGAAGTGCTCTACTTTGTGACTCATCAAAAATGTTTTTACTGTCATCTAAAGCAATGTCAGCTGCCACACCTTTGTTAGACACTGCTGCCATTTTAGAGAGTGCTATCGCTACACCACCTACATTCACATCTTTTGCAGATTTCAAAAGTCCTTTTTTGTTCGCTTCGATTACAAGCTCCCAAAGTGCAAGTTCTGCTTTATAGTCAAAGGTCGGTAAAGTTCCGGCTGTTTCACCATGCAATGCTTTGATATACAATGAACCACCAAACTCACCTTTAGTTTCCCCTACAAGAAGAATTTGACTTCCCTCTTCCTGGAATGCAGAAAGAAGTACTTTGTTTTCATCATCGTTAAGTCCTACCATAGCTATAGCCGGTGTAGGAAATACAGATACACCATTCGTTTCATTATAAAGTGATACGTTTCCAGATACAACGGGTGTATTCAGTTCTAAACATGCTTCTTTGATACCTTCACAACCTTGTGCAAACTGCCACATTACTTCCGGGTTTTCCGGATTACCATAGTTCAAACAATCTGTGATAGAAAGTGGTCTTGCCCCTGACATCGCAACATTACGTCCTGACTCAACCACTGCAAGTGCAGCACCCTTTTTAGGGTCTATGTAACAGTAACGTGGATTACAATCAGAACTCATAGATAAAGCTTTCCCGTTTTCTTTGATACGGATACAAGAAGCATCTAAACTTCCCGGTGCTTTAGTCGTATTGGTTTGTACCATAGAGTCATATTGGTTATATACCCAGGCTTTGTCTGATACTTCGATGTTTGAAAGTAGTGTTTCATACGCTTCCTGGTTCTCTACAGCTTTGTAACTCTCTACAGTTTTAGCATTCACTTCATCTAAGTACGTAGGTCTTGCAACCGGTCTGTCAAGTACTGGTGCTTCTTCACTCACTGGTGCGATAGGCATATCAGCACACTTTTCACCGTGCCACATAAGTTCCATACGTGCAGTATCTGTCACTTCACCGATAACAGCAACATCTAGTCCCCATTTTTCAAAAATGTCGATGATCGCCTGCTCTGAACCTTGTTTAGCACAGATAAGCATACGCTCTTGAGACTCTGAAAGCATGAAGTCATATGGCATCATTCCCTCTTCTCTTGCTGGTACTTTGTCAAGGTGCATGATCATTCCTGCGCCTGTTTTTCCAGCCATTTCAAATGCTGAAGATGTCAGTCCGGCTGCACCCATATCTTGAATACCTACAACATGGTCTGTTTTGAAAAGTTCTAAACATGCTTCAAGAAGTAGTTTTTCTGTAAATGGATCACCCACTTGTACTGTCGGACGGAGTGACTTAGACTCTTCAGTAAAGCTATCAGAACTCATAACTGCACCACCAAGACCATCACGTCCTGTTTTTGAACCTACATACATTACAGGGTTACCTAGACCAGATGCTACGCCTAAGAAAATTTCATCAGCCTTTACAAGTCCAAGTGAAAATGCATTTACTAGAATGTTTCCATTGTAAGACTCATCAAAACTTACTTCACCACCGATAGTAGGAACACCCATACAGTTACCGTAAGATCCGATACCGTCTACCACACCACGTACAAGGTGTCTTTGGTATTTTGCAATATCACTGTCACCTTTCACTGTACCAAAACGCAAAGCATTGAGGTTTGCTACAGGTCTAGCTCCCATTGTAAAGATATCTCTAAGTATCCCACCTACACCTGTCGCAGCACCTTGAAAAGGTTCTATGAATGATGGGTGATTATGACTTTCCATTTTAAATACAGCCGCCATACCATCACCTATATCGATAACACCAGCATTTTCACCTGGTCCCTGTATAACCCATGGTGCTTCTGTAGGGAAACCTCTAAGGTATTTTGTACTTGATTTGTATGAACAGTGTTCAGACCACATTGCAGAAAAAATACCAATTTCCACGATATTTGGGTGGCGACCCTCTAAGATACGTAAGATATCTTGGTACTCTTCTTTGCTGAGTTTGTGATTTTTTAAAACTTCATCTAAATCTTCTATAGGTTGTGACATAAATAGTGTCCTTTAAGGAGGTAAAATAAGAGATATATTCTACACAAAAAGTACTAAATAAGTGATAAAAAGGTAGAATATTTTACTACAAAAAGTGACCAGTCACTTGAGCTTTCTGCTAAGGACAAGCATTAAAATGCAGTGCATGTGAAGCACTAAATGCTGAATCGTAAAACTTAGCGTTAGCGTAATAAAATGGACTTTGTTCATTTTATGTTACAATTTAATAAAAAAGGCTATAAATGGATAAGATTTTACAGATGCTGCTTCTGCAACAACAACTCAATGACGCGACGAATGGTGAAGGTTGGGAAAAAGGTACCACTAAAAATGGTAAACTCATTGATTGGAAACGTTGTACTTACCTGGAGTGTGCAGAACTTATAGAATCGTATCCTTGGAAACACTGGAAAAATATATCTGCTGAGCCTGACTATGCAAACATCAAGATAGAAGCTGTAGATATTTGGCACTTTATCATGTCACAAGCCCTCGAAGACTATAAAATGCTAAATCATGGAAATATTGAAGACTTAGCTACAAATATCAATGCATTGCCAAATTTTCAAACCTTTTTTGCCGATTTAACACCTACAACCAAAAATTATTATGAACAGATTGAAGTGGTAGAGAACTTGATGAAAACACTTTTTTGTGGGGAATCTACAGAAAAACTTATAGGGGCATTTATCGATGTAGCAGTACAGTCTGGACTTAACCTAGATGCCCTGTATAGACTTTATGTAGGGAAAAACATCTTAAATAAGTTTAGACAAGATCATGGTTATAAAGAGGGTTCATACATCAAGATATGGAATGGTGAAGAAGATAACGTTACGATGCAACGTGTACTTGAAGAAAATGAAGATGTGACTCCGGATGGACTGTACAAGGGATTGGAAGAAGCTTACCCAAAAGGGTAAGTGCTACTCTGCCATTCTTGTCAGATCTTGTTTTACGATCTGGTTTCCACGTACACTTACTTTTGTTGCGATACGTATATTTTTCATACTGTCATAGCCACACTCTTCTGCGCATTTAACAGTACCTATAAGATAATAACTTCCCGATGGCACACCATAAAATGCAAATTTTCCATTTTTGTCTGAAGCTGTGAATTTTAAGTAATTAAAGAGTCTTGAGTCTGCTTTTTGCATCTTAAATCCACCCAAATAACTCTCTTCGTACCATTGCTTCGAATAACTTGTTATCGGATTCAAGTAAAGTCGTGTACTAGCACCCAAGACACGTTTATCATAAGCATCATTCACATAGATCATACCCTTAACTGTCCCTTTGCCTATTCTAGCCAAACGATAATACTCTGATTCAGGGAATTCAACACGTGCCATTTTATTCTCTTCACCATCTTCTGTAATCATCATTTCAGATTCTGTAAGATTCTCATCAGAAATATTCACATCATCCACATTGGTGAAATCACCCCAAAAACTTTTATTTTTATTGATATGTATATCTGGTTTTACACATCCTGTAAATAAAGACATTGCCATCAATGACATTATCATGATAGTGACTATTTTAAACATTTTAACCCTTAGTTCATAATTTAGACATTATACACAATTAACTTTAGGGCACCTCAAATAACCCTAGACACTCATGTATTAACAACGTTTCTTTTTAAGCATTTTTTCCAAAAAACTTCTTGCATCATCATCACCTGAAAAGGCAGCCTTCTGGTACCAAAAAGCTGCCTTTTGACAATTTTTCTTTACCGCATATCCTTTCTGGTATCTCTTTGCCAGATGTTGTTGTGCTTCAACTTCACCCTCTTTAGCAAATCGATGCAGGTGCTTCACTTTTCTTTTTTCACCTTTATAATACTTGATCGTATTAAAGATAAACCACAGCGTAAAAACAAACAAAGCTACAATGATATAGAGTTCTATATTTTCCAAATTATTAAAATATTCCATTATCTGCATCTTATTTTCCTAAACAAAACTCACCGAACATTTTGTCCAGTATTTCTTCACTGTCATAAGGTTTAGAGATGGATGAGATAGACTTTACCGCTTCTTGTAAATGGTAAGAAAAGAACTCTAATTCACCATCCATAAGAGGTATTTTCGCCTCTTCAATAGAGACTTTTGCTTTAGTGACAGCTTCAATCTGTCGCGCAGAGATAAGCATAAGTTCCTCTCCTTCTCCAATGCCATCAAAGAGCTGTTCAAGTCTATGGGTTAATTTCACAAAAGCTTTTTTAGCACTTACTTCCAGTAGCTCATAAGATTGAAGTCTTTTGGTATCAAATACATTCTCAAGGTCTGATTTGTTTAACGCCACAATAATATGTTTATCTTCTAATGCTTCAAGGATCGAAAGTATTTTTTCATCTTCATTATCAAATGCACGTGAGCTGTCAAAAAGTGCAACAATAACATCTGCATCTTCAACGGAAGCGAGGGAACGTTCTATACCTATCTTCTCTATGGTGTCAGTAGACTCACGTATACCTGCTGTATCTACCAGCCTAATGATATGAGACCCTATACGTACCTGCTCTTCAATGGTATCTCTTGTCGTTCCTGCGATATCACTGACGATAGCTCTATCATACGAAAGTAAGGCGTTCAGCAAAGAACTTTTACCTACATTTGGTTTTCCGATGATAGCCACTTTAAAACCTTCTATCAGGCCTCTTCGTCTGTGACTTGCGTCAACGATCTGTTCTATCTGCAATGACAGTCCATCTAATTGCGTGTTAATGCTCTTCATAATATCATCAGGGATATCTTCTTCTGCATAATCGATCATCACTTCAGAATAAGCCAAAGATCTTAAAAGTGCATCCCTGCTTTCATCTACAAACGCTTTGAGTTCACCTTTCATCTGCTTGGCAAGTATCTTCGCCGCATCTACACTTTTGGCTTCTATCAGTTTTGAGATAGCTTCTGCTTCTGTAAGATCGATCTTACCATTGAGAAAGGCACGTTTAGAAAACTCACCCGGTTCAGCAAGTCTTACACCATATGAAGTGATAGTGTCAAGTATCTCCTGCGCAACGATCATCCCGCCGTGGCACTGGAACTCTACGATCTCTTCACCTGTAAAGCTATGCGGTGCAGCAAAGTATATCATGATAGCATGGTCTATAAGTTCATTTTTAAAATTATAAAGTGAAGTGAGATGTGCATGTCTTGGGATAATATTTTCTAAATGAGAGATTTTATGTGCTATCTCCAATGCAGCATCTCCACTCACTCTGATAATAGAGATAGAAGAGACACCATGTGCAGTGGCAATAGCCGCAATTGAATTATGCATAATTCATCCAAGCACGGTTAACCGTGTGAGCACTTCGCTGAGAAGTAGTATGTGGTACTTTGTTCCATATACGCTCTATAGTATAATTATGCATTGGTCTTATTGTTATTGTTAAATTCGTTTATCACAACAAATTTTTTACCTTCTCTACCTGTCTTGACTGCCACATATTTATCTGGGAATCTTTCACGTAGCTGTTCAAGTGCTATTTGTACCAAGATACCATCAAGGAAACGTGTTTTGCCTTTTCCCTGTTTTTCAACATTTTCGATAACCGGTTTAATATAATTACGTATCATCTCTTGTTGTGTCGTTAAAAATTCTGCGATCTCAAGTTTAATGAAAAGTTCATATTTTGCATGCAACCAATTAAAGAGCATATAAGAGAGTGCATTATAACGATACCCTTCTTTTCCTATAAGCAGTGCCGCATCATCACCATCTATGAAGATCAGTGCTGTGTTATCTCTGACATCTACTTCAACCACATCTATCTCAAAACAAGAGTGAGAAAGAAGCTCTTTAAGTTGATCTTCTATCATCAGTGCTAACTCATCATAAACAACCGTTTCTTCTTCAACTACTTCAGTTTCATCTTCATGATGATCTACTTCAAAGAAACTGTCAACAATGGCATCTTTTGCAATCTCAGGTTCAGCAAGAGTAGTTGGGGTAATTTGTTCTTCTTTGACTGTTGCGATAATTTCAGAAGCGACACTCTCTTCCGTAGTTGGCACAGTAAGTACTTCTTTTTTTGCTTCTTTTTTTGTATTTTTTGACGCAGTTTTTTTACACGTTGCTACAATAATCGCATTTTTCTTCATAAACCCAAAGAGTCCTTTGGAAGGATGCTGAATCACTTCACATTGAAGTTCAGAGATAGAACATTCCAACATTTGGGAAGCTTTTTGATAGGCTTCCTCCAGTGTTGGTGCCTCGATCTTTCTCATGATCTAATCCTTTGTTTTTTTATGTACTGCAACAGCTACAGCTTTTTGTTTTGCATACATATGATTGATAAAGTATTGTTGTGCGATCGTGAACAGGTTGTTGACCAACCAGTATAATACAAGACCTGATGGGAAATAGATAAAGAACACTGTCATAATTACAGGGAAAAATTTAAAGATTTTTTCCTGTAATGGATCAGTAAAGTTACTTGGTGTGATCTTTTGCTGGAACCACATAGATGCACCCATCAGAACAGGAAGTACAAAGTAAGGATCCATAGCTGCAAGATTTTCTATCCAAAGTATCCATGATGCACCTTGCAACTCATCTGCATTTAAAAGCACACGATACAGTGCAAAGAAAACAGGAATTTGAAGAATAAGCGGCAGACATCCACCCATAGGGTTTGCACCGTGTTTCTTATACATTTCCATCATCTGTGCATTCATTTTTGCAGGGTCACCTTTATACTTCTCTTTGATATCTTTCATTTTAGGTGCTAAGTCTTTAAGCTTTTGCATAGACATCATACCTTTGTATGAAAGTGGAAATAACACTAACTTCACAAGTAAAGTAAAGAGGATGATCGCCCATCCCCAGTTACCCACATAATCATTTATCCAAAGTAATACTTTGAAAAATGGTTTTGCCAAAAATGAAAACCATCCAAATTCGATAGCATCTGTAAGCTCTGGGTGAATCGCGCTTAATATCTTCTCCTCTTTTGGTCCAATGTATGCATTTAACTCTAATGTATCTGATCCCTTCACAAAGATAAGAGGATCGCCGTTTGCCTCTTTTAAGATAGAAACATCCAACCCTTTATCAAAGTCAAAGAAGATTGAAGCAACATATCTGTCAAAAGCAGAAGCGATTTTTGCATTTTCAAACTTTTCATACCCTTCCGCATCACCATCTTCAAGAGTGTTGATGATGTCATCCGCACCTTTTATCAATGCTCCTCTTACAAGCATATACATAGACTGGTCAGCTACAGGTCTATGTCCTGGTGTGATAAAGTATGGTGTTGATGCAGAAGTTGTCACTGTCACATCATACTGTCCCGTAGGCTTAAATGTGATCTTTTTTGTTAGTGTAACCGAAGAGAGAGTTTGTGTTAAAGTTACCGTTTGTGCACCATTGCTTACATCTACAGTTTGACTTCCTGTGTTTACATACGGTGTTTTAAATGCTTCTTCATTCAGTTTAACGTCAGAAAACCTTACTTCCAACGGTTTTACTTCACTTGGAGACAAGATCTTTAAATTATTACCCTCATCATCATGGTACTTTACTTCTAAAAGTTCAACTTGAGAAATACGTCCAAATTCATCTACTGTCATCATAAAGTTATCTGATTTTACAGTCACTAGATTTGTTGATGCCATTTGTACAGGTGCACTTGTCGCTGTTACAGTTGAAGCACTTGGTGTAGGTACATTTGTATTAGATACTGTATCTGCTGAAGGTGTTTGATGTGCAGTATTTGTTGTTTGTTCGGTATCTTGCGTAGGTGTTGCAGGTGGGAAAAAGTAGCTATAGCCTATAAATACAAAGAAAGAAAGTGCCAGTGCCAGAAGAAGTCGTCTATTTAAATCTTGTTGTTCCAAAATTATACCTTTTATAATATGTCGTTAATAGTATAGTGTTATATGTGTTAAATTAACTTTTTAAGTGTATGGAGATACGTTTTACGAGTCGTCTGATAGTTTTCTTCAATAAGCGCAGGTTTTGCAACCAATACGTAACTACCTTGAGATAAGAGGTCTATATTTTCGATGAAATGTGCTCTTAACAAACGTTTTGCTCTGTTTCGATGAACTGCATTTCCAATTTTCTTAGAAGCTACAAAACCTACTTTATACTCGTCATTCTTTTTGAAAAAAAGTACAAAATAAGGTGTATGCCATGTTTTTGTGGAGTGCTTATACACTCCATTGAACTCTTTACTGGTTTTAATCCTAGTAAAATGTTTTATTGAACTGATAGTTTTATACCAGAAGTATTATACTGATAGTCTTTTTCTACCCTTAGCTCTTCTTGCAGAAATTACTTTTCTACCATTCTTCGTTTTCATTCTTGTTCTAAATCCGTGTGTTCTTTTTCTTGGTGTACTATGAGGTTGGTATGTTCTTTTCATTCCGAATCATCCTTAATAAATTTTTACCTACATTCCTGTGGTATATTTGGACGGGATTTTACAGTAAAATCCCTTAAAACCTACTAATTAATTTAGACTTCTAAAAACAATTTCATTCATCTTCTTCATTTGCTTACTTTTAATAAATGTTTCAAGTAGTTTTAAAATAATCTGTTGAGGACTATAATGCGTAGATTTTATCTCTACTACCGTGCAATATATTTCATGACCATCGTCTGATTGAATAGTCTTA
>JAGSGJ010000063.1 GCA_023955225.1 Sulfurovum sp.
ATAGAATGGATAGAACAAATGGGTTTTGCCAATCTTTCTCGTGAAGGGTTTGAAGCAGATGATGTTATTACTACAGTCACAAAGTTTGCTAGAGAACAAGGGTTGAAAGTACGTATTGTCTCACATGATAAAGATCTATACCAGATGATCGATGATGGCGTAGTAGTCATGTATGATTCTGTAAAAAAACAAGAAGTAGATGAACAGGCATGTGTAGATAAATTTGGTGTATACCCTAAAGACTTTATTAATTTTCAAGCTATACTTGGAGACAGTTCAGACAATATCCCAGGTGTTAAAGGTATAGGAAAAGTAGGTGCAGCGAAATTGATCAATCAGTATCATACACTTGAAGCCATCTATGAGGATATAGTGAATTGTGGTACGCCACGGATACAGAAACTGCTTTTAGAAAGTAAAGAGAAGGCCTTTTTATCTCGTGAACTGGTTACTATGAGAACTGATGTCTTTAAAGATATGGATGTTGAAAGTTTTGTCTTTGAAGACAAGAATTATCTCTCTTGTCTGCTCGAAGAGTTTGAACAGTATGAGATGAAACAAGCCATTAGAAGAGCAAAAGTAGGGATGGAAGAGACAGAGATAGAAGTATCAAAACCTAAAACTGTCAATCCATCACTGAGTTTTAAAGCAGTCACGTTAGACAGTAAAGAGAAATTGCAGAGTGTACTGGAGAGCATAGACAAAGATGCTATCGTAGCTTTTGATACAGAGACAACAGGTTTGGACACCAAAGTAGCCAAAATGGTAGGGTTTAGCTTTTGTTTTGATGCGGGTAAAGCATACTATGTCCCGGTAGGACATAATTATCTGGGTGTGGAAGATCAAGTGAGTTTGGATGATGCGTTTTTGGCACTAAAAAAACTGCTTACCCATAACATTGTGGGACAAAATCTAAAATTTGATTTTTCATTACTCTACAACCAGTTTGATATTGAACCGGTCATACCGTATGCAGATACGATGATCATGGCATGGCTTTCAAATCCTGGAACCAAAGTAGGGCTTGACACACTGGCTAAGACATTTTTTAAGTATGAGATGAAGCCTTTTAAAGAGATGGTTAAAAAGGGAGAAGATTTCTCTGCAGTAGCGATAGAAGATGCGACTTTTTATGCTGCAGAAGATGCGTGGATGACGTACCTGTTGTATGGAGCGATCAAAAAGAAGATGGAGCTCTCTTCACTTACGCATCTTTTGAAAGAAGCTAAGAATGTAGAGTATCCGTTTATGAATGTCTTGATGCGTATGGAACGTTTGGGGATTAAGATAAACCCTTCTAAACTTTTAGAACTTCAGAAAACACTCAGTGAAGATCTGGCTACTTTAACTTCAGAGATATATGCACTCAGCGGGTCTGAGTTTAACATCAAGTCTACACAACAGTTGGGGGTAGTACTGTTCCAGCAGTTAGGACTTAAAGGTGGGAAGAAAACTAAGACAGGTTATAGTACAAATGAAGCAGTATTGAGTTCACTTGTAGGTGAACACCCTGTCATCGAAAAGATCTTGGAGTACCGTGAGTACCAAAAGATACTTTCAACGTATGTGGATCCTCTACTTAAACTTGCCAATGCGGATGAAGCATCTCGTATCTATACTTCTTTTGGTCAAACAGGTACAGCAACAGGACGTTTGTCTTCGCGTGATCCTAACCTGCAAAACATCCCTGTACGTTCTAAACTTGGACGTTCAGTAAGAGAAGCTTTTGTGGCTAAAGAGGGATATAAACTTGTCAGTATTGACTACTCTCAAATAGAACTTCGTCTTCTTGCCCACTTTTCTAAAGATGCAGCTTTAATGGATGCCTTTAACAATGGTGTGGATATTCACTTGGCTACTTCTCTTAAGCTCTTTGGCGAAGAAGAAGCGAAAGAAAAAAGGAGTTTTGCAAAGTCTGTAAACTTTGGACTACTGTATGGAATGGGCCCTAAAAAACTCTCTGATGAACTGGGCATTTCCACGGGTGAGGCTAAAGAGATCATCTCGAATTATTTTGCATCATTTCCTACAGTGAAGAACTTTTTAGAAAGTATACAAGAGCGTGTGAAGATAGACGGATATGTTGAAACGATACTTAAAAGAAGACGTATATTTGATTATGAGAGTGCCAACGGCATGCAAAAAGCAGCCTTTATGCGTGAGTCTGTCAATACCGTGTTTCAAGGTTCAGCAGCAGACCTTATAAAACTCTCCATGAATGAGATAGACACGATGATACGTGAAGAAAATCTAGATGCATTTATGCTTTTACAGATCCACGATGAACTTATCTTTGAAGTAAAAGAAGAAAAAGTAGAAGAGATATCTAAGCGTTTTGTACATACGATGGAGAATGTTTTAGAACTTAATGTTCCTTTGGAGTGTTCAGTGAGCGTAGGTGACAGTTGGGGGGAATTGAAGTAATATGACTAAAACACAATTTGACGATAATTTTGTACAACTCCCTCGTGGTAGTTTTCTTATGGGCTCTGATGATGCGATTGCAAAAGAGAGAGAAAAACCTCTGCATAAAGTACACATAGATTATGATGTGGCTATGTCTAAGAGGCAGGTAACAGTAGAAGATTATATGCTTTTTGCACAGGCTACAGGTGCAGAGGTACCAGTAGATAGACATGAAAACCTCGGGTTTGATGTACCTGTTAGACGCGTACGTTTTCATGAAGCAAAGGCGTATTGTAAATGGAAAACGCAAAGAGAGGGGTTAACCTATAGACTTCCTACAGAAGCTGAATGGGAATATGCCTGTAGAGCAGGGAGTAATGGGAAGTATTGTTTTGGTGACGATGTGACAGTATTTGGTGAATATGCCTGGTATACAGACAATTCAGAAGGTGTAACACATGAGGTAGGCACAAAAAAACCAAATGCATGGGGACTGTATGACATGCACGGAAATGTGTGGGAGTGGTGTGCAGACTGGTACAGTGAAACCTATGAAAACACACCTACAGATGGAACAGCATATAAGATTCCTAATGATAAGGGCAGAGTATTACGTGGTGGCTCTTGGAACGGGAGTGAGGAAAACAGTCGCTGTTCGTCTCGGATTAACCTGGGGTCGGGCGGACGCAATTATTTTGTAGGGTTTCGTGTACTTGTAGAGCTATAGTCTGAGTCTGTTAATGTAACACTCATCATGTATTGTTCTAAGAATAAGAGTTAAATTATCTCAATTAACAATCGGTTAGTAAACATCCGTTATAATCCTTTTTAATTATGGCTTGAAAAGTCAATGAAAAGGATGTAAGGGATGAAGTATATTTTTTCCATGAAAATGGCTGTGTTTATGTTGTTTTCTTTTGGTGCACTAGTGGGTACCGCAACGTTTATAGAAAATGATTATGGTACACAAACAGCTAGAGCACTGATCTACAAAGCACAATGGTTTGAACTCTTTTTAGCTTATTTTGCGGCTATACTTGTTTACAATATCATCAAATATAAAAACTATAAAACAAAACCTGCTGTTTTCCTCTTCCACTTTTCATTTCTTGTCATTGCACTAGGTGCACTTGTAACACGTTATATAGGATATGAAGGTGTTATGCATATACGTGAAGGTGCTTCAAGTCATACGATGGTCTCAGATGTGAAGGTTTTACAGATCAAGGCCACACAAGGTGAGAAGAGTGCTACCTTTGAAAAAGAGCTTTACTTCTCTACCATGACGGTCAATTCTTTAACGAAGAGTCTCTCCGTTGGTGATAAAGAGGTGCAGATCGAATTACTCAAATATTTGCCAACAGCACATGAAAAAGTGATGCCTTCTCCAGATGGAAAAAAACTTTTAGAACTGAAGATCTCTACGGGTCAAAAAGGTGAAATGTACTATATAGCCAAGGGTGAAAGAAAAGACCTTGGCGGTTTTTATCTAGGGTATGATACAAAACCAACTACAGATAAACCAACATTCCTCATCAAAGAAGAAGGTACCGGATATAAGGTAGATTTTCCCTTTGTACTTCAAACACTCAATATGAATGATAAAACTTCTGCAGAATTAAACGCAGGAGAAAATGAATTTAAAAACAGAATGTTATACCGCTTTGGACCCAATGCGATCGTATTAAAAGATGTACATGAAAAAGCCATTCTAGAATTGGACTCTCATGACATTAAGACACAAAGAGGTCAAGCTGAATATATGCAGTGGAGAGTGAGTGTAGGCGATAAAAGTCAAATCATTACTACTAGACCGTATCAAGGTCAAATGGGAAAAATGAAACAAATTCAGCTCAATGGTGTATATATAGATATGAGTGTAGGAGCGAAGTTGATCGATCTACCATTTTCCATCAAGCTTGAGAAATTTGAGTTAGAGCGTTACCCTGGTTCTATGACGCCTGCATCTTATTCCAGTGATGTAGTCCTAATAGACAAAGAACAAAATATCAATATGCCGTATAAAATCTATATGAACCACATACTTGACCATAGAAACTACCGTTTCTTCCA
>JAGSGJ010000037.1 GCA_023955225.1 Sulfurovum sp.
AAAGAGATGCCTTTTAGCATCTGGATATCCGGGACAAACGGTAAAACAACGACCACCCAAATGCTCACACACCTTATAGCCAAACGAGGTGCACTCAGCGGAGGGAACATCGGTACACCTTTGGCAGACTTAGATACAAATGCCCCTATCTGGGTACTTGAAAGCTCTTCATTTGCCCTGCATCATACCCATACAGCATCACCAGACATTTACCTCTTGCTTCCTATCACTCCTGATCATTTAGACTGGCATGAAACACCTGAACAGTACGAAGCAGACAAACTCAGACCCTTACTGACCATGAAAGAGGGAGAACTCGCACTCGTACCAAAAGGGTTAAATCTTCCTAAGACACATGCCTATGTCGTCGAGTATGACAGTAACGCGTTTGTCGCAGAGTACTTTAAACTCGATAGCTCTCAGTTACGTTTCAAAGCAGCCTTTTTACAAGATGCCCTGCTCGCACTTGCTGTGACCAAAGTCCTTTTCGATGAAGCAGACTATGCCCTGATGAATACCTTTACCCTCGATGCCCATAGACAAGAAGAACTCAAAGATGCACAGGGAAGACTCTGGGTAAATGACTCCAAAGCAACCAATCTTGATGCCACCATACAGGCAGTCAAAGGCTATGCAGACAAGCATATTCATCTCATCCTGGGGGGAGATGACAAAGGGGTAGATATGACGCCTCTTTTTGAAGTCATGGATCCACTTAACCTTACACTATATACTATAGGGGCAAACTCTGACAGACTTTCAGCCCTTGCAAAAACCTATAATATTAACACTGTAGGATCACAAACCATCCAAAATGCTGTCAAACAGATAGATGAAGTACATACGCTAGAGAGTGTCGCTCTCTTATCTCCTGCTGCTGCAAGTTTTGATCAGTTCAAGTCTTACAAGCACAGGGGTGAAACTTTTATGGAATTGGTAAAAGAATTAAAAAAATGATTTATATGTTGGTTTTACTTGCCGATTTTTAAGTTTTAGCTGTTATAATTCTATCCACTTAAACAGACATCTTGTCTTTAAGTTGGCTCGATAGCTCAGTCGGTAGAGCAAAGGATTGAAAATCCTTGTGTCGGGGGTTCGATTCCCTCTCGCGCCACCATTTCTTCAAAAATAATCATCAAAACCTTCAAACTTGTTAACCAAAACCCTAAAAAATAGATATTTTTCTTAACATTAACGTCTTTTTACGTTAAATTTTTACTTTTTTCGCCATATTATACTTATTAAAAACCCTACGTATACACGTTGTTTATATTAAATTATTAACTATTTGTTAACTAATTATTAATCATATTGACATTTTTCGCTAATTTATGCTATAATACGGTGTATTCAAACAAAATTCAAGGAGAATTACAATGAAAAAAACATTATTACTTTCAGTAGTAGCATCAACAATGATTATGGCAGGTGGCGATATCGCTCCAGTTGAGCCAGTAGTAGAAGCACCAGTTGCAGCAGTATCTGCATGGGAATTTAGTGGAACAGCTGTAGCTTATTACCAAACAATGGATATGGGCACTCAAGATCTTTTCGATTCAGAGAGTTCACTTGGAAACACTGGTGTTCAACTTAGGGCAACTAACGCTGATGTAGTTGCTGGTATCGGTGCTGGTATCGAAGTAAATGGTCTTGCAGAGTTGCCTTTTGTAGCTGATTGGTATTCTCAAAACCCTACAAATGATTCGGATCACGCAGGTGGATGGATTTCTCAAGCTTATTTGACTTACGGATTTGGTAACACAAGCATTAAAGTAGGTCGTCAAACACTTCCAAAAGCACTTTCACCGTTTGCTTTCTCTGAAAACTGGAACGTATTTGCAAATACTTTTGATGCAGCATTGGTTGTAAACACTGACATTACAAATACTGCACTAGTATATGCATTTGTAAAATCTGCAAACTTCAATTCTCAATTTGGTATTCCTATGAACCAATTTGATGATCTTGGTCTTGCTCCTTTTGCAGAAGATGGTGTACATATGCTAACAGTACAAAACAAGTCAATCGCAGACTTGACATTGACTGGTACATGGTATTATGCAGCTGACTTTGCTGACGGTATAAATGATCTTAACATTCTTTGGGGTGATGCAGCTTATGATGCGGGTAGCTTCAATGTAGCTGTTCAAGGTGGACAAGTAACACACGATGCATTTGATATAGGTGGTAATGGTGACCACAACTCATTCGGTGCAAAAATTGGAACTACATTTGCTGGTATCAATGCAGAAGTTGCATACTCAACAGTAAATGATGGTGGTCTTCTTGGTGTTGCAAGCGGTGGAGTAAACCTTGGTGGTACAACATCAGCACTTTACACAACTACGATTGCAGACGAGATATTCTTTGCTCAAGCGTTGAATTATGATGCTGATAAGTGGGTTGTAAGAGCTAACATGGATGCACTTGGTGGTAACATTTCTGCTTTATATGCAATGACTCAAGGTAATGATTTGTATGCAGGTGATGTTAACGAGTTTGACCTTGCTTACTCAGCAAACATAACAGACAATGTTGGTGTATCTGCTGTTTATGCAAATATTGATCCAGATCAAGCTACAGATTCAATGGATGTAGTACGTGTGATCGCAAACTACAAATTCTAAGAATCATTTCTTAAAATTTACTTGCTTTAGAGTTCAGGCTTTTGCCTGGCTCTATCTTCTCTTTTTCTTAAATTTTTCATATTATATCCTTACTCCTTACCACAATATACTCCATTAACAAGTTATGCTATAATCTCAAAAATTTACATTAAAGAATTATTATGAGTAAAAAACTACATCTTGTCAGCCTAGGCTGCACCAAAAACCTTGTCGACAGCGAAGTGATGCTTGGCCGTCTTAAAGAATATGAGATCACCGATGACAATGCAGATGCGGATGTCATCATCGTAAACACTTGTGGTTTCATCGATGCTGCAAAAGAAGAGAGCATCAACACTGTACTCAACCTGCATGACGAACGCAAAGAAAACTCCATTTTAGTCATGAGTGGATGTTTGACAGAACGTTACAGAGAAGAACTTCAAGCAGACATGCCTGAGATAGACATCTTTACAGGCGTCGGTGACTATGAGAAGATCGATGAGCTCATCGCTTCTAAGCAAAGTACCTTTTCTCCGGAAGTCTATCTTGCTACTGAAACTTCGGGAAGAGTCATCACAGGGTCTAACTACCATGCCTACATCAAGATAGCAGAAGGGTGTAACCAGGCTTGTTCTTTTTGTGCCATCCCGAGCTTTAAAGGAAAGTTACACTCTCGTTCTCTTGCTTCCATCATCAAAGAAGTAGAAAATCTTGCAGCGCAAGGCTTTTATGACTTCTCTTTCATTTCTCAAGACAGCTCTAGCTACGGACGTGATATGAAGTTAAGTGACGGGCTGATAGACCTCATCAAAGGCGTAGAAGCCATAGAAGGTGTAAAGTCTGCGCGTATCTTGTACCTCTACCCTAGTACGACTACATTTGCACTCATCGATGCTATTGCAGACTCAAAGGTATTTCAAACCTATTATGACATGCCTATACAGCATATAGACGACTCTGTACTCAAAACGATGAAACGTGGTTTTGGTGAGAAAAAAACCATAGAACTGCTTGAGTATATGAAAAGCAAACCTAATGCTTTTTTACGTACCTCTCTCATAGCAGGACACCCCGGTGAAAGTGATGAAAGCTTTCAAAAACTGTGCAACTTTATGGAAACATTTGAGTTTGACAGATTTAACACTTTCCATTACTCTAACGAAGAGACTACCTCTGCTTACAACCTAGAGCAAATAGATGTAGAGACTATCGACCAAAGAGCACAAACACTTGGGGCTATAGCAGAAAAAAACACACTTGCTTCACTAGAGAAAATGGTCGGTCAAACTGTGACTGTTGTCATCGATGGTGAAAGTGATGAACATGAGTACCTGCTTTCAGCAAGACCATTGATCTGGGCAGTCGATATCGATGGTGAGATCCTCATCAATGATACTTCTGATCTACCTGTTGAATACGGGAAAAGATATGAGGTAAAAGTGACTGAATTAGTAGGTAATCAATTACTTGCAACACTCATTAAAGCGCTTTAACTTCCAGTATGTTAACCCTTGATGTCTCACACCTAAAAGGAAAAAAGAACTTATTGGCTTTTTCTGCAGGTGTGGACTCCACTGCCCTTTTCTTTTTACTCTTAGAGCACAACATCCCTTTTGACATTGCTTTAGTCAATTATGGTACAAGAGACAACAGTGACGTAGAAGAGTCTCATGCAAAGGCTTTAGCCAAACAGTACCATCTCACCTGTCACACCATCAAGGCACCATCCTTTACAGCACACTTTGAACAAAATGCCAGAAACTTTCGTTATGACTTCTTTAAAAAACTCATCGAAGCACAGCACTATGATACACTCCTCACCGCACACCAGCTAAACGACCAGCTTGAATGGCTTCTTATGCGACTCACCAAGGGGGCTGGTGTTTCCGAACTCATTGGGCTCGAAGAGGTAAGCAAAAGAGAGAACTACACTTTAGTGCGTCCACTGCTTAAGTACAGTAAAGAAGAATTACTGACTTATCTACAACATAACAAATACCCTTACTTCGTAGATGAGAGCAACAGTGATGAAAAATATGAGCGTAACCTTTTCAGAAAGCATTTTTCTGATCCTCTTATCTCAGAGTACAAAGAAGGAATCAAGAGAAGTTTTGACTACCTCAAAGCTGACAAGAAGCAGATAGAAGCGAATTTTGCATACATCTACGCTCAAAAAGGGTTACGTGTCATTAAACTTCATACCCTCCATGCAAAAGCCAAAGCCGCTGACCTTACACTCAAAGAGCTGGGTTACTTACTCTCTGCATCCCAACGAAAAGAAGTAGAAAATGAAGAGAGCTTGGTCATAGGTGGGAAATGGGCAGTATCGCTTCAAGATGACTTACTTTATATTGCACCCTACCTTACGACTGATATGCCTAAAAAGTTCAAAGAGGCCTGCAGGGTCTTGAAAATACCTTCTAAAATACGTGCCTATTGTTTTGAGGAAGATATCGATATACGATCACTACAATTCATCTGATGCCAAGGGATGTGCTTTCATATACTCTTGCATTTTTTTCACAGATCCAAGCTTCGTATAGACTTGTGTCGTTGCCATCGTTTCATGTCCAAGCAGTTCGCTCACATCAGAGATACGCGCACCGTTATTGAGTAAATGTGTGGCAAAAGAGTGTCGTAGTTGATGGGGTGTTACTTTCAAACCCTGTGCCTTAAAAAGTTTTGTAAGGATATAACGCAATTGTGCGCTGTTCATAGGTGCATTGCCTTTTTCAAACAAATACTTTTTAGGAGACCTTCTTCTTACATACAAGGTAATGAGTTTCTGTAAAGCATCCAACAAAGGCAACTCTCTTACCTTATTACCTTTACCGTGAATCTGTACCCATCCCTCTTTAATATCTTCAAGTTTAAGCATACTCAGTTCAGAAATACGCAACCCTAATCCATAAAGCATGGAAATCAGCAATTTCTCTTCTAAATTTGCTTGATTCAATACCTCTTCTATGTATGTCTCTTCGATGGGCTTAGGGAGGCTCTGAGGTACCTTTATGGACTCATCTCCAATCAGTTTTATACTCATATGACACTGATCTTCCAGATACTTTATAAAGGAGCGTACTGCTGAGAGTTTTTTCACAATGGTTTTTTTATGATTTTTAACAATTTTAAAACGAAAAGGGGTGATATCTACTACAATGAAGCCATCTTCTTCATAGACATGACTCTCTTCGAGCATTTGTCTCAATGCTATCTCATACGTCACGATAGAAGTTTCAGAATAACCTCGTACATCAAACAAATAATTCAAAAACTCCTCAGATGCCTCTTGAAGTTTCTCATTCATCTCTTAACCTATGCTATGTTCTAACATTTTAGAATGAAGATGCTCTTTTGCCTCATCAAACTCCATACCATCAAGGGAAATACTTTGCATGTAAAACTCTACTGTAGTAAATGGCTTTGGTATGACAAATTTATCCCAACTGTTCACCTGCCAAAATTTTTCTGTAGTAAAATTCACGATTAAAATGGGTAACTTACTCTTCAACGCTAATCCAATAGCCCCACTACTTACCGTATGTCTAGGTCCCTTAGGTCCATCTGGAGTAAGAAGTACTTCTTCACCTTTTTTAACACTACGAAATGCCTGAAGTAGTACTTTCTGGGCACCCTTTCTACTAGAACCCCTCAAGGGTCGGATACCGAGCAATTTAAGTGTGCCTGCGATGAGTGCTCCATCAAAATGCTGAGAGATGATAGCCGAAGCCGGATGTTTTTTGTGTATATATCTATAGGCTTGAGGACTCATAAAGAGTTCACCATGCCAACACACACAAATATGCTGTTCTTCCCCTACGGGAGTAATAAAATGAAATTTCTTAGAGGTTGTAAACCAAATAATACGCATAAGTATATAAGCAAAAGGAGGAATAATAACACGCCCTATTTTCCGAAAAAAAATTTTCATTTAAAAACCTTAAACAAGCACTCCATCAAGTGCACCCCGAGAGGTTTTAATAACTTTAACATCTACTATTTTACCCAAAAGCTCTTCACTTCCTTGCACAAAAAAGAGTTTACCATCATCGGAACGTCCGGAGACCTTTCCGTTAGGTTTTAGTTCATCAAAATAGACTTTATGCACCTTATCTAACTGGGCATCCATAATCTCATCCAGGATTTCAGTATGTCGTGCCTGAAGACGGGTCAGTCTGGCACCTGCAAGGGCATTATCTATTTGATTGTCAAACTCTGCTGCTTCTGTATGGGGACGAGGAGAGTACTTAAAGGAGAACATCTGTTCAAAACGTACTTTTTCAAGTACATCCATCGTATCTTCAAAGTCTGCATCGCTTTCACCTGGAAAACCAACGATCACATCCGTAGAGATGGTTGCTTCTGGGCAAAGTGTACGTATCTTTTCACAACGATTGATGAAGTTCTCTTTACTATAACCTCTTTTCATCTCTTTAAGCAGTGAAGTTGAACCACTTTGCAAAGGAACATGTATCTGCTTACAGATCTTAGGATTTGATGCGAACTCTTGGATAAATGCATCATCCATATGTAAAGGGTGAGGAGAGGTAAATCGAATACGCTCTAAACCTTCTATTTTAGAAATTTTTTGTAACAATTGCGTAAAGTCACATCTCTCTTCAGAAGAGCCAAATCGTCTTCCATAGTTGTTTACATTCTGCCCAAGAAGCATCACTTCCTTTGCACCTGTAGCTACCGCTTTTTTTATCTCTTGCACGATAAGATCAGAGGGGATAGATATCTCATCTCCACGTGTTGCAGGCACGATACAGAAGGTGCAGGACTTATCACATCCTATAGAGATATTTATCATCGCCTTAAATGGATTACTTCTGTACTCACCAAAGGCATACGTACTTTCATCAAAGTCTGTACTGACTTCTACTGCATGTTTTTTATCGACCACTTCAGTGATCTTGGATACATTTCTTGCACCCAACACAAAATCTACAGAAGGCGCACGCTTGATGATCTCATCACCTAAGTGAGATGCTGTACAGCCTGTGACACCTATTTTGGCAGAGGGTTTTTTGTGTTTGTTAAATACACCGATCTCAGAGAAGAGTTTTGCCACAGGCTTTTCTCTTACAGAACAGGTATTGATGATGATAAGATCAGCATCTTTTAAATTTTCAGTGATTTCGTAGGATTCTTTTTGGTTCAGTTCTGCGATCATATGTTCGCTATCACGAACATTCATTGCACAACCAAGTGTTTCTATAAATAATTTTTTACTCAATGATTTGTCTTTCTAGTAGGAAATTTTTTGGGGAAAGGCCAAAAAACCATCTTGGCACAAGTCCAACCTTAGCAGTTCGCTTAAGCGACTCGTCGCTTCTGTTCTAGGCGATGATATGCACTTCATAGATGTATTCATTTTCATCTAAACCATATTTGACTTCTCTCATATAGACAGAGAAACCTTTTTCTTCAAAATATTCGATTAACTCTTTAAGCTCTTTATGCGAGTTATCTTTATCAAAATAGAATATAGATCTGTTTGCTAGCTCTTCTTCTAGTTTTTTTAACTCAATCGTTTTTGGTTTTGCTTTAAGTGTTGTTCTAGCAAGTTTTAATTTCATCTATCTTTACCTTTTAAATTATCTTATTTATTCTTCAGACTTATTACTGCAATTATACTTTATTTTCAGTAAAGCTTTGGTTAGCTATAATATCCTACTTCAAAAACAACACATCCCAAGACGTTATTAACACTGTTATGTTACCTCTTGTAGCGGTATTATTGTATTGATTATAAAAAATGAATGATTAGGAAATAATTATGGAAAAAATATTAGATATTATAGAAGCAATTGCACATGAAAAAAACATCTCTAAAGCACATGCTACAGAGGCATTTCAAGAGGCATTGATCAACACTGCCAAGAAACTGACCAGCTTCACAAGTACATTTGAAGCGATCATTGACAATGATACAAAAACATATTCAGTATATAAAGTCATTACTGTTGTAGCAGATAATGATGACCAGCTTTATGTAGAAGTAGGAAAAGAAGGAAACAAAACAGAGATAGAATCAGACAGTTTTATACCTCTTTCTGAGGCAAAAGAGTTTGATGACTCTTTAGAGCTTGGAGACCAACTGAAAGAAGAGTTCATCCTTGAAGATCACGGACGTACTGCTTCAGCAAATCTTTTTAAAGAACTTGAGTACCATATACAAAGACGTGTAGAACAAGACCTGTTTGAAAAGTATAGAGACAAAGTGGGTTCAGTGATGTTAGGTACGGTGAACCGTATTGATGCAGAGGACAACACACACGTTGAGATCGGTGAACTTAAAGGTATCATGAGCCTTAGAAACCGTATCAAAGGTGAAAAGTATAAACGTGGGGACTCTATCCGTGCACTTTTGAGATATGTAAGTGTTGACCCGGAATACGGTCTTTTTCTCGAATTGACAAGAACTTCACCTAAGTTCTTAGAATCCCTTATGGCATCTGAAGTACCTGAGATCGATGATGGTCTTGTAGAGATCGTAGCCGCAGCAAGAATCCCGGGAGAAAGAGCGAAAATAGCCCTTAAAACAGAACAAATGAATATTGATCCTATCGGAGCAGCTGTTGGTGTCAAAGGTGTGCGTATCAATGCAGTAAGTGAAGAGCTTAATGGTGAGAATATCGACTGTATCGAGTTTTCACCTATCCCTGAAGTTTTCATCACACGTGCATTAAGTCCTGCAATTTCTCAGAGTATCAAAGTAGATGCTGCTGAGAAAAAAGCCGTTGTCAACATTACAGGGGATCAAAAAGCAAAAGCTATCGGTAGATCTGGAATTAACATCCGTCTGGCTTCTATGCTTACAGGATATACGATAGAACTAAACGAAATTGAAGGGGTAACAGAAAGACAGGTAGACAGTTCAGAAAGTGCTGAAGCAGCGAAAACAACAGATACCTCAGCATTGGCAGATCTCTTTAAATAGATCTTCCTAAGACTGAGTTAATCAGTCTCTTTTAACGCGACAAGTCGCGTGAGCATTTCGCTGACAAGAGTTAAAACTCAGTACAAGTGAGGCACTAAATGCCCAATCGTAGAAAAACCAGCGTTCAGAAAAAAATTTAGTTTTTTTCTAAGTCATGCTTTAGCATTGAAGCGGAACAAGTAGAGCTTTGCTTTACTTGTGGCATATCATAGCAGCAAAACTCTCTGCATCCAAAGAAGCAGACCCAACCAAAACACCATCTACACCACGGATATCCGCAATCTCTTTAATGTTAGCCGGTTTAACACTACCCCCATAGAGTAATGGTTTTTGTACGGTTTTCTTTAAAGATTCATGGGTAGAAGCTATCTCTTCCACTGTAGCAGATCTTCCTGTACCTATAGCCCAAATAGGTTCATAGGCAATAATGAGATTTTTATAGCTGATATCAATACCGTCAAACTGTGCAAGCAGATACTCCATCACAGCTTCATCACCCTCTTCTCTTATCTCAAGCGGTTCACCAATGCAGTAGAGGATTTCATACCCCTGTTCTTTAAAAAATGCAAATTTTTGTGCGACGTCGTCTTGAGACTCACCTAAATGTTCTCGTCTTTCACTGTGTCCGATAAGTATCGTTTTAATACCAAACTCTTCCAGCTGCTCTGTACCTATCTCTCCAGTAAAAGCACCATTTTTCGCAGGATACGCATTCTGAGCACCGATGGTAAAATCACCCTCATACGTACCTAAAGCTGTTGCTGGAGGAAAAATATAGACTTGATCTTCAGGCTTTTTCGCAAGCAATTTTTCTTTCAATGCTTTAATATATAATTCCGTACTTCTACGAGTATGGTTTGTTTTAAAATTCGCTGCAAAAATCATGGAAATCCTTTTTTATTTTTCAATGCGATCAATCGCATGAACCTGCTGTTGCAGCAGTCTTAGCGACAGCGTAGTTTTTAGAGCTTTGCTCTAAATGTGTCCTACCAAATAGTAGGCTGCAAAAATCAATACATATCCTTTTACTTAAGTGCTTCTAAACCTGGAAGAGCAATACCTTCTATCAGCTTCAAACTTGCTCCACCACCTGTACTTACAAAAGTCATCTCTTCTGCATCACCGGCACGTTGTGTCACATCTGCAGTATCTCCACCACCAACGATAGTCGTTGCATGTGTTTGCGCGATGTTGTTTGACATAGCTAGACTTCCTTTTGAATATCTGTCCATCTCATACACACCCATAGGACCGTTCCATATAATCGTTTGTGCATCGTTCAGAGCTTCACGGAAAAGTCTTGAAGAGGCAGGTCCTATGTCCAGTCCCATCCAACCTACAGGTATCTCTTGTATAGGAAGAAATTTTACTGTAGTGTTCTCTGAAAATTCGGCTGCTGCTACGACATCTACAGGCAAGTAGAATTTCACACCCAACTCTTTGGCTTTAGTCATAATATCTTTTGCTTCGTCCAGAAGATCATCTTCGACCAGTGAATTACCTACCTCATATCCTTGTGCCTTGAGGAAAGTAAACGCCATACCACCGCCGATGATAACTTTATCCACTTTATTTAAAAGATTTGTCAATGCTTGAAGTTTACCAGAAACCTTAGAACCGCCAACTACCGCAACAAATGGACGTACAGGGTTTTCAAGTACTTTAGAAAAGAAATTTACCTCTTTACTCATAAGGAAACCTGCTGCTTTATGGTCTGCATCAAAGAACTTGGTGATCGCATCAATAGAAGCATGTTTTCTATGACAGGCACCAAAGGCATCATTGATGTAGATATCGGCAAAATCTGCCAACTTCTCTGCGAATAGCGGATCATTTTCAGTCTCCCCCGCTTCATAACGAAGATTCTCAAGTAAAAGTACATCACCTGGTTCCATTGAGGCTGCTTTGGCTTTAGCATCTTCACCTACAACATCCTGAGCCATAAAGATATCTCTTTTTATCTTGAGTAAAGTGTGCAGTCTTTTGGCTACGGGGACAAGTGAATATTTGTCTTCATATTTACCCGGTTCCGGTCTTTCATAGTGTGAAGCAAGAATAATTTTACAATCTCTGTCTATACAATAACGGATCGTCTGTAATGCAGAACGAATACGTCTGTCATCAGTAATGTTCCCAAACTCATCTTTAGGTACATTAAAATCGCATCGTATAAAAACTCTTTTACCGTCAATCTCTAAATCTTTTAATGTTTTCATGCGTTCCCTGTCTTACTTTTTACTTATGTGTATTGCCATATCTACTAAACGGCGAGAGTATCCCCACTCATTGTCATACCAAGAGAGTACTTTTACCATGTTGTCACCTATGACTTGAATAGTATCGAGAGGTACTACTGTACTTAACTCTTCCCCTACAAAGTCTTGAGAAACTCTATACTCTTCATCTACACCCAAAATACCTTTATGTGAACCTTCACTCGCCGTTTTAAAGGCAGCCTGCACATCTTCAACAGTTACATTTGAATTTAGTGTTACAGTCAAGTCAACCATAGAAACATCCGGTGTTGGTACTCTTATCGCCTGTCCATTTATCTTGCCTGCAAGATTTGGCAGCACTTTAGAGATGGCTTTTGCTGCACCTGTTGTTGTAGGCACTAAGTTTATTGCACCTGAGCGCCCTTTTCTAGGGTCTTTTTTATGTTTTCCATCTAGGATCGGCTGAGAAGCAGTATATGAATGTATCGTGGTCATTAAACCTTTTTCTATACCAAATGCATCATCCAATACTTTTGCTACAGGAGCCAGTCCATTGGTCGTACAGCTTGCATTTGAAACAATGGCTTGACCAGCGTATTCATCTGCGTTTGCTCCAAGTACGAATGTTGCTGTGTCATCTTTGGCCGGTGCAGAAAATAGCACTTTCTTTACACCATTATCTAAATAAGGCTGTACACTCTCCGCAGTTAAAAATGCACCTGTACACTCCAACACAAGTTCAGCATCACAAGATGCAAAGTCTATCTTCGAGAGATCACGCTCAGCAAAGATCTTCGCTTTAGTCTCACCAATGTTAAGATATCCATCGGCTACGGTGACATCGTTGCGTTTCCCATGCACAGAATCATATTTGACGTTATACTGAAGCATCTCTTCAGTACCAGAAGCATTCACTGCAACAAGCTCAATGTCATCTCTATCGGCAATGATACGTGCCACACATCTACCTATTCTTCCAAGTCCGTTAATTGCTACTTTTACAGCCATGCGTTCCCCTTATAATTATTATGCTAAAATTACGCAATTTTACAGTAAATGAGGTTAGTATTTGGTTAATCATAAAAAGCCTACTATAGCACTCTTTGGGGGAAGTTTCGACCCGCCTCACAAAGGACATCAACTTATCGTTGAAAAGGCTATAGAAAACTTACAAATTGATAAACTGTTTGTAGTACCTGCTTACATAAACCCTTTTAAAACATCTACGCTGGCAGATGCCCATACGCGACTTTCATGGTGTCATACACTATTTGATTCTATAGACCGTGTAAAGGTAGATGATTATGAGATACAAGAAGGCAAAAGTACAGTAACCTCACAAAGTGTAAAACATTTTAACCAAACTTACAATGTCAAGTATCTGATCATAGGATCTGACAATCTGTCAACATTGACAAAATGGCATGCATTTGAATGGCTAAATGAAACCGTGACTTGGGTTATAGCAACACGAGACAATCATCATTTAGATACGGATGAACTTAATACATGGGAGTTACTGCCTATAGAAGCACCTATGAGTTCAACCCAAATAAGAGAAGAAAAAGATTTACAATTTATTGACAAAAAGATTAGAACATCTGTCAAACATATATTAGAAGGGCAACACCATATGACAATAGACGAAAGAATAGCAGGTATTGTAAAAATACTTGACGATAAAAAAGCTGAAGAGATAGAAGTATTTAACCTTGAGGATGCAGATTATATAGCTAAACGTGTCGTTATTGCTAACTCACTAAACGGTAAACATACCCTTGCACTTTTTGACCATCTTAAAAGAGAGCTCAAAGAACAAGGGGATGAATTTCTTGCATCAGACTCCAGTGATGAATGGGCTGTAGCTGACTTAGGAGATATCCTTATCCATATTATGATACCTGAGTACAGACAACGTTATTCACTTGAAACATTTTTGAGTGAACTTGTTGAAAATCAAAAGAAAAAAGATATCGATCCTGCATAAACATTAGCCTTGGGGGAGTATTCCCTCATGACTTGAACCAGTTAACATTTCCAATAACAAAAATAACCCGATAGTCACTACCGGTGAGAAAATAATCCACCAATAATACCTATCTCTTGCAAGATACACTAATAATCCACCCCATGAAACAAGTATCAACATACTATGTGCCAAGAATATCGGCATCACTTGTCGCGTTAAATTTCCCACCACTGCCAATGAGATAATAATGCCAAACGTTATGAGGGCACTAAAAAGTTTTTTGAGGTTTTTATTTCTACTGTATTGAAAAAAGATGCTGCCTAGTGTAGCAAATACCGCTAAAATAATGAGTGTTTTCATAAGTACTTCTCCCTTTGAAGAAGCGAAACCCCTTCAAAACTTCGCTATACATTGTAGATATTATAACTTATCTACAGTCTCGATCCCAAGTATATCTAAACCTTGTTTGATAGTCTTAGCCGTTAAATCAGCCAGTAATAAACGGCTCATCTTTGTTGCTTCATCTACACCCTCTTTGAGTATAGGGTTCTGTTCGTAAAAACGCATAAAGAGAGACACCACGTCGTAGAGATAGGTTGTGATCTGATTAGGTGCTGCATCTACTGCTGCACGGCTTAGGACATCTTCAAAACGAAGGAGCATCGTAGAGAGTCTATGTTCCAATGCATCACCGATGATAATATCACCTTCTATAGCCCCGTCATACTTTCTAAAGATACTTTGAATCCTTGCATAGGCATACTGCATATAGAGTGAAGTGTTACCCTCAAAACTGAGCATCTTGTCCCAGTTAAAAATATAGTTTGATTCACGGTTGATCGCAAGATCGGCATATTTCACTGCACCGATTCCTATGATCTTGGCCAATGCTTCTAATTGTTCTTCAGAATAAGACGCTTTATCATTGATCGTCTCTTTAGCTTTGACAACTGCTTCATCAAGAAGATCGATAAGTTTGACCGTTCCGCCATCACGTGTTTTAAATGGCTTCCCGCCCTTATCCATCATGGTACCAAATGCAATATGCTCAAGGTTTACATCAGGATCAACAAAACCAGCCTCTTTCGCTACTCTAAACACTTGTTTAAAGTGTCCACCCTGTCTTGCATCTACCACATAAGAGATACGTTGTGCCCCTAAAGTCTGTGCTCTATAGCGTAATGCTGCAAGATCTGTAGTCGCATACAGATACCCTCCATCACTTTTTTGAACGATCACCGGTACTTCGTCCCCTTCTAAAAATACACATTGAGCGCCATCACTTTGCGTCAAGGTACCTTTTGCATCTAGATCACTGACAACAGTACTTAGATCATCATTGTAAAAACTCTCTGCACGGACATCATCACGTGTCAGATTGACACCCAGTTTGTCATACACCTCTTCACAGTGTCCTAAAGAAATATCTATAAACTTTTGCCAAAGTTCCAAACAGTGACTGTCACCACTTTGAATTTTTACCACATACTCTCTGGCTTTATTTGCAAATGCATCATCTGCATCAAAACGCCCTTTGGCATCTTTATAGAACTGCTCCAAATCTTTCAAACTTACAGAACCGTCTTCATGTATCTCTTCCAGATACGCAATAAGCATCCCAAACTGTGTACCCCAGTCTCCAATATGGTTTTGACGTATAACCTCATCCCCAAGATACGTTAAGAGGTTTGCCAATGTATCACCGATGATCGTAGAACGCAAGTGCCCCACATGCATCTGCTTAGCCATATTCGGACCAGAATAATCTACCACCACTTTTATGGGTGTTTCACGTTTTTCTACACCAAGTCTACTGTCTTTTCGTGCTATTTCACATTGTGATGCCAGCCAAAAAGGATTGAGCCATAAGTTGATGAAACCTGGTCCTGCTATCTCTGCTTTCGCCAGTACTCCAGTTAAGTCAAGATTTTCTATGATCTCTGTAGCTATCATCCTAGGATTTTTACCTAGCTTTTTAGACAAGGCCATTGCACCGTTAAACTGGAAGTCACCGAATTCAGCTTTGGTTGCTTCAGAGACACTCATAGGTTCATGCTCTATACCTGCTTTAATAAAAGCTTCTTTGATAATGTTATTGATTTGTAATTTTAATTTCATAGGTTTTCCGTCATAGTTAATATGGAATTGTAGTAGAAAATAGCTTCATAGCTATTTGGAGGAATATTCTCAATACTGAGTCACGAAGTACTCAGTATTAAAATTAAGCGTTATCGCTTTTTTTCTCTTCTGTTGAAGCTTCAACTTTTGGCTCTTCTTTAGTAGCGATCTCTTTAGACTCTTCTTCATCATCCTCTTTGATCGCTTTTTTGAAGTCTTTAATACCTTTTCCCATACCTTTTGCAAGATCTGGAATCTTTTTTGCTCCAAAAAGAAGCACAACAATCGCCAATACGATTAGTAGTTCTGGCATACTTGGCATACCCATGTCAATCCTTTATATTTCGCTACATTGAGCATTAATTTGAACAATTATACTCGATTATGTTTAATGTTACTTATTTGATAACCATTGTCTCACAAATTTTTCTTCATCTTCAGCACTTTGTTTCAATCTCGCAGCCTTAGCCACGATAACAAAGCGCTTTGCAGCCTCTTCTACGGTGTCATTGATGATCGTAAAATCATATTCACCTACTGCTTTTATTTCACCTTTTGCATTTTCAATGCGTTTCACGATGACTGACTCATCATCTGTACATCGTGCCCGAAGCCTTATCGCTAATTCTTTAAGTGTCGGTGGAGTAATAAATGCAGAGGTAGTAATATCATCCATCTTTGCACGCACAAGTCTGTGACCCTGTACATCGATGTCAAATATGACCAGTTTACCCTCTTCTAAGGCTTCTCTTACAGGCTTGAGTGATGTACCATAGTAGTTACCATGCACTTCTGCATACTCAAGAAAATTTCCTGCTTTAATGTCTTCTTCAAAACTCTCTTTACTTACAAAAAAATAATCTCTGCCATCTTCTTCCCCAACTCTAGGAGCACGCGTGGTTGTCGAAATAGAAAAATAATATTCACCTATCTCATCTGAAGCTGCGTTTATAATCGTACTTTTACCTGCACCACTTGGGCCTGAGAGCACTAAAATAGCACCTTTTTGCATTATTGATCATCCTCTAATTTTATTTTGACTTCTATCTTTTTACCTTTTAAAAGTTTTTTTATTTTTTTAGGCTTCATTTTCTCCAATGCAACAAGAACAGCATCTTCAATAAGAGAGAGTTCATCTTCACTAAACCCTGTCTCTTTTTTCTTCTTGTTCTTTTTCTTATCCAGCTGTTTGTCCATCTCTTCAAAAGTATCTAGAGCTGTGAGACTTAACTCTTCAACAATCTCATTTTCTTCTACTATCTCTAATCCATCAGCGATAAGCTGCTCTTTAATGACTTTCACTTTACGTGCTTCATACTCGTCATCGCTTAGAAATTCACTATCCTCATGTACCTCTATCTCATCATCGTCCATATCTAACAATGCTTTGATTTTTTCTATCTCGTCAGCATTAAGTATTTCTGGACCCGTATCCTCGTGTATCACTAATGTATCATCATCTGCGTCTTCATCTTCTGTTGACAGAGGGAAAATATCCGGTAATATCTCTTCTTCTACGGTTTCTTCCTCTGTTGACAAAGGGAAAATAGAAATATTTTCTTCCACCTTCTCCTCAAAGTCCTCACTCATATCGACACTTTCAATCACTTTCATAATTTGTGAAGGCAAAAATGGCTTTTTAATGGTCTCATCAAAACCTTTAG
The DNA here is from genome assembly GCA_023955225.1 of Sulfurovum sp. Taxonomy (GTDB): domain Bacteria; phylum Campylobacterota; class Campylobacteria; order Campylobacterales; family Sulfurovaceae; genus Sulfurovum. Next base: position 17,523 of record JAGSGJ010000037.1, read on the forward strand.
CTGCATCTCCATCATAAGAGATAAAAACTTTTTTTCTTATACTTCCCTCTTCGAGTAACGCATCAATAGGATCTACATAAGAAGCATCATCTACAAACAGTATGTCATACCTGACATCTTTAAGATCATCTACACGCTTTACTTCATCCAACACAATATGCCCACCACGAGTACAAAGTGCGAGCAGTCTAGAAACAACCGGATTGTCGTTAATGAGCAAAATTTTCATAGATAGAAACTCCCTAAAGTTATTGTTATCATTGTAATATAAATTTGGTTAGGGCTTGGTTGGAGAAAAAATCAAAAATTGGTATACTATCATTATAAATAATGCTAGTTTTAAACTAGCCTCTACACTACACTAATTTCTTCCACAAATGATTCTAGAATGAACAAATTATAAAGTTGAAATAATAAGGATATCTCTTGATACAAAACATAAAAAAAACAATGAACCTAAATAGATATCATTTTAAGCCTAATAAAAAAGTAATGGAAATACTTCAAACTGTTGAAAAAGATCACGGTAAACTATCTTCTCGTACCATCAAATTATGTGATGAATATGCCATTGAAGTATTGGGACATAAAAAATATGTTTACTGGCTTTATGTTTATTCGGCAATTTCCGGAGGGTTTAAAGAAGGATGGATACCCTATAGGTATTTTAGAGATGTAGTTGTACCGAAAATAGGTGGTGAGTATGGCGTTCTAGGTAAATTTAAGTCCTTAAATAGCTTTTATTTTAACCATAAAGCTTTTCCTGATCTAGCCTCACAAATGAATGGTAAGTTTTTTAATATAAACTACGAGCATATTTCACCCTTAGGTCTTGAAAACCTGCTCTTTGAAGCAGATGATGACATCATATTTAAAAATGATGCTTCTATGTCAGGCAGAGGAATACATTTTTTCAACAAAAATAACTTTGATATAGCCAAGATCAAAAAGTTGGGTAATGGCATATTTCAACGAAAAATAGAACAGCATGATCTATTCAAAAAATTTACTGATAATTCAGTTGCAACGTTAAGAATTACTACAGTAATAGATCATGTGGGAGAAGCTTCAGCGCGTACATGTTATCTCAGGTTAGGTAGTGGTTCGGAGACCTATATTCAATCAGATACTAATATCAGAATTCCAATAGATATAAAAAGTGGAGAATTTTCTGAAATTGGGTATCTTGCAAATTGGCGTACAGTACGAGAACACCCAATAAGTAAATTAAGTTTTAAGGGTAATACCATGCCATTACTTGATCAATGTGTTGAGCTAGTCTTAGATCTTCACTCGAAAGTACCGTTTATA
>JAGSGJ010000033.1 GCA_023955225.1 Sulfurovum sp.
GCTGGACGCATTATTTCAGTTTTTAAAATCATTTACCATCCTAATCGTCTATGTTTTTTAATGCTGACATTACTATCAACAACATGACCTGTCTTTCCGTGTCCTGCCCATCCGGAAGTACCGATAAAGCGAACTTTATAGAGTGGACTTGGAGCATTTCGAAGAATATCATCTGTATCTTCATTGTATATTAACCATCTATTTGTAAGTGTAGGTGCTTCATCAAGATCTATTTCTACAGTTAGTGGAAGTATTAAATTTGTTGTGCCTCTTGAAACAGCTATATTTGTATCTATAGCATTCGCAGTGATATTCACAGTTGGAGTTACGCTCCAATTATCACTGTTTCCTTCTGGCATATTACCGTCTATTAATGTTATATTTCCATCATTATTAGCTGTACGATGACCTAAAGAGAGCCACCAATTAATTTCATTTATCTGTGCACTAACAGTATCGATACCTAAGTCGTCATCACAGACAGTAAAACTGAGATCACAATAAACATCTACTATAATAGGCGTGGAAACACTTGGCTCACTAATATCTTCATAGAAGAATTTTGATGCTCTTGTCCTAGCATAATAGAAAGTGGCATTTTGATCTGTGAGTGACCCAGTTGTCCCTTCTACATTATCAGTGTCAGTGATATTGACATCAGATAATGTCATTTTGACAGGATTAACTACTAAATGTATTTTTCTATCAAAATTGAGTTTATATGCAATACTGGTTGTACCATTCTTATCTACCTCATCACTTGGAGGGAAGCTTGATGCTATGTTTTCTATTGGTAATGTAGGAATAGAAATAGTATTGCCTGCAGGTGCAGGAAGTGTATAATTTCCTTCTCCGCTATGGATACTTCCATTATCTTCCACAGGGTTGTAATAAAGAAAGTGCGTTAATGGTACTACAGAACCCGGATAAATGATATTAGTACCATCTAGCCCTAATGTAAGACTTGTATCTTTAGCATAACACCCTTCTGTATAGTTACTGGCAATGTCATCATCTTCACCCATTGCTGCGATATCTATCGTTAAAGTAGAAGCCATTGAATGATTATCCTCACTCTCGTGGCGGTTGATATCATGAAGGTAAGTAAGATTAGTAGCATCATTATGATCTGCTAGAGTGGCAGTGATATTAAAATCAAATGGAATAACAGTGAAATTAACATTGAAATCTTCAATGAGTCTTTGTGCGATGTCTGTATCATTCTGATCTATTTTTGCAAACTCTGTTCCATCTGTTTCATGAATAGTAAAGTTGATATCCCCAATATCATCAAACTTGAAAGGAGCATCATCATCTAAACCGTCTTGAAACTGTACAAGTGGATCATTTGTAAGATACTTTACTTGACAATTAGTATTATTTGTGACATTTGCATCTACGCTAAAGGTTTCGCTTTCTACTGCTGGGGTTGACTCTGGTGCTATTTGTGTTTCATTATAGTCCAGAGTTGTCTCATCAGTTATACTAGTGTTGGCAGTGAGTCCTTTAAAAGATAAGCTGTAATCTTTACCCGCTCTAAAGAAATCTCCATCTGTGATATTGACATCAAATGCTTTTGGACGTATGGCAAAGTTATCATGTGAACAGTATCCTGCACTTCCTACGGTACACTCATAACATCCATATTCATTATCGTAAGGGTCATCACCATATCCTCCATTGGAAGAATTACATGGACTACCATTCCGTAGGTTACACCGTATAAATGCCTCTATACCAAATACATTGATATATTTATTGTTATCAAATTTATTAGAGCCGGCACTATTGGCGATACATTGAGGTAATCCTTTGATATTGGCGCTAAGGTTAGAAACAGAACAACTTTCCCCAGAATAATCAAGTTCTTTATTGATATCTACATATTTCATGATCAGTTTGGCCTTTTTTTGGCCAATATTACGCATCGTAAAAGTCTCAGTACCATTTTGTGGGTCACTACCTGCATATTTGAGACTATCTCCTTCATTAAAAAGAACTGCTACGGGACTTGCATCATGTGAGAGGTATGTTTCACTTGCTACAGTACAGTCATCATCTGCAAGTTTTAAAAGAACGGTTACAGGTATGACTTTTGCTGCATCAGACGTATAAGAAGATGTTAAATCTGTTTCATAATCTACAAAGTATGTAGGCAGGGTCATAGCCTCTGTTGAAGCAACCTTTGTTTGAATACGAGCATTAAATCTTGTGGTACTAGGCGCTAAAGCAATATCGGAAACCTCTATCGATCCACCTTCGACATATTTTCCGCCTAAAGTTCCCCCTCCATAAGTTGCATTGGTCTCAATGCTAATGATGGCCGTATCTGTGTTGGGATGATCCACGTCGATTTTGATAGGGTTGAGAGCTGAAACAGTCGCAGTGTTTATTGCCGTAGTGTTATAGTCTCCCGCATCTGTTTTTGCATTGATAGTAAAATAGGCAATTTCTTTCCCCATTGAACGGTTAAAATCACAGGTAAATGTATTACCTGTTGCTGTAGTAGGAGTAGTACATGTCCAGCCGGTGCTACTATCGTATCCTAAAAATGACACATTATTATCTAATGGAAATACATCAGTGACTTGAACCAATGCTGCATCTGCATTGGAGTGGTTAATGACAAAAATCACATATGTAAAGTTGGTATCGGGCGGGATAATAGGTGCTTCGGCAAATTTTTGAATTTCGAGGTCGACTGTTTGTGTCCCAGATACAGCTTTAATAGTCGCAGTTGAACTTACTGTTTCTCCATCTGCTTTAAGTTCGGCAGTGTTGTCAATGTCAGAAGCAGTATTGACAAGAACATCAATATCAAACTCTATACTTGTTTTTGCTGCCAATGAGTCTGCTTCACATATAATTTCTGAAGTCCCACTACAAGTCCATCCGGTAGGAGAAACGATAGGAGGTACCAAGGTCACTCCAGTTGGCAGGGTATCAGTAAGGATCAAATCACTGATAGCGGAATCAGTATTATTGGTTGCTTTTAATGTATATGTAACACTGGTATCGGTGTCCTCTGCTACCTGAGCAGGGAAGACGGTTTTCAATACAGCCAGAGGTGCGGGGGTAAATACAGCGGTTAGTGTATATGATCTAGCAAGATTTGCGTAAATTAAAACATTAATATCTGTGGATTCGGTAACTGTAATTGATTGAGAAGCAGTAGATGTTGCTGTCGCGGGACAGGAGTCTGTGCTAACTGCCATATCTACTTTATTACCACCACTGATAGGGGTTAAGGTAAGTGTTCCCGCTGTCTGAATGGTAAAGTGATATGTTTCAGATGTATCTATCGCTAAATCACCTGTATATATGGTCGTCACAGCAGTAGAAAATGAATCATTATGGTCACTCGGGTCACATTCATCGCCTGTAAGGGCAGCACTAGAGGTTATGGGGAGTAAAAATACTCCTAAAAAAAGTAAAATAAGACTAATTTTTTTCATTTTATATCCTAATATCATTCAAACAATTATCTATTATACTGTAAAAGCATAATAAAAAGCTATAAAAGAGAAGTCAAATAAGGATATATGCTAGAGCAATCATGACGTTAAGTCAAATTACAACCCAGCCATCTCTCATGAGACCCGTGGCTTTCCGTCCCTACTTCACAATAGGTTTGGCCTTAACTCTTTTGTTATTATTAATTATAATGACATAAAAAAACTTAATTCTTTTATAAATGAGGTAATTCATACCAAACATAATACGCTTTTTACATACTTTGAGCTATTATATATATATTATTAGATTTTAACTAAGGTAAGATATGAACTTGAAGAAAAGTATTTTAGTGGGTATGGCAATGGCGATATCATTTGTTCTTGTAGGATGTGGTGACAAAGATGAAGTGGCTGAGTTTAACAAACCTGCACTATACTGGTATCAACAGATAGCCAACAGCATTAGCAGTGGTAATTTAGATAAGGCAGATTCGTACTACATCTCTCTTAAGAGTGAGCATATGCGTTCACCACTGATGCCTACATCGTTAATGATGCTTGCACATGGACATATGAATGCAGAAGAGTATTTACTTTCAAACTACTACCTCGATGAGTATAATAAACGTTTTGGAGAGTATGAAAGTCGTGAATATACAGACTTTATGAAACTCAAAGCGTCATTTTTAGGTATAAAAGATGTCTATAAAGACCAAAAACTTGTCATGGACAGTATCGCTACATCGAAAGTATACATCAATCGTTATCCGGGTTCTCCTTATGCACTACTTGTTAACACAATGCTGATACGATTACATATGAGTCAATACCTGCTCAATGAAAACATCGCAGCATTGTATGACCGTACCGGAAAAGATGATGCTGCAAAGATCTATAGAGATAAAAACAAAGGCTCTGTGGTAGAAATGGCTGATATTACGCCGCCTGAACAAGGTATCATAGGGTATGTCTTCGACTAACTTTTAGCGTGTGGGTTCAAAGCACCTATTTAAGGGCGCATTTGTACTCACGCTACATACATATAAAACAAAATTAAATATTTTTAAAGGACCAATATTATGCAACTCAGTGATTATGATGCATTTCCTACTACCTTACCTATAGTGGTGGAGGATGAACTTTTTCTTTATCCTTTTATGATAAGCCCGATCTTTCTTACAGATCAAAAAGATATCGATGCAGCAACCGACGCGATGGAAAATAATTCTTTACTCTTTGTCACTTCTTCAATGCCTGGCAAAGAGGGTATACATGATTTTGATGCCATGTATAAGGTCGGTGTTGTCGGCTCCATTATGCGAAAAGTACATATACCAGACGGTAGAGTCAAGATACTTTTTCAAGGACTCTCGCGTGGAAAGATAGTTGAACCGCAAGAAGGTACGTTTAACCGAGCTATCATAGATGTGGTCTCTTTAGAGAGTTACAATAAACTCAAAGCAGATGCCTTGATGGATATCCTCAGAGATAAAGTGAAAAAACTTTCTGCTTTAAACAGTCAAATACCTGCCGACCTTGTACGTACCATAGAAGAGAATGATGAACCAAACCGTATAGCAGACTTGGTTTCTTCTATGTTGAAACTAGATAAAGAAGTTGCTTATGTACTATATACTGAACTAAATATCGAAAAGCGTCTGTTGGGTCTCATTGATATCGTAACATCTGAGATAGAGTCTGCAAAAGTACAGCGTGAGATACGTACGAAAGTGCATACTAAGATAGAACAGACCAACAAGGAATATTTCCTCAAAGAACAACTCAAAGAGATACAGCAAGAGTTGGGTATGGATACACAAAGAGAAGAAGAGATAGCAACTTTCAGAGAAAAAGTAGCAGCACTCAAACCTCATATGCAAGAAGATGCCTTTAAAGAGATCAGTAAACAGTTGAACCGTTTTGCCCGTATGCATCCTGATTCTGCAGATGCCAATGTACTTCAGAGTTATTTGGAATGGGTACTTGAACTTCCTTTTGGAAAGTTAACGAAGAAAAATCTAAGCGTAAAAGATGTCTCACGTGAACTTGATAAAGATCACTATTCATTAGAAAAACCTAAAGAGCGAATCGTTGAATTTTTTTCTGTACGTGAATTGGCACAGCTTAGAGGTATCAAACAAAAAGAGGCGGGTGGTGTGATACTCTGTTTTGCAGGACCTCCGGGTGTAGGTAAAACGTCACTTGCCAACTCCATCGCTACGGCATTGGGAAGACCTCTTGTGCGTATGGCACTGGGTGGACTTGAAGATGTCAATGAGCTTAGAGGGCATAGAAGAACCTATGTGGGTGCAATGCCTGGACGTTTAGTGCAAGGACTCATCGAAGCCAAAAGTATGGACCCTGTCATTGTACTCGATGAGATAGACAAAGTAGGGCGCAGCACGAGAGGTGACCCGACAGCTGCACTGCTCGAAATACTTGATCCGGAACAAAATAGCAAGTACAGAGACTATTATCTCAATTTCAACATTGACTTGAGCAAAGCTATTTTCATTGCTACAGCAAATGATGTGGGACGTATACCTGCTCCGTTACGTGACAGGATGGAATTCATAGGATTGAACTCTTATACACCTAAAGAGAAGTTTGAGATCGCAAAACGTTATCTCATACCCCAGGAACTTAAAAAGCATGCATTAAAACGTAGAGAATTTTCTATTAGCGATAAAGCACTTAAAATGTTGATAGATGAATATACCAGAGAAGCCGGTGTACGAAATTTACGACGTAGAATAGCGGGATTGATGCGAAAAAGTGCCAGACAACTTTTAGAAGACAAGACAAAAGATATCATTACGATCTCAAAAAATAATTTGGAAACATTTACAGATAAAAAAGTATTTGAGATCTCTTTAGTAGACAGCAAGCCACAAGTTGGAGTTGTCAGCGGATTGGCTTGGACGGCAGTCGGCGGGGATGTTTTAACGATAGAAGCGATCAAGATCAAAGGGAAGGGTGCATTACAGCTTACTGGTAGTTTAGGGGATGTGATGAAAGAGTCTGTACGTATCGCACATTCAGTTGTGAAGATACTTATAGATAATGGGGATCTGCCTATCTCTTCTTCCATCATTCCTCACAGTGCTAAAGAGAGAGAAGAACGTATTGCTGTGGATGCCAGTGAAGTCTATAAGCGTTATGACCTTCATATCCATGTACCTGAGGGTGCAACACCTAAAGATGGTCCAAGTGCAGGTATTGCCATGGTAAGTGCCATTGCTTCTATTTTAAGCGGACAAAAGATAGACAATAAGGTTGCGATGACGGGTGAAGTAACACTTACTGGGAAAGTACTGCCTATAGGTGGGCTCAAAGAGAAACTGATCGCTGCGTATAAAGCAGGGGTCAAAAAAGCATTGATTCCGATGAAAAATTATGAACGTGATTTAGATGATATCCCTGATGAAGTGAAGTGTGATGTAGAAATTATCGGGGTTTCTCATATTGAGGAAGTTTTGAAAGAAATATTTGTAAAATGAGGGAGAGTATTTTATAAAGCTTGACCAGCTTAGTAAGCTGGGTCAAGATTGTAACGCTAAATTGTTATGATGTCCACTGAGTTATTTTTTCATAGAGCTTCTCTTGCAAGACAGGTTTACGTAGGAAGTCATTTGCACCATTGTCAAATACTTCTGATTTACGTGTATCATCTGTAGAGAGTACAATGACAGGTATATGTGCATTGGACATGTCAGATCTGAAGATCTTAAGAAACTCTATCCCATCTACAACTGGCATCATAATGTCCAATAGTATTAAGTCTATACTAGAATCTTTTTTCATCTTATCTAATGCATCAGAACCATTTTCTGCTTCCACGATTTCTCCTACATCAGGGTTCTTCTTTAAAAGAGTTTGTAGGAGCTTTCTGTTGATGAAGTCATCATCAACAACAAGTACTTTTATTGCCATGTGTATTATCCTCTATACTTAATTATTATGTTTTCTGTCTCATCTTTAGAAGCTGTCTTTGAGATGGTTTCACCTTTTTGTACAGCTAGCTCTTGAGGATTGTTTGTATTGCTTGATGAAATTATAGCTACATTACCATTAGACTGGCTGATACTCTCTGTGACCAGGTCTGTATCGGTAAAGAGTATATCATAGTCACCCGAAGCCAATTTACTCTCTAGCATGTTCATATCATCCAATGCATCATAGTCATGACCCAGATTTTCCAATACTTTTGCTAAGACCCTACGAGCCAGTAAAAATTTCTTAGCTATAAGAATTTTTTTGTCTGACTGTGTCTCAATAAGATCTAAAACAGGTTCTTCAATAGTTAGATCAAGTGGTTCATCGGAGATCTCAACTACAGGAGTGACAGTTTCTTCAGGTGCTTCAATTATTTTCTCTTCTACTTTAGCAGGTTCTTTTGTGTGACTGCTTGATTTGTCTGATAAGAATTTGTTTAGTACATAAAGTAATTCTGTTGTTTCAATAGGTTTAGTGATATACTCATCCATACCCTCACCTAAGAATCTCTCTCTGTCTCCTTTAAGTGCATTTGCTGTTAAGGCTACGATAGGGATATGCGCCACACCTTCATCTTCTTCATAGTCAAGAATTTCATGTGTAGCTTCAATACCATCCATTACAGGCATTTGAATATCCATAAAGAGTAGGTCGTAATTCCCACTTCTACGCTTTTCAAATGATTCAAGACCGTTGTTTGCGAGATCAACTGTAATTCCATGCTCTTCAAGTATACGTTTAATAAGTTTCTGGTTAATGATATTGTCTTCTGTTACCAATACTTTGGCATCAAATTTAGTCTGTTGTGTTGCTACAGCTTCCTCGGTAAGTTGAGGCGCTATATTTGCTGAATTGGCTAAAACGGTTTTAATTTTACTGAGTGTAACCGGTTTGAAGATAACATTACTTTGGTCAATACCAAGTGCTTCAACTTTATTACGACTTGTAACGTTAGCGATGATAATGAGTTTAGATTTATCCATATTTTGAATGGCATCTAACATGTTTTGTCTTGCTTTGTCAATATCGATCCAGTAGTTTTTACAAGAATCATTATAGTCAAGCTCTTTGAGCTCAGCAATAGATTCAAAATGTTTTACTACAGGACCAAAGTATTCAAAGTATTTTTCTAAATAGCCGTCTAGTTTTGTCGGGATCTCTTGCTCATATTTACCTATAGTAAGGTCAGTAAAGGCCTGAGTATAATTTATTGCACTAGAAGTAACTTCTTCTAATGGTAATGAGAAGAAGAATGACGTACCATGGTCTTTAGCACTTTCAACTTCAAGTTTACCACCCATAAGTTCAACAAACTCACTGGAAATAGTAAGACCAAGCCCTGTACCACCATACTTTCTTGTAACCGATACATCGGCTTGAGAGAAGGCCTCAAAAATACGAGATTGTGCCTCTTTTGTCATACCAATACCATTATCTTTTACCGTAAACTGAACTCTATTTACACCAGCTTCATCTGTTATTTTTAGGATTTCGAGGTTGACTTCTCCACCATAACTTGTAAATTTAACGGCATTAGAGAGAAGGTTAATAACAATCTCTTTAATTTTCGTTGGATCACCTTTAAGTTTTGCAGAAATCGCTGGATCCATATAGTAATTCATATCAATATTTTTCTCTGTTGCAGCAACCGCATAGGTCTCAACTGCACTTTCGAATTCTTCAGCCGCATCAAATACAATATTTTCAATCTCGATCTTATTACTTTCAATTTTTGAAAGGTCAAGAATATTGTTGATAATACTAAGAAGGTTTTCAGAACTTTTATCAATAATAGAAAGGAATTCATCCTGCTCTTCAGTAAGGTTTGTACTACGTAATATTTCTGTAAATCCAACAATACCGTTAAGTGGTGTACGAATTTCATGTGACATGTTTGCAAGGAAAAGAGATTTCGCTTCATTGGCTTGGAGGGCAATGAGTTTATCATCTTTTGCTGTTTCAACAAGTTCTTCAAGGAATTTATAGGCTTCTTTTGTACCTTCATGTGTATCGAGGTCAATATTTTCAATAGCATGTGAATCTGATGCAAGATATTGATCACTTGACTTCATCTCGTCAACCGCTTTGTTCAGTACGTCTTCAAGCTCTTTAATGTTTCTTGTAATATCTCTTGCTGTGGTGTATCCGAGGTAAGCCAAAATAAAACTTAGTAACCAGATGGCTGCTGCAATAGCAAGAAGCAGGAGTTGTTTTTGAAGATAAAGGTCACTTTTTTTCCATAAAGCATTTGAAACCACAAGTTCTGCTTTTGAAAGTAATGAAATCTTTTGTGTTTGAAGTGCAAACCAGTCTATAACCTCTTCTGCATAGTCACCATTATCGATATCTGTTTGAATTGCAGATGATGTCATACCAAGTTCAGTCATAATCTCTTGAGCGTTATCATTATGAAGTACTTTATACAGTTGTTCACGTAAAATAGGATTTGTCACTTGTTTGATATCAAAAATATTTGCTTTTGTTTTAACATCATCCCATAAAGAAATTTCCTCAAATGCCAGAGAAGATCTCTTAGCCATGTAGTATGAGATAAATCCTCTTTCAAGGCCACTATTTTCTTTTGCTGTATAAAGCTGTATGAGTGTACTAACAAGTGATGAAATTTCTGTATCAAGTGCATACGTCTTAAGCGTTAAAATTTTATCCAATGTAGGTGTTGATAAACCATCTCTATATGTTTTAAAAAAGGTATTTTTAAAATCTACATCTTCACTGTCTATCTTTTTTCTTGCTTCTGGGAGTCTATCGATATTTGCTAAAAGTCTTTTATATGGGTCGAACGCTGATACATTTTCCCCCTCTAAAAGCTCAACCAAGAAAGGAAGGTACACTTTGTCTTCTGTGATTACTTCATATTTGAGGTTTTCAAAAGATTCATCCACTGCCTCTCGTTGTTGGATAAGTGCATCAGCATACTCTTCTTTATCAGTTCCCAGGTATAAAGCTGTTAATCCATTTTCTTTACCTATGTTGATAAGTGCTTTGTCCAAAGCACCATTGTTGATCAGTGTTGTTTTAAGTGCATTTGCCTTTTCATAGTTTACATATGAAGTTACAAAGAAATAACTTGATAGTAGAATGAGTAGGGTTATTGGTACAAGACCAATGAGTTTAAGTCTATTACGTATAGTCATAGTTTAATTCCTTTTATTTTGCTAGCGCATTTATTTGAATTTCGAAAGACAAAAAATGTCCCCAGTAATCTTTGATAAAATGCTCTAAGTCACTGCTGTTTTCACAAAATTGTATCTTATAGAGTGTATCAGATAAAGCATTGATACGAAGGTTACTAGATGTCCCTTTAAGTAGATGTCCTATCTTTTGAATCGCATCCAAATCACCTTCTTCATAAGCTTTTAACATCTTCTCTGTCTCAATATGCCCTTGCTCGATAAAATCATGTACAAACTCTTCAATCAGTTCTACAGGCAAAGATAAATCCTTTGCAGCTTCTTCAAGTTGAAAGTCAAAGTGAATAGGTTTGATACCTTCAAGAGAAATAGTACCAAAGCTCTTTTCGTTGACTGTCACTTCTTGTGCAGGTTCTTTTTCTTCTTCTACATCAAAAAGATCAACTTTATCCTCTTCTTGTGTATCAAAGAGTTCCATTTCAGGTTCTGCTTGAGAAGTTGGAGATGTAGTGATTCTTGAAAGTGCCGCGTAAAAAGATTCTACAGTTTCTTTTTGCTCATTTGCAGGTACAGTATCAACTCTTGCTATGATATCCCCTATAACAGGTAGTTGTAATACCTCACCAAGATGAGAGAGTGTTTCAACAGCATTTAAACGTTTTGTACTGTCTGTACTCTGTAGATCTTCTTCTAGCCCCAGGGCTGTATCAATATATTCATTGAGGAATGTATCGTAGTCTTCATGAGAAACACCGATCTGTTGACACACTTTATCTATGTCTACAAGAATTTCAGCAGTATCATCTGACACAGGTTTATCAAACGTTACTTCACTCGCTTTATCGGATAATCCCAAGTCAAGGATATCTGTATCTTCAGTAATAACATGGAGTGAATCCTCCACCGTGTCTATCTTACTCTCTGTTTCATCTTCCACTGCAAGATCAAAGAGTTCGTTGTCATCTATAGCAATTTCTATTTCTTCACTTATCTCTTCTGCACCCATAGGAGCGATGCTTTCTATCTCATCATCAACTGTGAATACAGATAAATCATCTTCCTCTGCTTGTATCTCAACCAATGTGATATGACCAAGCATACTTGAAAGAGATGTTTTTGACATAGAAAATGTTTTATCACCAGTATTAGTAGTAATGATAATATGTTCTTCGGATAGATCAAATTTTGTATCGCCTAATGCAATCTTTAAAGATAAATCATCTATATGTGACACTCCACATAATTCTAATAAATTATCATCTGCGGCAATAATTTGATTTGTTTCATTTAGTATATAGTACATTTTATCGACAACTCCTCTTTAGTTACTTTCTTTTTCTAACAAATCCCTGTAAATAGGAATGGTCTCTGCTACTTCTGTTTCAGATGCAGGTCTTCTCGCTGCAGTATAGCCAGTGACTTCTCCATCGACCACCATAGGTGCAATATGTGAATAAACCCAATAATATCTACCATCTTTTCTTAGGTTTTTTACGATACCTGTCCACTCTTTCTCACCTTGTATCGTGTCCCATATTTCTTGAAATGCTGCTTTTGGCATATCCGGATGTCTTACGATATTGTGATTCTTACCTACTAATTCATCTTTAGTATATCCCGCTATTTCACAAAATTTTCTGTTAGCATATGTAATGATACCTTTAAGGTCTGTAGAGCTAACTATCAAACCTTTTTCAAAGATATACTCTTCATCAATTGGATCAGGTCTATTCATAGTATTCTTTCCCCCTTTTTGTAGTGTGTCAAATTAAGAAGTGTAGTTCCAGTAAACTTAAAGATATAGAGTTTACTGTCTGTAACCTGGCAATCTTCATGAGATCCACGGTTTTCTGTCCTCACTTCACAATGAGTTTAGCTTTTTAACTTAGAGTTATGTATAATATAATATGCACTAGAACATTCGTCCCAACAAATATTACATACATAACACTACTCCTAAAACTCTATAACAATTAAACTAAAAATAGAATGAATTAAGTTGCTTTTAGTAAAAAATATTAAATTATGTACGATTATGGATTATAATTTTTAATAATGTTTGAGATTTTCTTATTTGTAACTTTCTCAATATCTGTATAAGATGCATTCTCTATAGCTTCGAATGTTCCAAAATAATCAATTAATTTTTTTACGGTCGCTTTGCCTATACCCTTTTTATTGAGAAGTGAAATTTGTGTATCTTCTTTACGTTTTTTATTTTGATGGTACGTAATGGCATAACGATGTGCTTCATCTCTTTGGCGCTGTATCCAGTGCAGACGCTTATCATTTGGTTTAAGTTCAAGGAGCCCATGAGATGTATAGAGCATGTCTTTGGCTGCACCTTTTGCACGATGTGCTTTGGCATCGAGTTTCTCTTTGGCTATGGCGATAACATCGAGATTTACATTAGCTGCTTTAAGAAGGGTTTTTGCAAGGTTGAGATTGGCTTGTCCTCCATCAAGTATCCAGAGGTCTGGAGCAGGTTGTTCTTTAAAGTTTTCTATTCGTCTAGAGAGCATCTCTTTCATCTGTCCATATTCATCACGTTCGTGCAGGATGTATCGTCGGTAGGCATTTTTATTCCATTTATTTTCATCCCAAACGACCATACCTCCTACGGTAGCCACTCCCATGAGATGAGAGTTGTCAAAGGTTTCTATACGGTAAGGAATGACAGCAAGGTTAAAGAGGTCTGCTATTTTTTGTTCCATGATCGTATCACTCTGCGTTTTACGCAATAACTCTTCACAGTTTTGTAAAGCTAAAGAGATGAGTTTAGCTTTGGGTCCACGTTGAGGGGTAAGTATCTCTATTTTTTTCTCAAAACGGTTAGAAAGAGTTGTTGCTATCTGCTGGCTATCTTCAAAAGTATGCGCAGTTAGAATTTGTTTGCAACTATTGGGTGTGTCGATGGTGTAGAATTCTAATAAGGCTTGTTTATAGGCTTCGTTTTCATCAAAGATATGTGTATGTCTAAAGTAGGAGTATGCAGAAGAGATAATCTTTCCTTCCCGCATAAAGAGTTTGACTATCACGCCTCTTTCATCACCATTTTGTATGGCAAAGATATCCAGATCAAGGGTATTGGCTAAGTCGATGTTTGAGGAAATAGTGAGTGATGAGATAGCTTCTATAGTGTCTCTCATGGCACCTGCTTCTTCATAACGTTCTTGCATGGCAAGGTTTGTCATCTTCTCTTGAAGGCTATAGGTGAGATCTTTACGTTTAACTATAGATGCTTTGGCTTTTGTGATGATATCTCCATAGGCTTCGGGGCTAACCCTCGCTTCACAGGGTGCAAGACACTTTTTTATCTGGTAGAAGAGACAGGCTTTTCCTTCTCTCAAGCAAGACTTTCTTTGCACCAGCGGATAGACTTCATAAAGTGCGTCAAGTAACGCTTTCCCACCGCTAGGGAAAGGTCCATAATAGGTGATATTTTTTCCTTTAATGACTTTACGGGTAATTTCAAATCTGGGATATGCTACAGATTCATCGATGTAGATGTAGGGGTATGTTTTGTCATCACGAAGTAGAATATTGTACTTTGGTTTGAGTTGCTTGATAAGAGAATTTTCCAAGATGAGTGCATCTTCTTCTGTCTCTACAACGATGTACTCTAGTCTGCTGGCTTCATGCAGCATTTTGATGATACGAGAACTTTGGGAAGGGTTTGGTTGAAATTCAGGAGAAAAACGCCAATAGCTCTTGACCCTGTTTTTAAGGTTTTTGGCTTTTCCTACATACAGCAGTTTGCCATTTGGGTCAAAATACTGGTACACACCTGCGCAGGAGGGGAGGTCTTTAATTATTGATTGCATGTAACAATGGCTTTGATACGCTCAAATTTTTCTTTGAGTTCTTCATCTGAAGGTGTTTTAAAATCTCCCTTGGCACGCTCATGATAATGGGGTACACTTGCATAAGATGCTTTTTCTTGTGGCATGGCATGATACTTGCTATGAAATACAACAACCTTTTCAGCCTGCATCATCTTACACGCTTCATCGTGTCTGTTAAGCTGAGTTAATAGGGTTTTTAATAAATCTCTATTATAATTAAGCTCCATTTTAAAGCCAGGATGTGTGACTGCTATGAAGAGTGTCTCATCTTTGATGTAAACAAAGGCAACAGCTTTTTGCCATTTGGGACTCAGAAGATCGATATACTTTTGGTAACACTCCTGTCGTTTTAATGATTTAAACTGAGGTTGAGAAGATAAATGAGACAAAATCATATTGGCTTTTTTCATAAAGCGATTATAACATCACTTTGCTGTATCATCTTGACAGGGTGCGGTTATAAAACGAATCCTGTACATGTGGAAGATACTGTAGAAAATAACACAAGTATTAAGACAGAAGGTTAAAAATGCAGAAGTATGATGTGCTTATTATAGGTGCAGGTATTGCCGGACTTTATGCTGCGATGCAGCTGCCTGCGAGTAAAAAAGTACTGGTTGTATGTAAAGATATTCCCTGGGAGTGCAATACTTTTTATGCTCAAGGGGGTATGACTACAGCCTTGAATGAAGCTGATATTCCTGTGCATGTTGAAGATACCATGGCAGCAGGTTCATATCATAATGATAGAGAAGCTGTGGAGATACTCTCTCGTACTTCACTTGAAACCACTCCTGATATCATCTCTAAAGGTATGGAATTTGATACAGGCGAAGAGGGGAAGCTTCTTTATACAAGGGAGGCAGCACACTCTGTAGAGCGTATCATCCATGCTGGCGGAGATGCTACGGGACGCTACATGCACTACTTTATGATGGTACAAAACAAACATAAACTTCAAAAAAACACTTTGGTGTATGACCTGCTTATAGAGAATGGAAGATGTTTTGGGGTTAAAGCAACCGTAAATTATGAACCTACAACGATATATGCAGATGATGTGATCATCGCCTCTGGGGGTATAGGTTCACTTTATGCATATAATACAAACTCTCGTACAGTAAGTGCTGACATTCATGGTATCTGTGTTGAGAAAGGTATAGAACTCTCCGATATGGAATTTATGCAGTTTCATCCCACTGTATTTGTAGATACCCCTTATGCAAGAAAACTGTTACTCACTGAAGCACTTAGGGGTGAGGGTGCACATGTTGTTGATGAAGAGGGAAGGCGTTTCTTATTTGATTATGATGAGAGAGGAGAACTGGCAAGTCGAGATATAGTGGCTCGCGGTATTTTTAATCATAAACGAAAAACAGGACAAAAAGCCTATCTTGATTTTTCCATGTTCGAAGAAAAATGGTTTGAACATCGTTTCCCTAACATCACACATTCTTTTGCTACACTTGGTTATAAATTTCCGAAAGACAAGATCGCTATTTCACCTGCATTTCACTACTCCAATGGTGGAATAAAATGTGATACCCATGGCTGTATAGACGGCATGGAAGGTCTTTATGTCATAGGTGAAGCAGCCAGAACGGGTGTGCATGGAGCGAATCGTCTTGCGTCTAATTCATTGCTTGAAGGAGTAGTCTTTGCTAAACGTGCTGTGGATCATCTCCTTTCTAAAGAGTATAAAGCAATTCAAACACCTAAATTTGAGAAAGATTACGGTAATATTCTGCACAAAGAAAACGATAAAATCTATAAACAAAAACTGCGTCAGGTGATGTGGGATGATATAGGGATTATCAGGACTACAAAAGGCTTGCATGAAGCAAAAAATCTCATTTATGATATGAAAAATAAAGAGATAGGCAGACTGCTAAAACTTAGATTAAACACAGCCTCAGCCATTGTAGATGCAGCACTGGCCAGAAAAGAGTCGCTGGGTTCTCATTATATGGAATCAAATTAGATTTTATGCATAGAGAGACGTGGCACACAAAAGAATTAGGAGCAGAAATGACAGAAGCATTAGGTTCAACAGTAGATTTAACAACAACATGGGTGGGGATCGTCTCACTTGTGATATTTGTAGTAGCATATTATTTTATTGCTGCAGAAGATAAATACCACATAAACAAAGCTAAACCGGCACTTTTTGCAGGAACACTCATCTTTATGCTCATCGGTGTCTATTATGCTATGAATGGTTTAGATGGTATGCATTTACATCATGAAATAGAGATACTTCTCTTTGAAATTGCAGGAATTTTCTTCTTCCTCTTTGTTGCTATGACGTACATCGAAGCGATGATCGATAGAAATGTTTTCTCTGCTTTGCGCTATAACCTTGTTTCAAAAGGCTATGATTATAAAAAACTCTTTTGGATCACTGGTCTCTTGGCTTTCTTTATCTCCCCTATTGCAGATAACTTAACCACAGCACTTATCCTTTCAACTGTATTGATCACGATTGATAAAACAAATAAAGAATTTATTGTGCCTTCAGCGGTGAATATCGTTGTTGCTGCTAATGCCGGTGGTGCCTGGTCTCCATTTGGTGATATTACTACTTTGATGGTCTGGGTAGATGGTAAAGGGGCTTTTGTTGACTTTCTTTACCTTTTCCCTGCATCTGTCTTGGGATGGTTTATTACGGCATTCCTTTTGAGTCGTTTTGTACCAAATGGTACTCCTCCATTCGCAGCAGATGAAAAAAAGGTTAATATTTCTGCAGGCGGTAAAATGATTATGGGACTCTTTGCTTTCACGATCGCATCAGCAGTTATCTCACACCAAGTACTTCACTTACCAGCAATGTGGGGTATGATGTTTGGTTTAGCTGTTCTGAAACTTTATATTTATAGAATGAGTAGAGAAGTAAGGTACGATAGCGATGGTATGGAATGTCCTACGGTCAATGTCTTCTCATTTATTGCTAAAATTGAAAATGATACATTGCTTTTCTTCTTTGGTATTTTGGCTGCAGTCGGTGGGCTTCATTTCTTAGGTTTCTTAGAGTACTTCACAGCACTTTATGCTCAGTACGGAGCTACGACGGTGAATATTGGAGTTGGATTCCTTTCAGCTATCGTTGATAACGTTCCTGTGATGTCAGCAGTACTTAAATCAAGTCCAGACATGGGTACAGGTGCACATGCACAATGGATGCTTGTTACTCTTACTGCAGGGGTGGGTGGTTCACTCATCTCATTTGGTTCTGCAGCAGGTGTTGGTGTCATGGGTAAACTTCATGGTATCTATACGTTTGCATCACACATGAAAGTCGCTTGGACAGTACTTATAGGGTATATTGTATCTGTATCTGTTTGGTATGTACAGTTTCAGATACTTGGGTTTGGCGCTAACTTATAAGCGTTTCAGTTACAGAGAAATTGTTTGCCTGAGAGTATCTCAGGCAAACAAAAAAAGTATTTTTATAGTTAAGTTTTTTTTGAAGATTTAACCATACACATACAAGGAAACATCATGAAACAAGTACCTATATTAGTCTTAGACTTCGGATCACAATACACACAGCTTATCGCTAGAAAACTGAGAGAAAGCGGTGTTTATACTGAAGTAGTACCTTATCGTGAAAGTATTGAAGACATTAAGGCTAGAAAGCCGAAAGGTATCATTCTTTCTGGTGGTCCAGCTTCTGTCTATGCGGAAGATGCGTATAAACCAGATGAAGGTGTATGGGATCTGGGATTGCCTATCTTAGGTATCTGTTATGGCATGCAGCTTATCACACAGCACTTTGGTGGAAGTGTTGTTGCAGCAGACCATCATGAGTACGGAAAAGCAAAACTCAAGATAGAAAATGACTCGAGTATCTTTAAAGATATCCCAGATGACTCTATCGTATGGATGAGTCATGGAGATAGAGCAGAACGTATACCTGATGGTTTTGAGGTGGTGGGTACAAGTGAAAACTCTCCATATGCTGCTATTGCCGATGATACCCGTAAAATATATGCATTTCAGTTTCACCCAGAAGTACACCACTCAGTAGAGGGTACAGGGATGTTGAAAAATTTTGCTAAAAATATTTGTGGTTGTGACAGTACTTGGAACATGGGAAGTTTTGCCAAAGAAAAAATAGCTGCAATCAAAGCACAGGTCGGTGACAAAAAAGTGCTTTGTGGTGTAAGTGGCGGAGTCGACTCTTCAGTTGTTGCTGCTATGCTTAACGAAGCACTGCCAAAAGAGCAACTTATCTGTGTCTTTGTGGACCAGGGACTTCTTCGTAAAGACGAAGCAGAGCAAGTACAAGCTATGTTTAAAATGCTAGATATACCACTCACCACTGTAGATGCAAAAAAAGAGTTTATGGCAGCACTTGAGGGTGTGTCTGACCCAGAGACAAAACGTAAAGCAATAGGTGAAAAATTTATTGAAGTCTTTGACATCGAAGCTAAGAAGCATACAGATGTTGAGTTTCTAGCACAGGGAACACTTTATACAGACGTTATTGAGTCAGTTTCAGTAAAAGGACCATCTAAAACGATCAAATCTCACCATAACGTAGGTGGACTTCCGGATTGGATGACATTTGAACTGGTAGAACCTCTTAGAGAGATCTTTAAAGATGAGGTAAGAAAACTGGGCCTTGAACTAGGGCTACCTAAAAACATGATAGGCAGACACCCCTTTCCTGGACCTGGTCTTGCTATTAGAACGATGGGGGCTGTGACAGAAGATGGTCTACACCTCATTAGAGAGTCAGATGCCATTATGCAAGAAGAACTCAAAGCGACAGGTTACTACGACAAAGTATGGCAGGCATTTACTGTACTACTTAATGTACAGTCTGTAGGTGTTATGGGTGACAACCGTACGTATGACAACACGGTATGTATCCGTATGGTAGAGTCAGTTGATGGTATGACAGCTACTTTTGCACATGTACCACATGATGTACTTGAAGGTATGAGTAGAAGAATCATTAATGAGATTGACGGGATCAATAGAGTGGTTTATGACATCAGCTCTAAGCCTCCCGCAACGATTGAGTGGGAGTAGTACGGCCATGTGTGTTCCATCTTATTATAAATATCTTTTTTTATTCCTTATAGTTGGAACTTTAGTAATACTTGCAGTGTTTTATGACAGACTTTTTTATTTTGTACCTATGTTTGTTTTTTCCATTATATGGAGTCGAATACGGTGTCCTAAATGTAAAGAGCCTTTATTAAAAGACAAAAACGGCTGGTATATATTTACCATGAGAACCACCTGTCGACACTGTGGACAAGATACACTTTTATGTGAAGTTGAACCTGATGAGGTAACACAGTCAAGATTGAAGTAACTTTCACTTCAATCTAATTAAGTTTTTTTGAGGTGCATCTGCTATAATAATCTAAAATAAGGATTATTTTATGAAACAAACTCTTCTAATCACAATCTCTTCTCTTGTTATGGCAACATTTATGACTGCCTGTACTAGCCAAGTGGCTGATAGTATGGCGTCTGTAGGAAACAGTAACCTAACGTCTAATCCCTGTCCTGCTATAGATAAAAAAATCATGAGATTAGATAGATTTACTGAAGTCGTAAAAAACACCAGTGCTTTCCATTTAGAAGAAAAAGCTACAGCGATCCCTACACCGGGGATTACGGTAAGTAATAATAGAAAACAAATGCTAAGAGATGCAGATAAAAAATATGCAGAGTATACAGTAGAGCGTCAAAAATATGGTTGTGAAACGCCTATGACTGCAGGCACTGCCCAAATGGAAGTGGCAAGTAAACCTACTTTGTCGTCTGATCCATCTGCTGATAATATGGTTGTTTCAGATAGCCCTGTTTGGTCGTCTGATTCATGTGCTGCCATAGATAAAAAACTTATGAAATTGAATGAGTTTACGACTATGGTGAACAATACCAGTGCTTTCCATTTAGAAGAAAAAGCTTCAGCACTGCCAGTACCGGGAATCACAGCGAGTAATAATAAAAAGAAAATGTTAAGAGATGCAAATAAAAAATATGCAGAGTATGAAGCAGAGCGTGAAAAATATGGTTGTGATACACCTATTCCTATGGCTACTGTCCAAAGAGCAGATAAGAGGGAAGTGGAAAGTAAATCAGCACCTTCTGTGCCGTCTATTCAAGATGCTGCCATAGAAGAGAAACCTACAGCACTGCCGGTACCGGAGGTCAAAACGAGTAACAACAAAGAGCAAATAGTAGACGAAAAGAAAAAAGATGCAGAAGTTGCAGCAGAGCGTCAAAAAGATGCTGCCCAAACGTCTATGACTACCAGTACCGCTCAAAGACCTGATAAAAAGAGCGTGGTAAGTAAACCTATCATGTCATCTAATTTATCTGATTCATGTGCTGCTATAGATAAAAAACTTATCAAACTATATGAATTTACGATCATGGTAAACAATACCAGTGCTTTCCATTTAGAAGAAAAAGCTTCAGCACTTCCAGTACCGGGAATCACAGCTAGTAATAATAAAAAGAAAATGTTAAGAGATGCAGAGAAAAAAGGTGTAGAGCTTTTAGCAGAGCGTGAAAAATATGGATGTGAGACTGCTGAAGACTAATAGAATAACAGCGTATATTTTTGTATGAAAAGCGAAAGTAAAAGAAATCTATCTCTTTTCATCATCGCTATCTTTTTTGTCGCTTTTATTTACGGTACTATTAAAGCACTGGGTATCGTAGATAAAACACATATAGGTACTTCCAATGGTATCTATAGATCTTACGTTACTACTTCCCAAGAGATACAAGATAAAGCATTTTCATTAACAAAACATTGTTCCGATGAATTTTGTAAAGTACAATCCTTATTAGACTTTGCAACAAATATCCCTTACCAGACAACTACCTTTCAACAGTATTCAGCACAAAAAACGATTCAACAAAATTTTGGAGATTGTGATGATAAGAGTAATCTACTGGTCTCTATGTTATATGCTCTAGGTCAAGAAGCCTATTTTGTTTTGGTACCAAAACATATTTTTATCATTGTTCCAATAAACGATAAACGACTGGATAAGAAAAAAGGGCTTTGGGTAAATGGAAAGAAGTATTATATTTTGGAAAGTACAGCGAAAGATTCAAAAGTAGGCTTTCCTTTACACTATGAATTAGAAAAGATTGATGTCATCGTTGAGCCATTTTCAAATGAAAAAATCTCTATAAAAAACCTAGAGTGGAAACAATAAATCTTATGTATACATTTTAGGGTAAATGAAGAAATTTAATTTTACTTTTTCGGGCTTGAATTCCTTCCAATGCCTGATAGGAAGTTCTAAAGCGACTATACCTAAAGTAGGTACATTATCAATGTAGGTATCTAGCAATAGGTCTGTTAATTCTGTTGTTTCGGGATTGTGCCCGACGATAAATACATTATCGTATTTATCTTTTATCTCATTTATAATGGAAATTACATCTAGAGGTTCTGCCATATAGAGGGCATCAATGTATTTGATTTTCCCATGATAATCTATCTCTTTGGCTAACCCTTTGGCAGTGAGTTTGGCTCTTTTTGCTGAGCTAGAGAGTATAATATCTGGCATCACTTTTTTCTCTTTGAGTGCATTCGCCATAGTAAAGATAGCTTTTTGACCTCTGTTGTTGAGACCTCTCTCGAAGTCACTTTTACTTTCATCACTCCAGTCTGATTTCGCATGTCTAATAAGATATAAATTTTTCATACAACTATTATATCAAGAAGTAAAACATTTTTAAATAGGCATACTTTAGTCAATAAGACTAAACTTTCTTTCAGAAAACTTGTAATATTTAGAAAAATATATTATAATCCCATAAAATTAATACTAAATAGGAAAAATATAATGGCAAAACATCAGTTTCAAACAGAGATCGGGCAACTATTAAAACTAATGACACATTCTCTTTATTCAAATAAAGAGATATTTATACGTGAACTCGTTTCAAACTCCAGTGATGCGTTAGATAAATTTAACTATGTATCTCTTACAGATGAAAAATTCAAGACAGATGACTGGTCTGGAAAAGTTTTCATCAAACTAGATAAAGAAGACAATTCTCTTACCATTGGTGATAACGGTATTGGGATGAATGAAGCAGACTTGATGGACCATTTAGGGACGATTGCCAAGTCTGGTACAAAAGCTTTTATGGAAAATCTTACAGGTGATGCGAAAAAAGATTCAAATCTTATAGGTCAGTTTGGGGTAGGGTTTTACTCAGTGTTTATGGTAGCAGATAAAGTAGATGTTATTTCAAAAAAGGCAGGTGAAGAGCAAGCCTATATGTTCAGTACGGATGGTACAGGTGAGTATGAAGTGAAGCCTGTGACGAAAGAAGAGCATGGAACAATCATCTACATCAAGCTCAAA